>JALEWA010000123.1 GCA_022788085.1 Lachnospiraceae bacterium
TTCATGAAACCAAGAATTTCAGCATGGGCGAAGGCGGTGCCCTGCTTTTAAAGGATGAAAAATATATCGAGGATGCGGAAATCTTCCGAGAGAAAGGAACTGACCGTTCCAAGTATTTCCGTGGCCAGGTTGATAAATATCGTTGGATGAATTATGGTTCTTCCTATTTGCCAAGTGATATGAATGCTGCTTATCTGTGGGCGCAGCTTGAAATGGCAGATGAGATTACGAATGCAAGACTTGCAAGATGGAATCAATACGATGAGTTGCTGCAGCCATTGAAGGAAAGGGGCATTTTAGAGCTTCCAACCGTTCCGGAGGGATGTGTACACAATGCTCACATGTATTATGCAAAGGCAAAGGATTTACAGGAAAGAACAGCATTGATCAACTTCTTAAAAGAAAATGGCATTTTGTCCGTTTTCCATTATGTACCGCTTCATACTGCACCGGCAGGAATCAAGTTTGGAGAATTCCATGGAGAGGATAAATATACGACCAGAGAAAGTGAACGATTATTCCGTCTTCCTATGTACTATACCTTGAAGGAAGAAGAGGTTGACTATATTGTAAGTAAAGTGAAGGAGTTCTACCACGTATGATGGAGGACCTAAGGAAACCGGCTTTTAGCAGATTGTGGAAGGTAGCTCTTTTCATGTTGCTCTTTGTAGCCGGCATAGCGACAGCATTTGATTTCTACTATGATTTGAATGATGATACGACGATAAAGGATATCATATCGGGAGCATACACAGGAAGTCCAAGCGGCTACAGTGTCCAGATGCTTTACCCGTTAAGCTTTGTGGTGTCACTGCTTTACAAAGCCATCCCCGGAATTCCGTGGTATGGCTTGTTTTTGTGCATATGTCAGTTTGGGGCAGTGGCATTGATTGCATGGAGATCTACGAAGCTTGTGAAGAAGCAGTGGATGCAGATAGGAGCTCTTGTTTTTGAAGCTCTTTTTGCAGCCGGCTTTTTGATCAGGCAGTTTGTTATGATTCAATATAGCGTGACAAGTGGTATCTGCATGGCGACGGCAATCTTTTTGTTCCTGACAGGAGAAGAGAAGGAGTCACCGGGGCGGTATCTTAAGCAGAATCTGGTTCCAGTATTGCTTGTGATTCTTTCTTTTATGATACGTACAGAAATGTGTCTTATGTTGTTACCGTTTTTACTCCTTGCAGGTTTTAGCAAGTGGATGGCACAGGAAAAAGTCTTTACAGTTCATAATGTAAAGAAGTATTTGTATATTTTGGGAGCCGCATTGTTTGGGATGATGATAGTTTTTTCCATGGATAAGCTTTCCACAGTAATGGCAGGGAATCATGATGACTGGAAGTCTTTCCAGAGCTTTTTTGATGCAAGGACAAAATTATATGATTTTTACGGAATACCCTCTTATGAAGAGAATCAGGAATTTTATCAGGAGATAGGATTAGCAAGAGAAGAATATACGTTGCTGGAAAATTATAATTTTTCGTTGGATGAAGAAATTGATGAACATTTACTGGAGAAGCTTGTGGACTATCAGGAGGCACATGCAGGAGAAGGGCAGGCTCTTTCCAAGACCGCAGGCTTTGTCAGTAAGAAGAATCTCAAGGAAGCGGTCTGGTTATATAAGGAGCAACTGCTTGGAATGAAGAGCGGAGTATATGCATATTTGCTGCTTGCCCTTTATTTTTCCTATATATTGCTTGCCAGTGGCAGGAAAAAAAGTGGCTGCTATTGGAAAATTCTTCTATTGCTGGTTATTCGGAGCATATTGTGGTTATATTTATTTATGGTGGATAGAAGTCTGGAAAGAATTACCTGCCCGTTGCTGCTGGCAGAGAGCATGGTACTTCTGGGCTGGATTATAGGAGAGACAACAAGGAAGCAGGAGAGTACGGAAAAGTTTCTGATGACAAAGGCGCAGGGGGCAGGAGTATATATTCTGCTTGCATTATGTACAGCAGCTGCGTTTGTCAGTAATCTGCAAAGAACCGGGACAGAGTATGAGAACCGGGAACGCATTAATTCCCGATGGGAATCATTGATTACGTATTGTAAGGAACATACCGAGGCATATTATGTAATAGATGTGTATTCTTCGACCTCTTATGAGGGAGTTTTTTATTCCGAAAAGATTTTTAAAAATGTGGATAACAGCTATCGTAATTTTGATATCTGTGGAGGATGGCTTTCAAAGAGCCCGCTTATGAAGGAAAAGCTTGCAAGGTCAAAAATTTCTGATTTGGAAAGTGCTTTGTGCGCAGGTGAGCGTGTATATTTTGTGGCAGACGGTGATAAAGATTTATCATGGCTTATCGACTATTATGCTTTTAAAGGTCAGAACATAGAACCGGAAAGAGTGGATACCATATATGACGGAGAAACACCATGTTTCGCAGTTTATCGGTTAAGCTTTTAAGAGGATGAGATACAGGAAGGTGTAAAGGAATGGAACAGATACAAAAGGATTTGAGAATCAAGGGAAATCAGATTTATCTTCGTCCGATTACCATAGAGGATACCGAGAATGTCGTGCGATGGAGAAATGACAAGAAAATCGTAGAGAATTTCATATACCGTGAGAACATCAGCAAAGAGGATCATATCAACTGGCTTCATAATAAGGTGGAGGCAGGGAAGGTAATCCAGTTCATTATCTGCGACTTGGAGACGGACAAGCCATTAGGCTCTATTTATCTGCAAAACTTTCAGGAGACCAGCCGTCAGGCAGAAGAAGGCATCTTTTTAGGGGAAGAAGAGGCATATGGAAGAGGGATTGGTACAGAAGCTGCAAAGCTTGTACTGGAGTATGCTTTTTCTACTCTGAAGCTCCATAAGCTTACGGCAAGAGTTTTAAGCTATAATCAGGGAAGCCGGAAAATGCACGAAAAAGCCGGCTACAAAATGGAATCCTACCTGAAGGATGAGTTGTTTCTGGATGGAAAATATGAGGATCTGATCTTCTATGGAGCAATTAATCCTGCGGAGGAGAAAGAAAAAAAGCAGGATGATAAGAAAAAGGTCAGCTTTATCATTCCCTGTTATCGCAGTGAGAAGACATTGGAAGGCGTAGTGACAGAAATTCGTGAGACTATGCAGACATTGGACGCTTATCAATATGATATTTTCCTGATTAATGACTGCTCACCTGACAATACCTTTGACGTGATTAAGAAGCTTTGCAAACGGTATGACAATATTACGGGAATTAATCTTGCCAAGAACTTTGGGCAGCATTCTGCATTGATGGCAGGGCTTCGTAAGTCAGATGGCGATATTGTGGTCTGCCTTGACGATGATGGACAGACACCTGCTAACGAGGTTGGGAAGCTCCTTGCGGGAATTGAAGAGGGAAGTGATGTCGTTTATGCACAGTATGATACTAAGAAACATAGTGCGTTTCGTAACTTTGGTACCTGGATGAATGATATCATGACAAGAGTCATGCTTGGAAAACCCAGGGATCTGCATTTGACAAGTTATTTTGCAGCAAAGCGTTTTGTAGTAGAGAGTATGCTTGCTTATGAGAAGAGCTATCCATATATTATAGGTCTTGTACTGCGTGCTACGAAGAACATTACCAATGTTCCCGTAAATCATAGAAGCCGTGAGGTGGGAGCATCCGGCTATACCATGAAGAAGCTGCTGGGGCTATGGTTTAACGGATTTACAGCATTCTCGATTCTTCCGCTTCGTATTGCAACCGTGGCAGGAAGTATTTTTGCAGGACTTGGATTTTTATATGGGATTTATACCATTATTAAAAAGCTCGTTAATCCGGCGGTGCCGTTAGGCTTTAGTTCGATGATGTCAGC
>JALEWA010000148.1 GCA_022788085.1 Lachnospiraceae bacterium
TCTGCCCATCCTGCTGTATTTGCCAATGACCAAAACAACAGTATTCCTACAATTCCAACTATAACTACGAACCAAATTAACACTGTGCTCATTCAATCCTTCCTCTCTGCCAATGATAATAAAAAAGAGGACCAAACCAGCCAGACAGAATACTCCATCTCAAAGTGCTAATTTAGTCCTCACTAAATGTTTCAATATAAAATTGTACCTCGATAAAGCTCACAGAATCACTTCCAGAACGGTTGTGGACTTCTGTGTAACTATCTCGGATCTCGATATTTTTTATCCTTTCTTTGATCTAACTCAATAGCAACAATATGCGATTCATGCATTCTGTTAATTAAATCTTCCAAGTACTTGTCTCTTTTAATATCCATTTCACCAACTCCAAATTTGAATATTTTTGACGTATTCGACACTTTTATTCAATATATTGAACATTAGCATATTATTTTCTCTGCCATCGCAAATTTTTCCTTAACCTTTAATATAACCATTCTTGTCAAAATAACTGCTTGATTCTTTTATTCCGAACAAAGCAAAATAGCACCCCGGCAATAATCAATTCTCTATTTCCGAAATGCTATCTTCACTCATATTTATTATTCGAATCAGTATCGCTTTGAACTCTTTACCCACTATTTCACAATAAATCCCGCCGGTAATTTCCATGATGAATTAGAATAGTAAAATGTAACACTCGTCATAAGATATTCATTATCATAGTACATGCATGTGGAACTTCCACCATCAAGATTAACAGCATTTACTGCACCAAATTCCTGCATAACGGAAATGAGATCAGCGCAGGAAGCCCCCAAATGGCCAGACTTTCCCCGGCCGTCGGTTACAAACATAAGAACCGCTCCGTCTGCTCGCTGACCAATTGCTGTTCGAGGATTCAATCCACTTCCCATTCCATTCATCTCTCTCGCTTCACCATTGATGATAAGTTGCACAAAATGATTATTGGCATCACTCGCTTCTTCCTGAAATGTTACAGCATCACGAATTTTCATTTCAGCTATCAGATTTTCAATATCCTTCGCATTCATCTTGGAAATGTCTATAATCTGCAGGATATGATCTTCTGTAAAGCCAATAAGAACAAGTCCCGGGTATTCCTGAGGCTTATTGTATTGAATTTCTCCATGGGAAACAATTACGCCATATGGACTGCCTCCGCTATTATTCGTAGAATTATAAAGTCCTCCGTTAATTCCCCCAATCGCATCATTCGAAGTAACAAGTTCATCAAGAGTTACCCCATACTCCCTCCAAGGATAAATTGTTGCGAGACTGATTCTTGAAGGGTCCTTAACTATCATCATCGTTCCGGTAAAGGTTGTTCCCGCAACTTCAATGATTTCTATATCTTGTGTTGGTTCTTGAACACAATCTGTCTTAACATTAATATTTCCAAATCCACTTCCCTGAATTAGATCCGTATTGATCTCATCGTTGAATGCTTTCATGGAATTCTGATCAACAATTTCCTGTATTTCATCTGCTGTTAAAAATAGAGATGCCAGAAATTTTAACTGTCCTGTTTCAAGAATAGTCGTAACAAAGGTCTGCTGAACATGGGGAAAAGAATCTGAACAGAACATTTTTAAAGATATCATCAATGTTACCACAAGTACAATAATAAACGTTAGCAGAAATGCCATCATCCTCAAGAAAAAAATTCCCAGCTTTTTACCAAAAGAGATGGATTTATCATTATTTTTCATTGTTCACAATCTCCTTCATACTTACTATTTTCCATGTAGGATTATCCTTATCATCATCCGTATCATCGTATTTTACGAAGTAAAATCTATCATTCATCCTATCATCTACCCTTGATCCTACTCGCAAAATCATATGCTTAACAAAACTGATATCAACAGAAAAACAATTGTCTGATATCCATACAAAATTCTCAACAGAGCTATCTGTAAATGCCGGATTTGCAAGCGTGTGTTGGCTTGTGAAGGTAATATCCTCTCCGGTAGCATACTTCTTTGCGACTTCATACTGGTAAGAATCTGCAATCAGATACTTCTCTACCTTCTTAAAATGAACATCATTTGACATGAATAAGCTCCACAACTGTGCAATCTCAAGAACATCAATTTCCGAACTTACAGCCTCAGGAATTCCATCAAGATAATTCTTCTGTAACGTGAAATCATAAACGTTTTTCCCCTGTTCTAATGGAACATTTTCTCCATTCATATCCGTTACTACAATCTTGGCATCATTTTCAAGAATTGCAATATCATATAAACTGACTTGTGGCAGATTTTCCACATAATCAGCCAGATATTCATATTCCTTATTTGCAAAAATAGTAATAGCTTCTTTCGGGACAGCATTACCGGAGACTTCTATTATGTATCTGCTGTCTGCAGTAATTGTCATATTGGTAAGTGGAATCTCATTTCCACCTTCATAGCTGATTGCATTTCCATAATAATCCGAAATGGTAACCTCTGGTTTCTCCAGAAGTCTGATATCATAGCGTACACGATTATCTCCAACTGCTGTACCCTGATAAGCTTCGCCATTTACGTTCACTGTCAGTGAATCCGGAAGTGTTAAAGTATATTGATAGAATTCTGCATTAACCTTTTTATCGTCAATAGTATATGCAACTTCATTTCCATCCTGATCTTTGATATCAAAAGTCGGCTTTAGATAAAGGTCTCCTATAGTATAGGTGATTTCATCATCACTGTTCATAACACCATCTTCCGTAGTCAGAGTAATGTCATTGACACTAACACAAAAATCAACCGGAACAGAAATGGTATATTCACTTGCCTCAATAATAGGTTTAACATACTCAATCTGCCACTCTCTAAAACTAAAAACAGCAAGCTTTGTGACAGCAGAACCTTTTGCCTTTAACTTAATTTCCGCAAGAACAATATCATCATTTTCCACCAGATAATAAAGCTCGTCTTCTTGATGTGTCCCACTTTTTTGTGAAAACTCAAGATTTCCTTCAGTATACAATGCAAAATACTCACTTTGCACGTCTCTATGCTTTTCAAAGTCTCCCACATTTATATCCGTCAACTTATATTTTTCCCATAAATTTCCTTGCGTAGCTTCTGCTGTAAGCTCATTTATTGCTTCCTCTATACACCGTTCCGGTCTAAGTTCCTCATACTGGTGTAAAAGCACATTCACATATGCTATTGATGCTATGGATGCCAAAATAAGAATAAAAAGATATATGATGTATACTCTTTTAAACGATATCCTCTTTTTCATCTAACTGATTCCTTCCCCTCTCTTTTTGTATTGTGAAAAACCCACTTATGTTGAATACGAAAACTGAAAAAGAACAGGATTGTATCAATCGCGGTTTTTACTAATGTGATTAATGTTAGCGAAGTTATACGGAAAATATGTTCTGTCAGAAACACTAATGATGCAGACACCGCAATTTGCAATACTGCTAATGTATAGTATCGTACCATTGTCTTTCTATTCACATTCCCATGAAATACATGTTTCGCATTTATTGCATAGTTAACAAAAGAAGAAACTACTCTCGCAAGAAATGCTGCCGTATATGTTAACGGTATTGGTATAAATAAAAGAAAGGAAAATCCCTTAAAAATATAGAATAACAGTTCATCTATCACTGCCGATGCAATAGAACTGAATAAATATTTCAAGATAAGTGCATATATACGTACGCTATCACGTACGGCTCTGAAGTGCGATGACTTGTTGTCATCAAGATAAACCGTTGAAATTTCTACCTGTTTAAAAGGAATATTCCGACGGTTCATAAAGAAAAGCATATTGGTTTCATATTCATATCTATCACCTTCCACATTTAACAATTCAGGAAGATACTTTTGGGGAAAAGCTCTCAATCCTGTTTGCGTATCTTTAATTCTCATCCCGAAAAAAAGACGAAAAACAATGGATGTTATTCTATTTCCCATTTTGCTTCTTGCAGGAACACCCGGATTGGAAAAGTTCCTTACACCAAGCACTATTTTTTCACTATTCAGTGCAGCATTAGCAACAGCCTCTATGTCCTTTGTAAGATGTTGACCATCAGCATCAACAGTCACGACACAACGCTTATCCGGTCTGTTATTTAAAAAATACGCAATTGCTGTTTTTAAGGCAGCGCCTTTACCACGATTTATCGGATGTTTCAACAGCGTACACTCAGGAATTTTTTGTATTTCTTCAAAAATATGATTATGTGATTCTTCACTTCCATCATCGACCACTAATAGATCAGGAAATCCAGCCTTTACAAGATTCTTAATCACGTTAATCATTTTATCATCCGGCTGATATGCCGGAATGATAATTGAAACTTCACTTTTACTCATTTCCTTCATCTTTCCCCTCTATATTCTTTTGTGCTCCCCTATATAATACTTTTCAGACCAACAATTTCTTATATAATCCATTTTCTTTCAGCATAAATAAGTTTGCAATTTTTTATATAGTACATCAATATCAATAGGTTTTGATATATGGTCGTTCATTCCACTTGATAAGGATTGTTCTACATCCTGTGAAAAAGCATTTGCTGTCATCGCTAAAATAGGTACTTCTGACGCATCATGCCTGTCCATACCACGGATTATCTTGACTGCTTCGTAACCATTCATACCAGGCAGCTGAATATCAAAGAAAATCAGACTAAAATATCCCTCTTCTGATTCTTCAAATATTTTCAAGGCATCCTCTGCATTCCATGCTTGTTTAATTTCAGCCTGCGTTCTTTCCAGTATAGATACAATAATTTCCATATTGATCTCATTATCCTCTACTACAAGCAATCTTTTTCCTTCCAGATTTGGTATGCTGTTTATTTCATTATGTTCTTCGCATGTATCATCGCTATCTACTTTTAGTTTCACATGAATAAGAAATGAAGTTCCCTTCCCTGCTTCACTTTCTATTTGCAAACCAGCTCCCATAACATCAAGGATTGTCTTGGTGATACTCATTCCGATACCATTTCCTTCGGTCTTATTAACATATCTTGTGTCATCCCGTTCAAAAGGTTTAAATATCATAGTATCAATAAATTCCTGCTTCATACCGATTCCGGTATCTTTTACTTCTATCACGAAAGAAGCATACCCACTCTCTACGTTATCCTCTTGTCTGATAAGAAGGCCGACCTTTCCGCCAGGTGGTGTGAACTTCAGGCTATTACTCACAAGATTCATTAACACCTGCCTAAGTCTGACGACATCTCCAATTAATCTATTATCTCTGATTTGTTCACAACGTACTTCAAATGTTAATTTCTTTGCATTGGCGGTCTGTTCAAGAACTGCATATATTTTATCTACCAGTTCCCGCAGTTCAAATGACGACTCTTTTAACTTAAGCTCATGATTTTCTATCTCTGACATATCCAGAACATTGTTAATCAAATGAAGTAACATGGAAGACGAATCGTTTATCTTCTTCAGGCAATCCTGTACCTTCTCTTTGTCGTCGATATAATAATTTGCCATTTCAGTCATGCCAATTATTGCATTCATCGGTGTTCTGATGTCATGTGACATACTCGTCAGGAATTTACTCTTTGCCTCGTTTGCGTTCTGTGCGTTAAGTTTTTCCTGCTCAATTTTCTGATGATATTTTATAATCATCCCGCAAGACAAAGATACTGCTACAATAGCCATGATATTATCCTGACAGTAGTATATCTCTTCAAGCAAGCCCAGTTTATCCTACATAAACAGATATGTATAGATTACGCATCCTATATATACGGAAAGAGTCATCGTAAATAATACGATACAGGGAATCCCCTTGGTAAATAAACAAATCATTAATAATCCAAGTACCATCCAGATTGGCATTCCCGACTTAATGCCTCCACCCTCTGTACCCATATACAAATAGGGAATCATGACTAATATCATTGGAATAAGAGCCATCGCTTTAAAAAGCGGTAATTTATGGGAATAAGAATTTGTAAAGAAAAGAATAACAAGCAAATATGCAACACTTCCAAACAATGGAATAATACTGTCTGTTTTAAACTTCATTGCAATCTGCAGTATGGCAGTCAGAAACATTGCCAGCATTTCTATCACAACCATAACATAAAACATTAATAGCTGGGAAGATTTTCCTTCAACATAATGAATCATATTTTTTAATCTGTTCATCATAACATCCTGCTCCCATCAATACTTCCTATTACAATTCTTATATATATTACTACCCTTTAACAAATCATTTCCATTATAACATGATTCTATTAAAAAAAGAATGGATATTCTCATCTTCATCCATTCTTTCTTCTCTCCTTGTTATTGTTCACTACATTTTGGCGGCATTTATTCTACCTTCATCATTCTGTATCCAATCCCCACATGTGTTTGGATATATTGGATAGAATCTGAATTATTCTCTAATTTTTTACGAAGCGTTGCCATAAATACTCTCAAGGAAGCTATGTCATTTTCCCAACTATGCCCCCATATGTTCTGTGTAATAAAAGTATGTGTCAATACCTTTCCTACGTTCTTAGAAAGAAGACATAACAGCTTATATTCGATTGGAGTCAAATGTAACTCTTTTTCCTCTAAATATGCACAGCCTGCGGAGAAGTCAACCTTAAGCTTTCCATTTATGAAAACAGAAGATGTCGTCTGCTCTCCCTGACTTGCTGCTAGTCTTCTTTCTGTAACTCTAAGTCTTGCCAAAAGTTCTTCCACGGAAAATGGTTTTGTCAGATAATCGTCTGCGCCGGCATCGAGTGCCTCTACCTTATCCATATCCTCACTTCTGGCACTGATCACGATAATTGGTACATTAGACCATGTACGGATTCTCCTTATTACCTCTATTCCATCCATATCCGGCAGCCCTAAATCCAGTAAAATAATATCCGGATTATGTGAAGATGCCTCCAGGATTGCGGTTTCACCATTCATTGCAGTCAAATACCTGTAATCGTGGGCTTTTAGAGTTGTTATCATGAGGTTCTGTACAGATCTGTCATCCTCTGCAACTAAAATCAATGTCTTATTCATGTAAATTAACCTCCTCTATCGGCAATGAAAATGTAAATACTGCTCCATGCGGCATATTGTCGGAAAGCTCTAACTCTCCTCCATGCGCCGTAATAATAGACTTGCAAAGGGCTAATCCCAAGCCTAAGCTTCGTCTGCTGTCCGCCATGTTCTTTGCACCACTATAAAACATATCAAATACAAGTGGCTTTATGTCATCAGGAATTCCCGGTCCATTATCTGCGATACGAACGACCGCCTTATCCTTCATTTTCTGTGTCGTTATTGTAATCTCAGAACCTTTCTGTGTATACTTGAATGCATTATCGACAATATTGATAATTACCTGCATGATGAGTCTTGCATCTGCCTTTACAAGAATAAAGTCCTCTGACGTTTGAAAGGAAATCTTATGCTCTTCCTTTTTCCTGCTGATATGCTGCAATGCCTCTGTAATGATTTCATCCAACATCTCTGCCTGCAAACGGATATTGAGTCTTCCTTCTTCAATTTTTGTTATGGAAAGCAGATTTTCTACCAGAGTAATCAGCCACATAGAATCATCATAAATATCTGAATATAGCTGTTTCTTCGTTTCCACGTCAAACTTTTCTCCATTTGATAACAAATTACTGGCATTTCCTGATATGGAAGTTAATGGAGTACGCAGATCATGGGAAATGGAGCGAAGTAAATTTGACCTTAACTGTTCCTTTTGTGCTACCAGCGCCGCATCTGCCACCTGTTTAGCCTGTTTTTTCACCCGTATTGACAAGGAACCTGTTAAAAAGGCAGCCACAAACATAGTAATAAAAGTAACCGGGTAATCTTTATCATATGCCAACAATGTATATCGAGGTTCTGTAAACAGAAAATTAAACACAAAGACGCTTACCACGGAAGCTATAAGACTATATACCTGATGTGTTGTTATTACAGATGTAATCTGCACACAAAGGATATAAACCATAATAATATTGGATTCACTCATTCCCAGTTTCCAGAAACCAAATCCGATTACCGATGCAAGTATGATCATTCCAACACTTTTTATAATATCTGCAGTATTTAGTAAATGCTCCGTTTTCTCTTCTTCGCCCTTCCGGCATCCCTCTTGATTCACTGCTGAAAGCAGATGCTCCGGATTCCTACAATTCTCTTCCATATCAATAACTCCTGTCATGTATTGGAAAGCTATTCACTTTTTGGATTCATCAAACTTAGTCTTTCTTTCACCTTTCTGTTCCGTCTGGTTTGAAATTCCTTCCAGAAAGATATCTACCTTTTTCATAACAATAAACCCAATGCTTCCAATAAAAATAAAAATCAGTATTAACACAACCGTTTCCATTATACCAATTCCATCCTTTCTAGCCTACTGTTATTTTTTCCTTTGGAAGCCTTACTGCATTTCTTTCTTTTTCCGATAGTGCCGCATATACTAATGTCAAAGCACCTACTCTTCCCAAAAACATAACAACCAGTCCTATAACGCAGGTGCTGAAGTGGCCGTAAATAACGCATCTAAAAACGAAGTGGCCTTCCCATTTCCGGAAGAAACAGGAAGTAGCAAAAATATACATCCTGTCAGTATAACAAGTAAAAAGCCAAGAATAATAATTTGAAAAGACGTCAATCTCTTTTTTCTGTATCGCAAATATTTCATCTCCGTATCTGCCAGCTTTCTTAATTCATCTTTATACTATCTTAATTATCTCTTTTTACGGTTAAAGTTTGTATAAGGAAATCCCTTGTCGTATTAAGATAACATAAAGAAGAAACAGCTACACCAAAAAAGAGACTCTAAAATAAGAGTCCCTTTTCCTGAACAATCAATATTATACCTTTTCAAAACGTTTTACTTCGTTCTCCATTTCTTTCGAAATGACACGATTATTCTCTGTTTGTTCCTGAATATGTGAAATAGCACCTACTAATTGAGAGGAATCCTCTGCTACTCCGGAAATAGCTTTTGCACTTTCATCAACTGTAATGTTAATATTTCCAATTCCCTGATTCATTGTTTCCATTGTTTGTGCAATAGCAGCCACCTGACCTGCAAAATCAGTTAAGATCCCATTCATTTCATCTGCATCCTGTTCATACTGTACGATAATATTAACGAAATTATCATAATCCTGAACTACCTCTCCATTTACGAATTCCAACATTTTGGATGCTTCCGCTGCGAGCTTATTTACTGCTGCTGTAACTAATTCACTGATTTTCTGAATATCACTTGCTGTCTCACGGCTGTTATCTGCAAGGGCACGGATTTCTTCCGCAACAACAGCAAATCCCTTTCCTGCTTCACCTGCCCTTGCTGCCTCTATGGATGCATTTAAGGCAAGTAGATTTGTCTGGCTTGCAATGCTAAGTATGGTTCCTGTAAGTGCATTAATCTGTTCCACACTTTTACTTTCGCCAACAGCCTGTTGCAAAGATGCACCTACTTCATGAAATACCTGAATCGCATCTTTTTTACTGCCTTCTGCCTCACCCTTCATATTTCTCGCACGGTTTCTAATATCCCGCATATTCGCTGAACCGGTCTTAACATTTTCATCCATTGTCTGTATTTTTTCCAGGATTTGGGCACTTCCCTGTGAAATCTGTTCAAGTGTTGAAGCAACCGCCTCCATGCTTGCAGCGATTTCCTGTGTGGCTGAAGAAACACTCATCGCATTTTTGTTTGATTCATCTACCTTACAAGTAACTTCATCTACAGATAACATCATTTTCGCAGACTGTTCCTGCATCTTTTGCATCAGATTCTGCAGATTCTCTATAAATCCATTAATGCCTGATACAAGCTGCCCTATTTCATCCTGTGATTTTGTTTGAATCCTCTCTGTTAAGTCCCCTCGATTCTCCTTGATCTTCTGCACAATTTCTGACAAATGACTACTGGCATCTTTCGCCGGTCTTGCGATTGATATTCTTACCACGATCGTAGCAGCTACCATGAGTATCATGATAAATAGAATTAAAACAATATTAAAAACGGCCGTTCCCGAAACACGGATATTACTTCGTTCCACATAATATTCATAGCTTTCTTTGGCTGATTCCATTGCCGCAGAATCTCCTGCCTGAACTGCCTCATTATACTGTTCAAAGGTTTCTGCCAAATCATTATTAAAACCTTCTACATTAGATAATGCCGCCAAATTTAACATACAAACTAAAACTAAAAGAATTCCAAGAATTCCCATCAAGGACATTACTTTTTTCCCAATACTTTTTTTCATTCAGTTATCCCCTCATTCTCATATACAACTTATCTCTTTGATAAATACACTCTAACAATTAAATAATACCATCTTAGCATTGAATTATCAATATATTTACGTTAATTTATATTATTGTCTGATATTTTAAGTAAATATAACAAAAAACAAGCAGATAATTAAGAAATTCCTAATATCAGCTTGTTTCGTACACTATAAGAACAAATCATTTGATAATTTACATCATTTCATATTCAGATAATATTCTTGCAAAGAGTCTAAAATAGGGAACAAATGACTGATTCCATGTTATTCTTTGGTTCACCGCTTCCAGGCTCAAAATTGCAGGTATTCCATTCTTATCCAAAAAATTCTCGCCTACTCGTATTTCAAATTGTCTTTTCCCAAAACGCATATTTTTTATAAATTCACGAATATCCGGCTTATACTCCTCAGATGCATGTTCAAGCAGGTATTGTTCATATTCATCTAAAGTCCCTATTTCGATAACCTGTTCTGATTTTTGAACCGAATAGAATCTGATGCTTTCATCGGTTAAATGAATTTTTAAATTCTACCTGGAAAGAGTTAATTCTATGCCTGTAGAATTAACTCTTGCATAGATTTTTGCCTTCATTTTTTGTACAATATCAAGGCGGTTGATTGCCTGCCTGTGCAGAAAGTGAGGTTATTATGAATGAAAATCGACCTAAAGGCAATCAAAAACATATAGATTTATCTGGAAGAATACGCATCGAACAAGGATTAAATAATGGAGACTCTTTTAGAACCATTGCTAGAGATTTAAATAAGGATCCTAGCACGATATCCAAAGAGGTAAGACGTCACTCCATTATTAAAGAGCGAAAAGCAGATGCTTTTGCACCAATCCCATGTGCTAATAATTATGATGCTTCAAAACCTAGAGCTAATGTATGTAGCATTCTACATGATTGCGGAGATAATGACTGTACACGCAAATGTGTTACTTGTAGAAAGGCTCGATGTAGTGAAATATGTAGCCATTATAAGCCAAGACAATGCGAAAAGCTTGACAAACCACCCTACGTTTGTAATGGATGCCCAAAGAAATCTAGTTGTATGATGGACAGAAGAATTTATTCGTCAAAGTATGCTCAGGATACATATGAGGCATTGCGAACAACAAGCAGAGAAGGGATTAATCAAACGCCTGAAAGCATACAGCAATTAGATGATTTATTAACTCCACTTATCAAGAAAGGTCAATCTATAGCTCATATTTATGCTACTCACGCAGAAGAAATAGCTTGCTCAAGAAGAACCATATATTCATATATAGATAGTGGTGTTTTTGAAGTAAAAAATATGGATTTACGACGTAAGGTTGTATATAAACCAAGAAAGAAAAAGACTACAACCAGTATAAAGGACAGAGCATTCAGAAAAGATAGGGGCTATAAAGAATTTTTAGACTATGTTGATAAAAACAAACCAACATATATCGTTGAAATGGATACTGTTGAAGGTGCTAAAGGAACGAAACCTTGTTTCCTAACAATGCTCTTTAGAAACTGTAAACTTATGCTCATGTTTCTTTTGGAAGAGCAAACTCAGGATGAAGTAAATAGAGTATTTGATTATTTAACAGAAGTGCTTGGAATTGAATTATTTCAAAAACTATTTGAGGTAATAATCACAGATAACGGACATGAGTTTCAAGATAGATGGAATCTAGAGTGTGATGAAAATGGTGAAATAAGAACTCGAATTTATTACTGTGATCCTAATCGTTCTGATCAAAAAGGTGCACTTGAAAAGAATCATGAATATATAAGAT
>JALEWA010000164.1 GCA_022788085.1 Lachnospiraceae bacterium
ATGTCACTAATAGGTCGAGGGCTTATCCTGGAAGGTAAGTTTGGATTGTTTGGAACGGAAGAAGAGAGAGATCTGTGTGTTCGGTTTTGAAGGAATACGATGTATTCTATAATTATTTTGGCTCCATGGTCAAGCGGTTAAGACATCGCCCTTTCACGGCGGTAACACGGGTTCGATTCCCGTTGGAGTCATATATGGCCTAGTGGCTCAGTTGGTTAGAGCGCCGCCCTGTCACGGCGGAGGTCGTCGGATCGAGTCCGATCTGGGTCGTTTGTGAATGATATTCACAAGTATTACTAATGGGATCTTAGCTCAGCTGGGAGAGCATCTGCCTTACAAGCAGAGGGTCACAGGTTCGAGCCCTGTAGGTCCCATTTTTTATAGCATCTTTAAGATGCTTTTTTTGTGTAATAGGATATTTCTTTGAAATTACCTATTACATAAAAAAGCTCCGTGAGGATGCGCACGCATTTGCAAATGAAGTATGTCGCTAAAAGCGACGCAAATGCGGCGCAGGATATCGCAAAGCGATATCCTTTGTTCCTTCATACGATATTTGAATAAAGGGAAAATAGCGATTCTCTAATAGAATATGGATTTTTATTTCTTACTGGAACAGTAACGAAAAATATGAATTAGAAAATACTGATTCATTGAAAACATAAAAATAATATGATATGCTGTGATAAATGGATTTAGAAATAAAAAGTAATATATAAAGGAGAAAAAAATGAGTAAAGAGTATTCAATTGAAACGAAATGTATTCAGTCAGGCTGGCAACCTAAAAAAGGTGAGCCAAGAGTTTTACCTATTTATCAATCAACTACTTTTAAGTATGATACATCCGAACAGATGGGTAAATTGTTTGATTTGGAGGAAGATGGTTATTTTTATACTCGTTTACAGAATCCTACAAGTGATATGGTTGCACAGAAAATCTGTGAACTGGAAGGCGGCGTAGCAGCAATGCTTACATCTTCCGGACAGGCAGCAAATTATTATGCAGTATTTAATATATGTGAAGCAGGAGATCATGTTGTACTTTCTTCAACTGTATATGGTGGAACTTTTAATTTGTTAACGGTTACAATGAAGAAAATGGGAATAGAGTGTACAATTGTAGATCCAGATGATACTATTGAGAAATTAAACGAAGCATTTAGACCAAATACTAAGTGCGTAGTTGCAGAATCCATAGCAAATCCAGCTCTTGTTGTATTGGATTTTGATAAGTTTGTTAAAGTTGCACATGACCATGGAGTACCATTGATTGTTGATAATACTTTTGCAACGCCTATCAATTGCCGTCCTTTTGAATTTGGCGTTGATATTGTTACACATTCGACAACGAAGTATATGGATGGACATGCAATGTGTGTAGGTGGAGCCATTGTTGATTCCGGTAATTTTGATTGGAATAAGTATGGCGACAAATTCCACGGTCTTACTACACCGGATGAATCTTATCATGGAGTTACCTATACAGAAAAATTTGGAAAAGCAGCATATATTACAAAGGCGACTGTTCAGTTAATGAGAGATTTAGGTTCTATTCCGTCTCCAATGAATTCATTCCTTCTTAATATTGGATTGGAAACATTGCATTTAAGAGTACCCAGACATTGTGAGAATGCATTAAAGGTTGCTACATGGTTACAGAATAATGATAAGGTAGCATGGGTAAATTATCCGGGATTAAAAGGTAACAAATATTATGAGCGTGCGCAGAAATATATGCCTAACGGTACTTGTGGTGTTATTTCATTTGGATTGAAGGGCGGAAGAGATGTCAGTGTAGCCTTTATGGATAACTTAAAGTTAGCTGCTATTGTTACTCATGTGGCAGATGCAAGAACTTGTGTTTTACATCCGGCTAGTCATACACATCGACAGATGACTGATGAACAATTGATTGAAGCAGGTGTTCAACCTGATTTAATTCGTTTTTCTGTAGGCATTGAGAATGCAGATGATATAATTGCAGATATTGAGCAGGCATTGGAAAATATCTAAGGTAATGATGATATGAAGAGAGAACGTTGGAGAACAATACTTTTTTTAATCATTTTATTTGTAATATCTTTATTTGTAAGACTTTTTTTCTTGAAGGCTAATAAAGAACTGGTAAATATAGATGGAAATTGTTATCATAAGGCATTGATCAGTGATTATGGTATTTATAGAATTCAAAGTTTTAGTATTGATGAATTGTACACGAAATTATTGTCCATTTCATTGCTGATATTTGGAAATCATGAAATATCTGGTGTGTATCTAAATATATTTTTACAGATAATATCTGTAGTGATTCTTTATTTCGCAATTGGACTAATTGCAAATACGTATGTAACATTTGGAATTGTAGCTGTAATTTCAGTATTGCCATACTATAGAGATAAAATATATGAAATTTCTGCTTTTAACTTATTGATATTTATTTCTGCAATTGGTTTATTTATTCTTTCTATCATGAGTAAGTACGTATATACGCATGTGGAAAAGAAAAAAACAACAGAACAAGAAAATGGTGGTTTGATGAATGCTGAAAAAGAGAAAACGGGTGTAATCACATTAGATGATATTATCGGAGAGAATAAGAATTCGTTACAAACAGACTTAAAAAAAGAAGAACTTTTGAAAGATGAAAACAAAAGTGAGCTGGATACGGAAATTATTCCACCGGGTATGAAAGAGATTATTCTTGATGAAGAAGAGAAAAAGAAGAAAGTAAAGTTTATTGAAAATCCTTTGCCAGTTCCAAAACGTCATGAACATAAAGAAATGAATTTTGCTATTGAATTGCGAGAAGACAATGATGATTATGATATCAAAGATGTTTCCGGAATGGACTTCTTTGACATAGAATAAGGAGTAATTATTAGGATACAGAATAGTTACGAATAAAGTGTATATGTTTTTCACATAATAAAAAGGAATCACTTTATAGTG
>JALEWA010000206.1 GCA_022788085.1 Lachnospiraceae bacterium
ATTTCCTGCAGATTTTCCAGATGATAGCGAGTCGTAAGCTCTGCCGTCTTCTTACTGCGGAACTGCTCCATTGCCAGCATTCGTCTGGTTTTTCGAACGATATCATCGTGCATCGTGAACTGAATTTTTTCCATGGCATTCTCAATTAACTCATCCATGCTTTCCGGAAATTCTTCCGGTTTCTTCTTTAAGCCAAACCCCTCTTCATAATGGGAAGCAACCAAATCAATAAGAGAATTAAAAATGTCTTCTTTCCCTTTGTAATGTCTATAAAGAGATGGACCTTTGAGTCCGGCATTCTCTGCTATCAAATCTACCCCCACTCCGTCATACCCTTTTTCAGAAAAAAGATTGAGTGCGGCATACAGTATTCTTTCTTTTGTTGGCATATCCTTCATCATCTAACCTCCAAATACTAACGACCGTTTTCTATATTATAGCTAACGGCCGTTTTTGGTGTCAAGATAAACATTTTACGATGACTTTTGACGGATTTTTGACCATATCGCCATTCCAAAAAGACCGGAAAGCTTTCCAGTACTTCCTCTATATCCTTTTCCGAAACATTCTTTGTAACTCTATACTCACTTATATTGTTTCTCCATGCTGTGGCTTAAAGTTCTGATCAAGATAATCACCTTTTATTTCTTCATCCTATTCTCAATCTCCATCAGGAGTTCATTTTTACCATCTAAATTCAAAATTGAAAAGTACAATACTCTCAAGAAGTTATCCACATTAGTTCTACTGTGCACCCATTCAATGCTATATAATTCGCTAGCAGAAATTTGAATTCGATTCAACCAGCTTTTCCACTCAGCCTCGCTAAGGAGTTTTCGCTTCATAATAGATACTATAACCTGGCTTATTCTCCATGGTTCATTATCGATATATGCATGTTTGCCCTGGCATATTTTTATCATAGTAGCATCAAGTATTTCTAATGCTTCTTCTTTTCCAATACACCCATTTTGAGCAAGAACAGCTAATAAATCTGCACCATGTGCTACGATATGCGCCCAACCTTTTTTATCATCGTATCCAATGAGATTTTGTTCTAAAACATAGCATCTGCATAATAATTTTTGTAAACCAAGAATATCTGCATTTGTTAAAAAGCTTGCAGACAAATGGCAATCAACCAATCCAACCAATAATAATATTGAAAATGAGCGGACAAAAACAGAGTCCCCACTTTGGGAACCCAATTCCAGAAGCATATGATTAGTATCCTGACACAAATAGAATAGATTCCGCATACATTCATCACTTAACAATCTATTCTCACAAAAATACATATACGTTTCATAGACTAACCCATTATATTTTCCTAAAAAAGCACCAGCCAACCTAATGGCTGATGCCTTCACATCTTCATTTCAAAACTTCATGTTTTATTACTTCCGCCGTATCACCTGCTACTTACATGCTATCTAAACATCCATTGTGTTTCCATCCGTTTCAAAGCAAGGAATAACATCATCTTCCATATGCTCCAAACCGTTTACTCTCATAAAATCATCCAAGGTTCTGTATGCACCTGGAATAGTCACGAAAGGATTATCAAAAGGTCTCTCAATATGAATTACAGCATATTTATGCTTCTTCTGTTCCTTTACCTCGAGACCGTCTGGAAGAAAACCCTCTGGAAGAATCCATGCTGCGGTATAGCCATGCATATTATAAACATTGGCCTGCTCTACCGAAACATAAGGAAAATCCCATCCAATTATTCTCGGCGCATCAATTCCATTTTCTTTCGCATATTTTTGGACATGATTTATGGCATCTCCTTCCGGATCCTGGCTAATGGTTGTATAAGATACATAGTGAAATGCTTCTACCTCTTCCACTCTCAAATTTGAATATTCATCACTACGTTTATCCATCTCTTCTCTAAATAAGTGATCCAAAGAACAGTTAAATATCTTACAAAGCTCTATGGCCTTTTCAATTTCCGGTTGTGCTGTGTCTAATTCCCATTTTGAAACTGTCTGTCTGCTAACATTTAATTTCTCTGCCAGTGCCTCCTGGGTCATATTTTTACTTAAACGTCGTAAATACTGAAGATTAGTTCCAAAACTCATTGTTCATTACCTCTTCTTATTATTTGCACCGCGTTGCAATATTATCATAGCAAATACTTAACAGGAATTACACCATCAAACCATTGCAATTATTTTTAATTACGCAACCCATAGTTGCATTGTTCTCAGCAATGATTACTTGCCAGATGAGATCTGCTTTGATTCTTTTTCATTAATTCCATATCCTTCTGTCCATAGTTATATCCTAACACCATCTCATACCGCACTTAGAAAAAATTTTGTTCACTTTCCTATTCCTCCGTTTAAGTTCTTATTTATATCGCACAGCCTAAATATTCTTATTCATCTTACTGTTCTGCATATTGGTATTTTATAGTTTAGTGCAATTCCCATTCTGTCTTTAGCAATCTATATTCTAAACGTGTTTTCATTCTCCCATCATGCCATTCATAGTCAATGTGTTCTGCTTCTTTTATAAGTCCATTCTTCTGCATAACTCTTTCAGACCCTTTATTTTCTGCCAAGCATCCTGTTGTAATTCTGTATACATCATTTTCTGCAAATGCATATTCTAAAACCTTTTTCATTGCTTCTGAAGTATAACCATTCCCCCAAAACTTTGAATATGTAAAATATCCCAAATGAACCAGCTTACCAAGCGGTGTGTTTGCTACCACCGTATATCCTATACTTCCAACCTGTTCATGCGTATCCTTTAACTCCATATGAAGGAAATAAAATTTTCGTTCTGGCGATTTGATATCATTTAAAACATGATTGAAATCACTCCTTGCTTCCTCAAGTGAATGCAACTGTATATCCTGGAGATAATACATCGTTTTAGCATCCATTTTTAATTTACAATATCCTTCAAAATCATGCTCTGTATAGTCTCTTAAAATAAGCCTATCAGTTTCCAAAAATATCATGCTATGTTTTCTCCTAATAATGATACTCCCCGTTTTTCACCTTATATAGATACTCCTTCAATCCTGCAGCATCTGCTTCTGAATACGAAAGACTTGTTTTGTCTGCAACATAATGTGTTGCATATAGGAACAGTTCTATCAGACTGTCAATAGCACTCCAAAATGAATCATAGGATTCGTTTGGAAATGATTTACAAAGCAGAGTATACTCTTCCGGTGAGAGATATTTCTTATAAAATTTTCCAAGCTTGCCACTGGAGATACTGCCCTCGTATCTGACTCCCAGCATCCAATCTATCATAATATAGTACTGCTTCTTCACATAGACATTGTACATCGTATGTGCATAGGTAAGTTCATCTCTTGCAATTGCCTTAACAACATTATTCAGACACCAAAAGAATTCATTGGAGCAGGCATCCAATTGTAGTTGTGTAGGTATCTTATTATGATAATCCTCGTCTGTTGAATCTCCTGTTTTTTTCAGGTAATGATTCTTATCAAGCAGAATGACATTCATCTTGTCCTCTGCAAGCTCTTTATTTGCTGCTTCTAACGTATGTAACGAAATATCCATTCTGTTTCCGTCCTTAAAAATAGTTAAAAAAGCATATTCCTCAGAAAAGTCGTATGGAATGAGTCCTGCATTCGCGTCCATCAAATATGGTTCCTGCATAAGCAGAACTTCACCGAATTTCTCAACAAACGAATGATCTTTGGTATATGGTTCCACTTCCTTTACGACAAACACAACATCATAGTCCTGATAAATATCCGGTTTGATTGTAGGATTTGCCCTGGAACCTCCGTAATATACCGCAAGGATATTTTCATCTTCAAAAGCAACTTTTTTTATTAATTCAAACATTTCTTCCGTGGTTCTCATTGTTTACCTCCTCTTATTTATCTTTTTCTTCACCTAAATATTCAAAGCTTTCTGATTCTTTTGCTTAGATAAAATTTTGCCTTCATCCCTACAAATGAGAGTTGTCTCTCTGTTATTCCTCCAAAAGTCCTTCTATCTCTATCGTCGTCCACATCTCTGACACTCACTCCTCCCTTAACACTTCAATGGTCTCCTGTATCTGACTGATTCCCTTTTCTGTAAGGGGTGCGAAATTCTTTGCCACAGCAATCCCTGCCCATTCGTCTACTACACTATAATCCGGCTCTCCATGTCTTACCATAATGAATTCTGTCATGATTTCTCCTTGTAAATTAGAATCATCTGTTACTTTCAATCTCTCCGTGAAACGTATTATCTTAATTTATTTAGCATCTCAACAAATTTAGCGTATACAAGCATTTACGAATTTCATTGGTACATCCATTCTTTCTGCTACTTCTCATAATAACACCCCATTGCTCCCGATGCCGTTCCTGTAACAGCATCTTCTACCGTTCCTGAATACGGAGAAGAGAAATGCCTGCCATGCAACTCACATTTTTCATCATATGTTTCAGTACAGAAAGGATGAATAGAAGACGTATTTAATTCCCTCAATACCTTTGGAAACGCCTTCGTATGCGGACACATATTATTGAAATACGAAAGTTTCTTTATTGGAACAGGCAATGTCCACAATCCGGTATTAACATAGCGAATAGGATATCTATCATCAATCATATAACTTTCAACTCCAATTATCTTAGCCAGAGAATCTGCTTCGCCCAAATATTCCATCTCTTTATATGCTATTTGCTTCATTCCAATTCTTATGCACTCATCAAATAATATTTCTATATCCAATTTCCCCGATCCCGTCTGAATAGTTGTAAAACCGTTTTTTATGATACCATTCTCAGCAAATGCATACATAGTGGCTATTGTTGCATGCCCACACATTGGCACTTCATGTCCCGGGGTAAAATAACGGATACTCAGATTTGTATTATTATCCTGTACTACAAATGCAGTTTCATTAAAACTCAGCTCTTTAGCTATTCTCTGCATTTGTTCATCCGATAACTTATTTCCTGACAATATATCTCCTGCCGGATTTCCTTTACCAGGTACTTTGGAAAATGCGTCATAAATCAATGCTTCAACTATCATTTTATCACCTGTATAAAATATAAATAAACGACCATACTTTATTATTCACTTCCTTACATGCACATGGTAATGAATTCCTCTGTTATTCTTTCCCCAGTCTTCCACATGAGTAATGCTTATAATCTCGAAATCCTTAAAAAGCTCATCGAGAAGTTCCTTATCCGCATAGAAATGAGGTACTTTGTATTCAGGTCCATTCTCCATCTTAAGTTTTGTGTTGGCATCCACCATAGGCCAGTCTTGTTGCCATCCCCAAGTGCTTTTTGAACCAAAAGTCAGATAGCATTCTCCACCAGATCTCAGAACGCGTCTAATTTCCGAAATTGCCTTCTTTACGCCTTCCGTATCACTGTGAGAAATCACATTCCAGCAAAGAACACAGTCAAAGCGATCATTTTCGTATGGAAGCGTAAGCATATCACCAGTCATGTAGTCAAACTTAAGGCCTTCCGCTTCCGCCCACTTCCTTGTACTGTCAATACCATCCTGACTGATATCAAAGCAGGAAACCGAAAAACCGTTCCGACCGAAAAGGATAGAATGCCTTCCTAGTCCGCAGCCAAGATCCAAAAAATCCTTCCTTCCCTGACTTCCCCACCTATTCATGATTCCGTAACTTTCGAGAGTAGGATTTTTCCATACATATTCTTTGTCCTCGAACTCAATATTCCATTCCCAACCTTTTGATTCTATCATTTTTTCTCCTTTTCTGGCTTCTTTAATTGAGAAGCAAATTCAGTTTATATCTATTCCACATTCCTTTGACAAACGATGTTGTTTGTATGTATTTATTTTTTGATTTCTCCTTCTTTTTTGAAATGCGAGCCTGTTTCACTAACATATACTGATACACTCGTACCACATTCTCAGGATGGATTCTATAACCATACACCTTCGCATAGTATTCAAAATCTACAAATTGGGATTTTTCACTGAAAAACTGGGGTTTTACCGTGGGCATGTTCCGCTTTTTTTACTTCAACTCCGGCATTGCACTTCTCAGGGCATGACAACCCATTTCATTCTCCTATGCCCCTAACACTGTTTTCTTCTCCCTAAAAAGGCTCAATAAATCCCATTATGTAAAATGGAAAATTTCAAGCTTTCTTTATCTCCGCTCCCATACAATTAACCTATGGTCAATTCTTCATTGTATTCACTTAGTATTTATATCTAATATCCGTATATCGATTTTCCTTATCAACGAATCCAACGCTCTTATATTTGGATACCTTCCTCTGTTGCACTTAAACCCACTCTGCCCAAATCCACACTATCTAAGCAAGAAAATACAATACCTCTCTTACATCTTTTCCACCGATGTTTTCATCCTTAAATACTTCCGAATAGATAAAACCGAATTTCTCATAAAACTTTCTTGCCCTATGATTATTTTCTAAAACCCACAAAAGCACTTTATGAAATCCATATTGCTTTAATTCTTCCATACATTTTTTTAATAATAAACTGCCGTATCCTTTTCCAATGTAATCAGGCAGAAAATATATGGAAACAACTTCACCATAATCGCTATACTTTTCCCATCTTGATTTGCAAAAACTTGCAGTACCTATAATTCTCCCATGGTCTGTTAAAACAAGGCTGTTCAGACCGACTTTATTGATGCTGTTAGCCCATTGTCCCGTTGGAATACTGTCAAGGTAATCTTGAGGAATAATACCCTTATATGCGTATTTCCAACTACTTTCATATATTTTGCTTATTTCAAGAGGATTATCATTTTTAGTGATATATCTAATCTCCATTACAACACTCCCTTAAATTCAGAATTTGTACATCCACCCTCCATTGTTATTCAACTATCATTCCTTGATTTCAGATTCTTCCACTTTCCTTGATGTTATACAATTCATCACTGCCAGTACCAGCTGTGCGAATGTCAGAACTAAAAATAGCACTCCTAAACCAATCCGTCCTCTATAAAAATGTCCATAACTGACAATTCCAAAACATATTGCGCCAATAACACTACATACAATTACCTTTTTACCATTCCTTCTCCTTCTCATTGGTTAATCCTCCTTTATACTAAGGGTGCGTCAAAACTACCCGTTTTATTGTTGTGAACATTCAGTACCTTCATAGGTACAAGGTTCTTATAATTTGAACCGATATACATTTTCATAATCCCCGGAGAAGGTTACTGACAGTGTTTTTTGGGTTAAGTTATATACAGCAGACCATTGTTCGTCCCCTGGGATAACATTGCTTTTTAAAAGCTCCAATGCATCTTCTTCAGAAATGATACCCCTTTGTTTTTCCAATGCATTCAGGATGTTTTCATATCGGTCTTTTCCGAATCCTGTTTTCGTAGGGTTGTCAAACAAGGTAAAGTTGGTTACTACCTGATATTTGTTTTCTGCCTTTGTTACAACCATCTTGCCATCAACAAATTCAATGACTGCCGAATGTCCTGAAGCATCCGCAACCATGTAATGTAATGGAGCCACATCATAGAAAAAATTATATTTTTCTGTATAATGAATTGCCTCTTCCACAGACCTTGCTTTGCTTAATAATAAACGAGGCAAGGTCATATCGAACAATGTTATCTTATCATTCTGTTTCGGATAAGTTGCATCTGCATCTGTCAAAATAGCAACTGCAAATCCATATTCATTGATTCCATCAGACGGACTATATGCGGTAGCTAACGTCAACTTCTTGTCAATCTCAAGTGAATCATAGGTACTTTCATCCCAATCTAAAAAAGCCATATTCACGAGAGAAAGAAATCTATAAGAGGAATTATCGTTTAGGCGCAGTAACATTGGAATTGCACATTCACAGTCCATGTTCCTGGCAAACAAAATATCACTGTTTGCACTTTGCGCAACGAAAGCGCCACATCCGAAATTATTGTGACCTATTGGATTCTCTCGGTTCCGGATTAATGCTGTATCAATAAAAGCACAATAGTCATCCAAGGAACGCGCACCTCTTAATAAATATTCATCAAAACAATCATCTCCATAATAGTTCATGGAATAAAAGGGACGATTGCTTATTTTTTCTATTTCTATACTGATGTCTCGTTGTGAATCCTGTATTATTTTCATTACAATTTCCTTTCATAAATCTGTCCTTGATTGTTCTCACTCTATTTCATCCAAAGAAATCTGCTCCCACTCCGTCATCATCAATCCCCACATCGCTAACGACCGTTTTCTCTATTATAAAAAACGGTCGTTCACATTGTCAAGATAATTATTTTGAAACAAATTTCGCAGTATTTTCATATACATTTTATAGATTACCCGGAGCTCAATGTACTAACAGGATCTTTTCTGGCAGCATGTCTGACAGGAATGAATCCTCCAATCAGAGCAAGTACTATGCCAATACCAGACGTAAATACAAAAACAGTATTCAGTGTTACTGTTCCCGTTCCTGCAACGGGTAAAAATCCTCCTTAAACAATGTTCAACAAATCAAGCCTTTCCATGATTTTTTCAAAAAATAAGTTGAATTTTTCAAGGGTATGATATAATATAAAGTGAAAATTTTTTGACTGTAGTCACAATTTTCTAACCAGAATACACAAAAAGTGAACGGCTATTATTTATGAACATAAATGAATTTTATCAGGGGAAAACATTTGATGCATACAAGAATTTAGGTGCACATATATGCGATACAGGGGTGCTTTTCAGAACCTATGCTCCAAATGCAAAAGGGGTAAATCTTTTGCATGGTGGAAATGAAATACCTATGTATCGTGCAGAAAAAGGACAGTTTTTTCAGGTCTTTGTAGACGGAGCAAAGGAATGGGATGTCTATGAATACAGGATATATGATAATCATGGAGGATACACTGACCATTGTGACCCTTATGGATATGGTATGCAGCTACGACCTGACCATAAGTCTGTGGTAAGAAGTCTGTATTATGAATTCAATGATGAGCATTGGATGGCAAACAGAGGGAATCAGCTCAATCAACCAATGAATATATATGAGATGCATATTGGTTCCTGGAAAAAACCGGGAGAAAACAGTACAGACTGGTATACTTATTGGGAACTTCCGGATCTTCTTATACCTTATCTTAAAGAGAGCGGTTTTAATTACGTAGAGTTTTTGCCACTAAGTGAGCATCCATGCGATGAGAGCTGGGGATATCAAAACACAGGATTTTTTGCACCTACTTCAAGATATGGAGTGGCTACTGCACTAAAATATCTGGTAGACAGACTGCATCAGGAAAATATTGGTGTAATACTTGATTTTGTTCCGGTTCATTATGCAATAGATGATTATGCACTGGCAAAATATGATGGTACATGCCTTTATGAATATACTGATAAAAGTATAGGCATGAGCGAGTGGGGAAGTTGTAATTTTAACCATTCCAGAGGAGAAGTAAGATCATTTCTACAGTCCTGTGCAAATTACTGGCTTAATGAATATCATTTTGATGGTCTTAGAATAGATGCTGTGAGCAGGATTATTTACTGGCAAGGAGATGAAAGACGTGGAGTTAATCTTGAGGCAATAAATTTCATAAAAAACATGAACAAAGGTTTGAAAGAAAGAAATCCTGGTTGTATGATTTTTGCAGAAGACTCAAGTTGTTATCCTTATATAACAAAGCCGATTGATGAAGGTGGTCTTGGTTTTGATTATAAATGGAATATGGGGTGGATGCATGATACTCTGGAATTCTTTAAAATGTCTCCTGAGGAAAGAAAGAACAATTATTCCCAGCTTACACATTCAATGAACTATTTTTACAGTGAAAAGTTTTTACTATCATTATCACATGATGAGGTAGTACATGAGAAGGCAACCATAATACAGAAAATGAATAGTCATCGTGAGGTAAAATTCCCACAGGCAAGAGTACTCTATCTTTATATGATGACTCATCCGGGTAAAAAACTCAACTTTATGGGAAATGAAATCGGACAGTTCAGAGAGTGGGACGAAAAACGTGAGCAGGACTGGCAATTGCTACAACAGCCGGAACATCAGGCTTTTTACAGGTATATGGTAGACCTTAATAAGACTTATATGTATCACCCGGCTCTATTTGATAATGATTATGGCACAGAAAGCTTTGAATGGATAGATAATACCAATTCAGGACAGTGCACTTATGCTTTCAAGAGACAGTCTTGTGGAGAAAATCTTATTATCATTATGAATCTGTCTGATGAGCTTGTGCAAAATTATATGATACAGCTGCCATGGATAAATTCTGCAGAGATAATTATGAATACAGACTGGGATATATACGGAGGTATTACACCTGCCCATTATAAGGGAGTAAATGTGGAAGCCCATACCATACATATTGATATTAATGGTCTGTCAGCAATTATGATAAAGGTTTGGTAATAATGCTGGTTTAAGTCAAGTACGATTGACCAAATTGTACTTGACTGTAACTGTTCAGCAGGCATACGCATTTACTGCGTATGCCGTGAGAAAACATATAGCTGACAAGCACAAATCCATCACCAAAGGTGATTTTGCATGGATTTGCGCTCGTAACTATGAGGGGACTGAATAGTTACACTTGACTAAATTTTATCTGACTAAATTGCATCAAAAGAGGAGCTTTCGAATCATATTCCACTAAATATACTCAATAGGAAGTGCAACCAGATTCTCTCTTAAATAAGTTTTTTTATCTATTAGACAGAGAATAACCCCCATTCCTCTTGATTTCTCCTTAATTTTATCAAGAACAGGATTCGTAGCTCCCATATTTGCTTTTGGGTTACCTGACATTTTTATTTCAACAGGATATAGAATCCCATCTTCTTCTATAATAAGATCTATCTCATTTTCTCCAGATGTGTTCTTATCCTTCCCTCTGTAGTAAGAAATGTTAAATTTATAATCTTTTCCCTCATTCGTATAAGATTTTAGAATTTCCGATACTATAAAAGTTTCAAACATATTCCCTGCAACAGCCGAACACTTTAATGCATCAGCAGTCAGCCATCTTGTTAGATAACAGGCAAGTCCTGTATCCCTAAAATATATCTTTGGTGTCTTAATAGCACGCTTTAATGCATTTGCACTATATGGTTGTAATAAAAAAACAATTCCTGTTCTCTCCAAAATAGAAATCCATGTTTTGATTGTTGGTTCGCTTACCCCGACTTCACTTGCAATATTTGCATAATTCAACATTTCACCTGTTCTTGCTGCAACAGCAGTAAGAAACTTTGTAAAAGTTATGCTATCTGTAGAAATCAGTTCATTGACATCTCTTTCAAGATAAGTTGATACATAGGAAGAATAATAATCCTGCCAGTCCCTTTCCACATCATATAGTTCCGGATATGATCCTTTGTGTATTATTTTCCACAAATCATGATATGATTTTAATTCTTTTTCTCGTTCATTTAAATACTCCTCTGTTGGTACAAAATGTCTGTTAAATTTTATACCATTAATTTCACGAAGAGAAAGTCCAGACAACTCAGTTATAGAAACTCTTCCAGCAAGAGATTCACTCATACCTTTCATAAGTTCCAATTTTTGTGAACCCGAAAGAATAAACATTCCTCTTTCATCAGATTCATCTACTTTTATCTTAATATCTTCCAGAATACTATTTTCTTTCTGAACTTCATCAATAAATAATGGACATGGATTATTCATGAAAAAAAGTTTTGGTTCTTCCTTTGCCTGCAACCTCGTTAATCTATCATCGAAATTTGCTCTGTTATATTCAGAAAACTCATGTTTCACAAGTGTTGATTTTCCAACCTGTCTGGCACCTGTAATAAGCATGCATTTACTAGTTAAAACTCTATTCTTTAATACGGATGTAATGGCTCTTTCTATATATGACATTCTTTCACCTCTCGGCTAATCTAATATTTAACTTTATATTAGTCGTTTGCAATTCATTTGTCAATATCGACTAATATAAACCACAGTTTTATTTTAGTCAAATACTCTTTTTGATAATTCATAGTGATATCATTATTATAACCAAAGCTTTGATCATATTCTCATTCGATATTTTCTTAACCCCAATCCAATAAAAAAAACGAATGCAGTAGGAACGATAACTGATATTGAATCCAGCAAAATAGAATAATTTTCCTTAATCCGAAATACACTAGCTGTGACAAACAGCATAGTAGGTACCGCATCTTCCATTTCTATTTGGTAACTTTGGATTCGCTTACATTTGCAAAGCAGTTATCCAAAAGCAAATTGCGGTGACAAACGAAAGCGGTGTCATTATGTATTTCTCCTTTTTACTTTTAGAAATAAGGTTCATAACAGTATTTAAAGAAAGATATATAGCCATTACAATGCCAATAATCTTCGTTACGTTATACGAAAACCATAATGGTATAAACTCTCCTATTTGTAAAATAATAAGTACAAAAAACACTTGTAAGATAAGTTGTGCAACTAACACGGTTCTTAATTTTTGGGGAAAAACTTTATATTGCCCTCCCATTGTCAATTCACCTAACGGCAATCCACAAATGATAAGAATTGATAATATAATTACAATCGAAAAAGCTCCTGCTCCTATAATAGATAACATATTACTTTTCCTCCTTTTCATTATGACTTACTTCTCTTTCTATGATCTCCTCATAAAACAAAATGTCTTCCTGCAATCTTTTCAAACCATAATGAAGATCATGCAGTTGATAGTCATAAATATTTTGTACTATACTCTCCAACGTGTCTTCTCCTGAAATATCCAATAGATGATTTTGTAAATCCGGCTCTTTCTTAATGCGGTCAACATTCATTTGAATCACATCATTTTTTATTTGTCCTATATATTCCTCTATCTGCAAAAGCTTTTCCCGCTCTGTTCGAAGACTTTCTACATATCCCTTCATAGAGGCAATACGAATCTCTTTTGGTGCCAGTCCTAAAAAAAAGAACTTTCCCTCCTCCATATTCTTTACCTTTTGCAAATTCATAGGTACTTCAATCCATTCCCTGAACTGTTGTATTCCTGCTTCCGTAATTTGATATTCCTTTTTTAAAACACCTTTTTGCGTATACTCCCGGATAGTAATGCATTCTTTTTCCATTAATTTTTTGAGGGCACTTTGAATACTCCCAATACTGTCACTGCAAACCG
>JALEWA010000224.1 GCA_022788085.1 Lachnospiraceae bacterium
TTTATAATCCCTGGGGATATCGAAGTCTGCAGGAATATGAGCAATATCTCAATCAGAATAAATTGTATCTTGAAATAATAGAATACCGGAAATGACAAAATGCCTCTTGAATCAATCAAGGGGCATTTCAAATGCTTTAAATTTTGCTACCGTACTATAACCTTCACCTGTACCGCCTGTTACATATAATAGACCACATCTAAGCCATGCATGTGCTGCCATTTTCCCATTTTCAAGTGTTACTCCCATATAAAGGGTGGAATTAACCCCCCTTTTCAAAAGTAATTTTCTTGCTGTCAAGGCACGTACAAAGCACTTTCTCTCCAACGGAAGATGCTGGGTTACTCTATTTACATGGAATCCAACAAGCTTTGCCAATTTTATATTTTCAGGCGTTTCCTCTGCCGCTGATTCCTCTCCTCGTATTCCCATCATTTTCTCTATACGAGTCATCGGTAATAACAATAAGCACAGCCGATAATATGCTACATAGAGATACACTGTAATCGTCATCCACTTCTCACCGTTATATCTCATAAAATCAATTATGCGCTTTATCATATCTCACCTATCCCAAAAGTCCCAGTTTATCCATTAAATCAATTCTATGCTCCGCTACATTAAGCTTTTCACCAGCACTATACCAGCTATCTGATTTTTTATTATATTTAATTAGATACTTTACTGCCTTATGAACCCACGCTACAGGCAGTAAAAATGGATACTTATTTACATACGGATAATTATCCTGAAGATCCCTGGCTCTTGGAAATATAACCGCCAGCTTGCGTCCTATTTTTCTCTTTGCCCCTTTCTTCTCTCCCGTAAAATAAGGTGTCATCATTCCAAGAATCTGCCACTTGTCATGCTTGTCTTCATACATAACACCACCATTAAATAAGTCGATCATAAATTCATAAAATTCATCTCCCATAGCCATCTGTCTTCCTGTAAGAATGGCATCATCCATTCCTAAGAATTCAATACAGATAGCAAATAGGTAGTGAGAGAACTTGGCATAATCCAACTGCTCTAGTCTTTCCCACATATGACTATAATCTATGTATTTACCATACGCATCCACATAAAGCGTTATATCGGCTAAATATTTCATACCGACACCCTCCAGAGAAAAGTGCTTTATAATATGGAATAATTGATAAATCAAATGTTCCTCATACCCTAAGGTCGTCACCTTAAAGCCACATGTTTCAAGTTCAATCAGCTTATCCTCATCCGTAAGTCCAAAGCTCTTTAGTATATCAAGGCGTTTTCCTTCATAATCCTCCCATAGACAGGAATGAAGTTCTATTGTATGCGGATATTTACTGTATTTCAGTACACAAACTTCATTCTTGGAATGTTCTTCATTAATTATGTATCCTGCTTCCACAAGCATATCTATTGCCTGCTGCCTATATTCATGTTCGATAAATATATCCGTATCACAAGAGCTTCTTTGAATATATTGTGGATATAAATCAGCCAGTACACAGCCTTTAAAGATAATAAAAGGCAACTTATGTTCTTCGGCAAGTACTAAAACATTACGAATACATTTATACTTCTCATATTCATAAATTACCTGCTTTAATCCTCTTGACTTAGGAATATTATCCTCCTTGCGATATTTTGCATACTCGTTAATATAAACCTCCAGTAAAAATAATTGTCCACTCTTAGATGCTTTCTCACGCATTTTACTACTTTCAATTTTCTGAAACTTTTCTAATTCCTCCGTATTCAATTGTTCTCCCCTAATAGCACATCGTAATAAATACATATACAATTCCCACTCTTTTGTAATATTACTTTGTTCTATTGACATACATACTCTCCTACTCTCAATACGCTTTCTTCCTAACGCAATGTTTAGTATAGCGGAAAATAAAGGAAAGTACAATGCTGAATATAAAAAAAGAAGGCATATTATCATAATACCTTCATTTTTTCTTAATTCAGTACCTTATTTACTAATTCCAACTGCCTCTCAACAGTCATTCCCTCTGCCGGGCGTGAAATCAAATAAATTTTTATCTCATTTGCCACTTTAATGCATTTTTTAAATATATCAGCTTCCAGGCCAACTCTTGCATAGGTATCATACTTATAGAGATTTTGAATCAAATATTTCATTTTATCTGCCCCATGTATCTCTGAAATAGCGGGCTCTGTAATTTCATCATTCTTCTGTAAAATGATAAGCGCATCCAGCTTCTGCGCAACTGTACAAAATCTATCAGGCATTCGCACTCCATATTTAGCTACGCCTCTGTCTTCTGGAAGCAATACCATATTATAGCTCTTACGCATTTCTTCTGTAATCTGATCTATGCATAACTTCTGCTGTGGATATGCCGGTTCTGCCCAGACCCCGTTTTCATTCACAGTTAATGCTACCGTATCATCCGCAAGGAATTTAGCTCCTTGTTTCAATATTGCTTCAGCAAGCGAGGATTTTCCGGATCCACTCTGACCCGAAACAATAATTGTCTTTCCCTTCCATACCAAACCACTTCCGTGCATAGCAATCATTCCACGCTGATATAGTATATAGAAAAAAGCAAGACACAAAAATAATTCGTTTATTTCTAATCTATTGCAACCTGATATTGTTTGATATTCAATTCTATTTCCATTAGTCATTACAAAGCTGCCACAACCATACCAGCGAAACCAACCTTTATTCCTTTCAAGGAAATATACATTTATCTCTCCCTTGTTTTTCTCTTCGTCAGTCTCTCCCATTATCTCAGGAGGCAATTCTTTTTCCTCAACAACAACATCTATTCGCTCTACATCTTCTTTTTCAAGCTTTATCGCTTCCTCAAATTCATAATCTGATTTAACAGTCAATCCATATATTCTATAATAGTATACCATTATTTTCTTTTCAAACTTTCATTAAATTGTTATATTTTAAATATTATAAAAGCGTAAGTAACACTTACGCTTTTATACTTTAGTATTTACTTGCAGTTTAAAAATTAGATGCTCTTTTCTTCTTCGCCAAATGGTCTTTCCCATCTGTTCTGATCTTTATTCCACCATGTTTCTCCATCCTGTGTATCATTAATAACAGGACCACCTGCTGTAGCAGTAATCTCTAAAGCTTCCATTGTTGCATTTTCCCATGTTTTTTTCATAGTAATCATCCTTTCATAATATCTCTCAAAATTTCAATGCACACTTATCATATCACAACATCATACATTTTCAACAATTCTAACAGCTTTGTTATAATTTCCCTTTACATAAAAGCCTTCCATTCTCTATTCTATCAGAAATATATTCTATTACCATTGCTGTATACTCAAGTCGCAACAATTCAAAGTTCCGATTAGGAGCATTAAAGTCCTGCATTTTTTTCAAATCTTCTAATGCCTTATCCCTATTTATATATATTTCAGCCTCTGGTTTTCTAAATATTTTCTCCAATTCATTAAAAATACGATATCCTTCTTTCTGTAGCCTTTTTGCTGTATCAGCACTTTGTAACCCATAGTGAATAGGATTAATTACATGCTCCGGTACCTCATCAGACAGATACTCTCGAACCATCCTTCTAGTCACTCCCTTTTGTGAATAGCAGCTAATCGGATAGCTCATGCAAAGCTCTATAAGCCTTTTATCCATTGTCGGATCTCTTAATATAACTCCTGTTGCCAATGACTGTTTTGTTTGAGTCTCACCTATTTGATAAAAGACTTTTGCATTCTTAATTAATTCCTTTGCCTTTTTTCCACTATATTTAGCTTCATCATATTTTTGGTAATCCTGTCCAGCCCGCTCCTCAAAATGATATTTATCCAGTAGTTCCTTTTTGATATATGAATTTCCAACTACTGTTTTTATATCTGTCCTTTTCTTAAGCTTAAAACTATCTGCAAAAATTTGAATCATATTTATTGCACTTTGCCTTTTACCTGTTTTGAACTTCTTACTATATCCGATACAATCTTTCACGTAAGTAATCCAATGAAACTTTCTTATAAGTTCATACTGATAGACAGAAGTAAAACTGTTTGATATCGTAATATTTCCATATCCCCCTGTCAGCATCATACGAGCTCCCATACTATAAGATCTTGTCATTCCTTCTTTAATCCACAGAAGATTCTGCATAGATTTATAGGGTATCTCCATTACCTTTACTTCATCAATTCTGTCATCCCAGCTGTTCCTTCCTGCCAAATCCATGAATTTGCAATCTATTTTATATCCTTTTTTTGCCAGAAATTCCTGTGTCTTTAAAACAGCTTCACTTTCATCTGTCACATAGTAATCACTAAGATTACTTTTAAAGTCTTTTTCTGGAACAGATGTAAAAGAAGTTAAAGTCCTTCCTGTTGCTGAAGTCTCTTTAGCCGCAAAACATGCCACGGAGGTTGAATCCAATCCTCCACTAAGTAACATTGTCATATTATCATTTCTTATCAGTCTCTTAACACTGTCCCTAAAAGTTTCTTTAAACTTTATTTTATACTCTTCATCCGACTTATATTTCAGATCCTTCACACTTGGATTCCAATAACATACTGTTTCTATTTTGTCAGATGTCATTTTTATGTAATGTGCTGCCGGTACTCTATAAATATCTCTATATGGTGTTTCATCATATGCAACAGCCATTGCCATATTATCTAATGCAAGAAACTCGGTTATCCATCTCTCATTTAATTCTTTCGGTCCTGTTGCTTGCACAATAGGTTCGATCAAAGTCGAAAAGTATACTTCATTACCCTTTTTTAAATAATGCAGACTCCTTGTTCCTGTCGAATCCGCAACAAGATATATTTCCTTCTTTTTTTGATCTATGTACACAAAGGAGTAGGCTCCCAGAATATCATTTAAACAGTTTTCCTTATACTTATGAAACATTTCATAAAGTATCTTACCATCAGATATGCTTTTATCATCAGATGAAATTCCCAGACATTTTAATAATTCTTCTCTATTATCCAATACCACATCAGCAGTAAAGTAGATTTCATCTTCTTCATTTACAACAGGTAATATTTCCATCCTTGCTTCCGGAGTAAAATATTGTATTCCACAGCCTAATGCAACTTCATTATTTGCATAGTATTCCGCTCTGTCAATAACACAATGACTATACGATTTTCGCATTATTTCCTCTTTTTGTTTTACATCTATTATTTCATCCTGCGCAACGATTCCCCAGATTGCTGACATTTATACCATCCTCTCTTAATTCTCGCAATATAAAACAACTCTACTTTAACACGTTTACTGCATTTCTGCAAACAAAACACATTTCGTAGAGTTGTTTTAGCTATTCTATTTATTTATATCTACTGTTATCTTCTGTCCTTCTGCATCAATATAATACCAGTTTCCATCTGAATGGTGCAGCTCCCCAACAATATCGTGTACGCTCCAACCAGTAAAAGTAGTATCTGTAGAAATTGTTCCTTCCCATCCATAATGTTTATTACTTCCTGCTGATAAATACTCTGCATCTGTTCTTAGTAAAAATGTATGATCTACTTTTCCTTTTACAGCACTTCTGGTATCATCCCAAGTTGGATCTGCATGATACCATTTTCCATTCACCTTTACCTTTACCCACGCATGATTCATTGATGACACTTTAAGTACTTCACTTTCTACACCCATTTCCTGTAGCAACAATACCATTGCTCTGGCATATCCAACACATAAAGCTTTTCCCTCTACTAACGCACCACCTGCAGTATAAGTAAGAAGATCTCCATCTTTGTAAGAACAATGACTTACCACATAATCATGAGCTAATATCGTTTTTTCTAACTCCGTCATTCCTTCTGACTGGTTCACAACGTTTTCAACAATCTTCTTTAAGCTCTGATATCTCTGCACATAACCATCATCAATATTTTCAAGCTTCAATGTTAACACTAATCCATCACTTGTTTTTGTTGTTGTATAATACATATTGGCACAACTTGCAAAAGGAATTCTGCCTTCATTTTCTGTTACCTCTTCAAATAACTCACTAACCTTCTGCCATGTATATCCATATTCTGAAAAATCATGTGGGGTTGTATCACCTGTTTCCAATAATTCCAATAATTTTTCCTTGAATAGGGTTTCTTTGACGTTTAATACTGGTCTTGAAGAACCATAATTGGGAAGTTCACTTATGATAATATCATCCTCTTCTTCCTCTAACACTGCCTGACAGGTTCCTGTATAGTAAATATATTTTTTGCTTACTGTATCATACATACAGGCTTTCTTATTACTATCCAGTGCCGGTAAAAACTCTGCCACTAACTTATTCGATTCATTCCAGATACGGAAACATTCTATAGTTCCAACAAAATCACCAAATTTTAATGTAGTATCTGATTCTAATGTTTGTACAGTAGCTTTTTGTACCTGATTACCATTTATATAAGTAATATTTTTCTTCTGTAACAATGTTATTTTCTCATTTTGCTCCGGTTTATATACTTTTCCACCATACCAGCCATATGATACGTTGAATCCTGATGATAACTCATATCTGAGACGAAATACTCTACTCTTATTATTTGTTGACTCATATATATTTTTATATTGATTTAAGGTAGAAAGACTGAAAACAGTTTCCAATGAATCATTGAGACTAACCTTAATTCCGGTGTCAAATTGTCCACCCTTTAACTCTAACGCATCTACAAACACAATACCACTGTCTGAAGTACTCTCTGATGATTCCAGCTTATCTGAGGATGAACTATTATCTTCCTTGACTGTATCATCACTTTTTATCTCTTCCTGTGACTCTTCCCCTTGTTCTTCTGTTACATTTTCTCCAGGCTGGCATTTACCGGTATAATATACATATTTCCCTTTGATTGTGTCATACATACAAGCCTTTCCACTACCATCAAGCACCGGAACGTAATTTGCAACTAAAGTATTGGTTTCATTCCATACTCTGAAACTTTTAATATATCCTGTCAGATCTCCAAACTTTAATGTAGTAGCTGCTTGTAAATTCTGTACTTTTGAATTTTGCACCTGTTTATTATTAATGTATGTAATGTTCTTTCTCTGGGAAACTGTCATCTCTTCATTTGCCTTCATAGTATAAACATTTCCATTATACCATCCATATGCTGCATAAAGTCCCTTTCCTACTTCATTACGAAGTCGAAATACCCGCTGATTATCACTTGTGGTTGCCACATAATAGTTTTTGTACTGATTCACATCAGAAACAGAAAATACCATTTCAATAGAATAATCCTGATTAATCAAAATACCTGTGTCAAAATATCCACCACTTACAAGTACATAGGAAAGTCTGATAGCGCTTGCAGCTTTCACATACCCCATTCCATTCATTCCTGCAACCTGAACTATGATAAGAATTGCTAACAAAATCTTACTAATCAGTCCATACATTTTTTTCATCTTCTGTTCCCTCCTAGATTCTTTTGAATCCCAGGAAGAATTTTCTGACAAATAAAAATCCCCACACTAAGGTGAGGACTACATTCAGAACTCTTCTCTGGCAACCGGCTATCATAGTATTATACAAAACACTTTAGACCCTTGGCTTTGCGTCTCTACCTTTCGATAAATTTGCCTTTTTCAGTTAATTGTTTTCTTTATATATACATTATATTATATTCTTAGAATTTTGTATGTAGGAAATTAGTCCCAATTAAGGCCCAATTAAGGTCAAATCTTATAATATTGAAAATAAACATTATTAATGTTAGAATGAACAAGTCAAATCTACTAACAATAAAAGAAAGTGAATGGTTCTATGAAAGAGAGATACTTAAAACAGGAAACATGTAATATGATGCGTGGAGGTGCCGCATTTATCATAATGCTGCATCATTTATCAGGTTATGTCAGTTATGGAAAACCGTTAGATTTTATATTAAACAATATCGGTGCATTAATGGCGACAGTCTTCTTTTTTTATTCAGGATATGGTCTAATGTATAATCTAAAACATAAAGAAGGGTATATGAATTCTTTTGTCAAAAGAAGACTTCCCAATGTAATATTTCCATATTTGCTGGCAAATATTTTCTATATACTATATCAACTTCTAACTGGTTCTTTTCCGGGAATTGCTTATTATGTAAGCGAAATGAGGAAAGGATATACATTAGTTCCATATTCATGGTATGTCATTGTAATTATCTTACTTTATTGTATTTTTTATATTAGCTTTAAATGGTTAAAACCGGAAAAAGGTATTATTTTATGTATTCTACTAAATATAATATATATGCTGTTTATATATAAAATCGGATTTGGCGAATGGTGGTACAATACATGCTTTGCTTTTTCCTTCGGAATTGTATTTTCCATGTATTATGATAAAGCAAATGCCTTTTTGCAGAAAAAACCAGTTCAAAAATTTGGAGGTTTTCTACTATTATTTCTTATGCTATTAGTTGTTGGAAAGCTTATTAATCAGGTATATGTTCTTATGCTTATCAAATCGCTACGGGCAGTTGTATTTTGTCTATGCATGTTGTATTTTAGCATGCTGCTCCAAAAGCGTATTCTGCCCTTAGAGTTTCTTGGTAATTTGTCATTTGAAATTTATCTGTACCAAGGCTTTGCAATCGGTATTTGTTGGGAATATTTTAATACAAATATACTATTTTTTACTTGCATGACATTGATTGCTACGCTAATCACATCATATGTTATGCACAAAGTAAACAATAAAATACATATACGGTAAAAGCTTCTTTATTCTATAAAATACATTTTTAATGGAGGTTCATATATGCTTTTATCTATTATTATCCCTGCATACAATGCGGAACGTTATCTTGAAAAATGCATATCAGGTCTTATACATACAACACCATTTACATATGAAGTCATTATAATCAATGACGGAAGTACTGACAATACATCTAAGATTGCGTCCTCCTATGCCTCACAATATTCTTATATAAAATATATAGAACAGGAAAATTCCGGTGTATCCTCTGCCAGAAATACCGGTCTGAAAGTAGCCGCCGGAAAATATATCACATTTGTAGATGCTGATGATGAACTTTTGGAGCTTCCTGCAATACTGGAAATGCTTGCAGACTCTAATTATGATTTAGTAATTGGCGATTTTCATGAGATTAATCCTGATGGGAAAATCGTTCGTTCCAGACAATTATCAAAATCCATATCAGACAACCGGGAACTTCTCGATCAAGAACTTTTGGGAAACTATCTACTCAACACCTGCTGGGGAAAATTCTATCTGAATCATATTATCAAAGAACATCAGATAACATTCCCACCACAAGTAAAAATGGGTGAGGATTTGATCTTTGTTCTTCATTATATGCAATATGTAAATCATTTTCACTGCCTGCCGGTATATATCTATAATTATCTTCAGTTAGATTCCGGAGCCGTAAGACGCTTAAGAAACCAAATCACTCCTGAATTAATTAGTAATAAGGTTTCCTGTATTATAGCAAAGCAGGAATACATGAAATGCTTTTCACTATCCCCAAACGTAATAAACTCTTATTACGAATACCAGCTTGCTGATATCGTATCAACAATAAATATGATGTTAAAAAGTGAAAGCTCTATATCCACAGCATATCGTTCTCTACGCAGCCTGGTAACAGCTCCGGCTCTTCAAGAAATTCTAATTACCTCTGGACAGAATAGTTCTATATCCTCTAAACGTAGATTAATTACCAAAATTTATCTTAGCCCTTTTCTAAGTATACTCTATGTTATTTGTAAAATGATAAAAAAACGCAAGGACGCATAAAGCGCCTTTGCGTTTTTTCTAACTCTTTGCAACTCCTACCATATAGGTTGCCAAATCTTTAAAATACCATGTCAAAGTTCTTCTGTTAATTAATGAGTAATTTCTTACATTGTATGCATTTGCACAAGTCTGGCTGTCATCCCACCATAAACAGGGAATTCCATATTGTTTGGCATTTAGAACAAATTCTGTTACATAAGAATATCTTGCCTGCATACTGTTGGAATTAGGAATTCCAAACTCTCCCATAATAACAGGAATTCCCTTACTTATAAAAGTATCATAAATATTACTGAACATTTTTGCTATGCCTGTTGTCTGGTAATTATGTATTCCAACAATCAATCGGTCTTGTATGATATCTTGTGGCAGGACAAAGTTATTCATAACTTCCTTCTCTGCACTTGCAGCATAGGTATTTACAATCAAACATCTTGTTTTGTTATAGCCACCGCAAGCGCGAACTGTATCGACAAAGGTTTGATTCAATATATTCATAGCAACATAAGATTCTTCCCCTGCATGACTCCATTGACTCTGATTGTTTAATACTTCATTAAAACCCTCATAAATCAAGTGATTATCATAGTCTTTGAATTGTGTCGCTATCTGTGTCCATAGCCACTGCACAGCTACTTTCTGTTCTTCTATATTCTGATAATCTGCACGGAGCCAGCCGGTCTTACCTGTATCATGATGTATATCAATGATACAATACAAATCCTGCGCAAGAATATAAGATACAATTTCCTCTATATATTCCAGCCATTCTACGTCAATTTTAAAATTTTCATCCATATGGCAATAATAAGTAACCGGAACTCTTATTGCCTGAAAGCCAGCATCTTTTACCATATCGATGAGTGTGTAATTAAGAGGTGGTGTTCCATGGAGGCGCTCATAATATGCTACATCTACATTTTCTATACGTGTACCTGCACAGTCGAGCTGATTTCCCAAGTTCCATCCTATTTTTATATCCTTTACTACCTTTGATGCTGTAATCTCTTCTTCTGCATTTACTGTAAAAGAAAACATATTCATAATCATGATGATTATCAGCATACAACAACTGCATATCATCTTTCGTCTAGTCATAATGTATCATGTCATCCTTTTTTGTTAATAACAAAATTTGAATATTTCAAATATTCCAAGTAATCACCATAGTTCACTGTAATTCCTGACTTTGATAATGTCATATTGATTCTGACATATCCTGCATCTTTACCTGTCTTAAGGACTCCGTCTTTATAATCAGCCCATTTTATATAGCTTCCATCCTGTGCATATTCTATAATATTGATTTTTGTTCCCATACATTGATTTTTAATGGCAATTTCATATGTAGTATTAGGTGATACTTTGATCAAGCCTGAATGTATCTTCTGAACACTTATATCCAAGCTTCGACTATTTTCTCCCCAATACCAGGCTTTTTGCTTCAACAGATAGCTATCTGCTGATTCCAGTTGTATTGCCGATAGGTCATCCTTTTTGTCATCATAGAAAACTTCGATTTGCCATGCATCCATTTTTCCATTTGGGCTTACTGCAACAACTTCTGTTTTTCCGGGTGCTACTGCTGTTAACACACCACCGTTAACCTTAATAATACTTTCGTTAGCTGAAATAAGCTGATAGCTTTGGTTTACAACATTTTCAGGAATAAACCTGACATTTATATATGCACTGTCTCCTACTGCCATCTTTCCATTCTGAATCGCTTTTCTTGTTCCAACTTCTTCAAGAGATATCCCTGTTTCTGTCACAACAGTTACTTCATCCTTAGGTGCATATACTCTAACCCAGTCAATCCACATTTTCGAGGTCAGCTTTGTATCCGCAATCTTTGGATCATTAATTAGATTATCAAAAAGAATATATTGTGGCATTTCAAATGGATTCATATTATTATAATAATCCAATTCATTATAATCAATTACTCCTACACTGACGTCATCATAAAAAATCTCAATTCCATTTTCGTCCCACTCCATTGCATAT
>JALEWA010000157.1 GCA_022788085.1 Lachnospiraceae bacterium
ATTACATCCACCTGTAATATTCAGCTCAGAGATAATATTTAATGCAGATGTTCTAAGCATCTGATATTCTTTGTCACTCAAGGTCTGTGATGGTGCAACGACAATACTGTCACCGGTATGGACACCAACCGGATCAATATTTTCCATGTTACATACGGTGATACAGTTTCCTGCACTGTCACGCATTACTTCATACTCTATTTCCTTCCAGCCGGCGATACAACGCTCAACAAGAACCTGTCCTACACGTGATAGACGTAAGCCGTTTTCCAGAATCTCTTCTAATTCTGTCTGGTTATGAGCGATACCACCACCGCTTCCGCCAAGTGTATAAGCAGGACGAAGTACGACCGGATATCCAATCGTATTGGTAAATGCCACACCATCCTCTACATTCTCAACAACAAGAGAGGCTGCACATGGTTCACCAATCTTTTCCATGGTATCCTTAAATTCCTGACGATCCTCAGCTTTTCTAATCGTAGCCGCTGTTGTACCTAAAAGCTGTACGTTATGGCTCTTTAAGAAACCACTCTCTTCCAATTCCATACCGAGATTCAAGCCTGCCTGACCTCCCAGTGTAGGAAGAATGGAATCCGGCTTTTCTTTCTCAATGATCTGCTCTAATACTTTTACAGTTAACGGTTCAATATATACCTTATCCGCAATATCTCTATCTGTCATGATGGTGGCCGGATTAGAATTTACCAATACTACCTCAAGTCCTTCTTCCTTTAAAGAACGACATGCCTGAGTTCCGGCATAGTCAAATTCCGCTGCCTGACCGATGACGATTGGACCGGAACCGATTACTAATACTTTCTTTACGTTAGGATTCTTTGGCATTATTTCGTCACCTCCATCATTTTGATAAATCTGTCAAATAAGTATCCGGAATCCTGTGGACCACAGCATGCTTCCGGATGGAACTGTACCGTGAAAATATTCTTTCCTGTATAAGCAAGACCTTCATTGGTACCATCGTTTACATTAATAAATGCAGGAGTTGCAACCTTTGGATCAAGCTTATCCATATCTACAACATATCCGTGATTCTGTGAAGAAATATATACACGACCTGTTGCCAGATCCTTAACAGGATGATTTCCACCTCTGTGTCCATACTTCATCTTATAGGTATCTGCACCTGTTGCCAAAGCCATCAGCTGATGTCCAAGGCAAATAGCAAAGATTGGAATATCAGTAGCATACAGCTTCTTAATCTCTTCGATAATGCTTGTACATTCCTTTGGATCTCCAGGTCCGTTTGATAACATGATTCCATCCGGTGCATCAGCAATGATTTCATCTGCAGGAGTATGAGCAGGATATACTGTCACATCGCAGCCTCTTATTTTTAAAGAATATGCAATATTATCCTTTGTTCCGAGGTCAAGAAGCGCAACCTTTTTGCCCTTTCCATTCAGTTCCTTCACAAGAGATGGCTTCTTCTCACGAACACCATTCTTAAACGCATCTGCATCAAATTTTGCGCTTCCGGATATTGCACCATTATCTTCAAGGCTTTCAGAGCCCTTTACTGTATATTTCTTATCGCAGGTAACTTTTTCAACTACCTTACCGGTCGTGTAGGCTTTCAATTTAGGAAGAATCTCATCTAATACATAATTTTCGTTTGTGGTAATCATACCATTCATGGTTCCCTTTTCACGAAGAATCTTCGTCAGGGCTCTTGTATCAATACCTGCAATTCCCGGTACCCCGTTCTCTTCAAGGAACTGCTGAATGGAATAATCTGCTCTGAAATTACTGTAATTTCTTGACAGCTCTCTTACGATAAATCCATCCGGCCATGGTTTTCTTGATTCCATGTCATCCTTGCAGACACCGTAATTACCAATCAGCGGATACGTCATGCAAACAGCCTGTCCTGCATAGGAAGGATCTGTTAAAACTTCAAGGTATCCAGCCATTGAGGTGTTGAACACAATTTCACTGATAACTTCTTTGTCCGCACCAATATGAGTTCCCTCAAATACAGTGCCGTCTTCCAAAATTAAAAATGCCTTCATTTTACTACCTGTGCCTTTCTTGTATATTAAAATCGCCATATTGCACGATTTTTCCGTGAAAACGACTTGTTGCCAAATCTCTTCACACGCCTTTTGCATAATCGACTAATTATATCACACGCCCTTTTAGCATTCAAGATATTCCTAAAAAGTAAAAGGTACGAAAAATATTCAAATTTACGGTATTTTATACCATAATCTGACGAAAGGACAGAACGAAAATCGCTCTGTCCTTTCTATTATCTGTATATTTATACAGACTGTTATTAATATAAAATCAGGCAGGATACGTATTCATCAACCGGAATACATACTGTACCAATCTCACTTACTGTTTGTGTCATGAGAAGATCATATTTATGGTTTTCTTCTGAAAATTTGTAAATATATGCCTGGCCGCCTGCTTTTTCTTCGCCTAATACAACATTCATATTAGCCTGTTGTGTCAGCTTATGTCTTGTTCTGCTGGAAATGAATCTTGCATTAAAGCCGGCTCCAAAGTCTTTTACATATCTTTCATACAGCTTAAGGTCTAAATCTCCCTCAACACCTGCAAGCAGCTCACTTGTCAGAGTAACAGCCATATCATTCATGAAAATATTGTAGTCTGCTCCTGTAGCTTCCATTTTGCGAATGGTTTTTAATGGAATAACAAGCTCTGTTACATCAGATGCATTGATATTTACCGCAAGTCTCTGTACCGCTTCATCAGGTGCACTTGCAAGCGGAACCTGCGATGCGTTAAGCTTTGCAAGCTCATATGCAGATGATGCTACATCATCCCATCCCTTGGCAATAACACCATCAATGCCTACAAAAGTAGGAAATACACGGGTGTCAGCCACTTCATTTGTATTATCACCACTTTCGCCATCACCTTGAGATGAACCTGTTTCCGGCTTGTTTTCCGGTTTAACCTGGTTATCCTCAGGCTTATTCTCTTTTGCCAATACAACCTTTGCAGTATCTAATCCTGCTGTTACAGCTGTGATGGAATCATAATAAATAACGCCATTTACCATGCCATCTTCATCCACAGCATCACTTCCTGCAATGGCATTTACCCACAAACCAAAGGAGGTAATGCTACCCTTATCCTCTGCAAGTCCACCAGCCGGATTTCCGGTAATATCTCTTGCTACAAACTCTTCAAAAGGAATCGTAACATATACAGCCTGTGCACCTGCTGACGCATAGTCTTCATTCAGATTCATATAATATTCATATACATTGCCATTTGCAGTAATCTGAATCACTGTTTTTTGCAGGTTACCATCCGGAATCGTCCAAAAGCTTAATGCATCACAGTCAGCCCAGCTTACTTCCTTCGTAATCGTAGCACCTGCCCATCCATCACTTGTTTCCTGGTAAGCAAATTTTAATGCATAATCACCTTCATTTACCTCATCCTGTACAAGTGAAAGCTGAATGCTGCTTCCGGAAGCCTTATTGGTTGTCCATGCTTTTGTAAGCTGTGAATCCACACCATAGTAGTTCTCGAAGCTATCTATTTCATAAGGATCTGCTATTGGTTCAGGTATATTGAAGGTAACACGGACGGTATCAACTGTAGTTCCATTAATCTGCAAGGTAATGGTTCCCACATATTCTCCCATGGCAGCAAGGTCATCTGCAGTAAGTCCGGCAACTGCATATCCATTTGCAACGTTTGCCTTCAATGTGCGTGTTTGTTCAGCTCCCTTACATACGAATTCAACCTTATCTTCTTCTGTAACAGAACTTACCTTAGCTGTTAAAGTAGTCTCTTCCAGTACTCTTGTACCTGCAATTGGAGATACGATATATCCATCCTGAACCACAGCCGGATCTGCCTGAACGGAAAGTGACTTCATCTGATTCAGCGCCTGCTTCTGGTTCACTGCAAATACACTTGCATCCTGATTAAAGAATCGGATAAAGTTATCCATCATCTCATGGCCATGTAACGTACCATCTTCTTTTACAGACTTAACATATGGTGTATAGAAACCATCCTTCTCACCAAAATTAGCCCATACAAGATAATAGGAGGCATCACTTGCCTTAACTGCATCCAGGATTTCCTGATGCCAGTCAGTTCTTTCATTATTCTGCTTTAACAATGCTGTCTGGTTATCTCCCTGTACGGTATCATGTCTTGTTCCTGTTTCTGTAACAGCTACCAGCTTACCATGCTCTTTTGCGAAGCTTTCTACAATGGATAATTCCTTGGTAAAGCTTGCAATAAAGGAATCCCCCTCCGTAGGATTATCATGATACATGTCAAAGCCTACCATATCAACATATCCATCACCGGGATAACGTACTGCATATTCTTCTGTGCTTGCCGCTTCGGAACCAGGACCATATACATAAAGGAGATTATGTACGCCCTTCTCATCACGCAGGTATTCTACGGTATATTTATATACACTCTTATAAGTCTGTGCATCACATAAGGCAGCTCCCCACCAGAACCAGCTTCCTGTATTCTCATGAAATGGTCTGAATAAAATAGCACCATCTACCTGCTTTGCATAATCTGCAACCATATCAAGGTAAGCAGTAAACTCATCATTGTATGCGCCACCTGGTAGAATATTATTCATAACATCACCGGAAAGATTTCCCGGTGTATATCCGCTGAAATCATAAGACGCATAGCTTGGTGCTCCAGCCGAAGCATTTACCTTATTTACTTTGGAAAGATTTGGCGTATGCAGAGAAAGGGTCGCAATCGCACCATTTCTGATATTGTAATTCGTTAGTGCTGCTGCCGCAATGACATTCTTTTCTGCAACTGTCTGAGCCTGTGCTATTTTTGCCACAACGCTTGCGTACTCACTATCCCGTTCAGACATCTCATTTATGTATCTTTCAGCAGAATACTCATTTCCTGTAAAGGAAAGTCCATCTATACCGATAACACCTGCATAAGAACCTACCATATCCATCGTATCAGAACATGATAAATCGGAACTTCCTGCTTTATGACTTGTGTTATTCTGCTGGCCAAAAATGACACTGTCTGTCTTTCCTACAGCCTGTAAATAAGCATAAATCTGCTTTACATCATCTGTAGCATTTGCATCTACTAATGTAATATTCTGTGCAATTTCACTACTTCCTGCACCTGTTACAAGAGTATTCCCCTGCACAAACAACTGTATATTCTGTCCTGTTGCTGATTCTGTTGCATCTACATAAATATCTTCTTTCTGTTCTGCTTCTGAAATCAATGAAACATTGTCTAAATAAACTACTCCCTGATAATCTGTTTCATAACCGATAATGCCAAGAGTCAGACCATTAACAATGTCCTTTTCATCAAAGCTAAAGGAAACCTGTACCTTTTTCAAGGTTCCGTCATAATCCTCTGCATTTTCAAGATTCATGGTAACATCGGTATTTACACCATTATTAGAGAATACCTTTGCCTTGAACATTCCCTTTTGCAGCTTCGCAGAATCATAAATGAAATCAAATGTCAGCTTATTGACACCGGACACTGTAAAATCATTACCCCAGAAGGAAGACTTGATCTCGCTCCATGTCGAATCTGCATTCTTGGAATAATCAACATTCATCTGAAGTGCCTGATACTGTTCATTCCATTCAATGCTGTTATCTCCGTCATTATCCCACGTACCATCATAGTACCAGCCATCTATACCTTCTTCGAAGTTCCAAAGCTGTACCACATTGCCTGCTGTCTCACCCTGCTCTTCCTCTTCCTTTGCTTCTCCATCCTGCAAGGTTACATTTGCGAAGTAAATAGAACCTTCATAATCACATTGCCATCCTGCAAGCTTAACCGTAAATTCCTTGAGATAATCCGTTGTGATTTCTTCGCCGAAAGTAAATGACACATTTGTCTTTTTATAAAGTTTTCCGCCCACTTCAACAGTGTCTACAAGATTTGCTGATGCAAATTCAGGAATCGACTTATTCTCTGTCCATTCCCAGGTATCTCCAAGTCGCGCTGCACCCTGAACCTTAATTACACCATTATAGTCTGCTGCCTCTTCCAGAATATAGATATCAAATGAGATTTTTGCTCCACTATTCAATATTTGATCTGATGAAAGGCCAAGGTTACATTCTCCCTGATCACTCCAATCGCTTGTCTGGTCAAATACTAACTCTTTTCCATAAAACTGATGTAATTCCACATCTTCCGAAAGAGCATTGATTTCTTCCAGACTAAACAATAAAGCCACTTCTTCTTCCTCTAATGTGGTTATCTCTTCTGCTGTCTCTTCCTCTACGCTTTCTTCTGTTGTCTCTTCATCGTTATCTTCTTCTAAACTATCTTCTTTTGAATTATCTTCTTTGAAACCATCTGTTTCTGAGCTATCTTGCTCTGAATTTTCCTTCTGTTCCACAATTTCTGATGAGCTCTTATCCTCCTGCTCTTGTGCCTCTTCTTCTGAACCCTTTTGCGTATCTTCTTTTACTTCTTCTTTTACTTCTTCTTTTACTTCCTCTTCTACAACCTCACTTTGAACTGCTTCCTCCTGTGCTGCTGACTGTTCACTTGCATATACAGTACCCCCTGCCATACTGACAGAAG
>JALEWA010000242.1 GCA_022788085.1 Lachnospiraceae bacterium
GACGCATAAAAAAACTATCTCCTGAGCATTTGGCAATTTGCTGAGAAAACAATTCCCGATCCTCTTCTACAATCAGTCTATCAAATGTAAAATAAAACCGTTCTCCCATAAAAGAATAGAACTCTGTGTCCGCTGATAAAATATCATAATGATCCCTTGTTACAATAATCTCATGAATACCTGCTCCAGCCATTCATTCACTTCTCCTTTCTTCCAAGAAAGTATTGTAAGTAATTTCAGTTAATTGAACTATGTTTTACAAACACACAATATGCATTGTTTTATTCTGATATATTATCTGTTTTTCTTTTTTATTCTGATATTTGATTTTTAAACATAATATTCAAATATCCCTCTTCAAATTTTGCTCCTGTTATTTCCTTGTTCCAAAATTCTTTTGGTACGAGGAATCGGCGTACTTCGTTCTTTACTCCTATAACCAGCTCATCATCCGCCTGCTCCAATTTCAATTCCTCCTTATTTGCAAAAGGAAGATATACGCTTAATGTATTCTCCTTCCTGTCGATTCTGTAAATATCCTCTTTGAATAAAATATCGTTCGGATTGCATTCCCCATATATGCTGTCCCCGACTTCCTTTAATACCGGTATGGTACGCAGTTCCCTATCCTGTAACTCCACATAAAAACAAGGAACTTCACTAAAGCTTTCTTTGATGTTATTCAGTGATTTTTCCTGCATCTCATTCCATTTATTGAAATAACCTTCCATTGCTTTTCCTGGATAGATGCGGTTAACCAAAATGGCATCCACATTATAGTTATACAGATACAGGCAGGTAAAATTACGCTTTGCTTCGTTTAATACAATTTGTTCCGGTGTTGTAACAACCCGTAAACTGACGATATCTTTATTGAGCATAAGCTTCTGTAACTTTTCCATTCTTTCCATGAGATATTCGATATCATCGAATACTTCCTCTCCCGGCATAGGAATTTTCATGGTCTTCTCTACTACCGGTCCTACTGTTTTTACACCCTTCTTCTTGATTGGAAGAACCTTCTGCATAAAGCCTGATAGTTTTTCGGGGTATTTTAATAAAGACAAAGTTTCACCCGTAGGAGCACAATCTACAATCAGGGTATCATATTGGTTATTCTCATAAATCTCAAGTATCTTGAACATAGAGAACAGTTCTTCCAATCCCGGAAAAACAAGAAGTTCTTCTACCTCTATTCCACCTTCACTTTGCATGGTGAGAAGCTTTTTAAAGTAGTCCTTCATATTTCCCCAGCTTTTCTCGCTCTCATACACGGTATCAATTTCCATACCATAGAGATTATCCATAATCCTTAATGGCTCCTTTGTCAGTTCGACATCAAAGGAATCCCCTAAGCTATGTGCCTGATCGGTACTCATGATCATGACTTTTTTCCCTTCTGATGCGATTTTGCATGCAGTCGCTGCTGCCATACTTGTTTTTCCTACTCCGCCTTTTCCTGTATAAATAATAATTCTCATGACAATTCCTTTCTACTATGAACCATTTACCAATTACATAATATCTACCTTTTTCGTTTTTCTGGTTGTACTGCCGGTATCACAGCTTTCCTGTTCTCCATTTTTATATTCCTTCATCATTTCCAATGCTAAATCCATAAACATTGCTTTTACTTCACTTTCAATGACATCCAGATGACCACTCATTTCTTCCGGAAATAAGGCTCTTAATGCTTTTCTCTGGTATTTTCCTGCTGTTCTTAATCTTCTCATCATCTCTTTATTCATCATCACTGCCTCCTTTTTCAAACTGAATATGAAGTACTCCATCCTCCAGCTTAGCCGATGTAATCATATAGCTTCGAATTACATTCGGAAGAGGAATATTACGTTTAAAGTTCTTCAGCTTGATTACTACATCTGTCCCTGATTGAAACAAGTCCATTTCCCTTTTATCTGCTCCCGGAAGCGCAACATCTAACAAATACCCCTTGTCATTTTTTTGGAATACCTCTCTTCCATGGATTGTCTTTATACAAAAGACATCTTTGTCTGTTAACGCATCTATCGTAATCCGTTCCACTGCTTTTTGCCCCTTTAGTTCCTCTTCATACCAGGGAATCTCATAAATCGGCAGTATTCCAAAGCTCTCCTTGATTTCCTTGATATACTTTTTCTGAATTTCCAGCCATTGCTCAAAAAACGGATTATTCATATCCTTTGGAAGAATGCGGTTAATATATAGGCCGTCTACATTAAAATCATACAGATTCATATACATATAATTTCTCTTCGTTTCCTCCACTACCATTTTCTCTGGTGTTGTAACAATTCTTACACTGGTAACCTCCCTGTTCTTGAACAATTCCTGTAATTCCTGCAGCTTCAGATATAATTTTTCAATATCATTCATTGCCTTCTTATTAGGAAGTTCTACCTTGAAAGCCGCTTTGGATACAGGCGAAAGCAGTCTTACCGCAACCTTTCCGATTGGAAACAGCTTCTCCATGTACCATGAAAGCAACTCAGGGAATTTTAGCAAGGATAGTGTTTCTCCTGTAGGAGCACAATCTACTATGATTCTGTCATATACGCCGTTCTTTTGAATCTCAGAAATTTTCAGCAAAGAAAACAGCTCCTCCATTCCCGGAACCATGCCTGCATTACTAAAGTCCTGATTATCTGTCTCCGGCAGCATATTAGCAACACAGTCTGTGATGGACTTAAAATCATGCTCCATAACATATTCCGGGTCAATCTCATAGGCATCCAGATTGTCAAAGATTTCTACAGGCTCCTTTCCTAAGCTTCTCTCAAAAATATCTCCCAAGTTGTGTGCCATATCGGTACTTACCAAAATTGTTTTCTTCCCCTCTTTGGCACTCTTTATTGCATGTGCCGTAGCCACGCTGCTCTTTCCTACTCCACCTTTTCCTGTAAAAATATAAATTCTGCTCATTCTTATTCTCCTTTCCTCATCGTTTGATGCTTGATCTCTAATGTTTTATTTCTTTTTTCGAATATTTCGCATTTCGAAGTATTTATCTTTATATTAGGCAGCGCCAGTTTCAAGCTGACTGCTGCCAGTAATCATCTCTAATCTCCTACTCTATGGTAATCTTTCTTATCTTGCTCTTACTATCTTCGTGTTTCCGCTCCTTTTTCAGTACTTCCACCACCCGTTTTGACATTCTGAGAAAGATGTCCATTTCTTCCTTCGAAAATACAGAAATTGTCTGCACTGCATAATAAGTTATCTCATCAACAAGTGCTTTAACCTGAGTCTTGCCTTTTTCCGTTAGATGAATCACTACAACTCTCTTATCTTCCTTCAATCTGTCTCTGACAATAAATCCATTCTTCTCCATCTTCGATACGATTCCTGTTGCTGTATTCAGAGGAACATGGATATATTCTGCAATCTCAGTCATATTGGCTTCTTCCCTCCTATACAGAAGCCAGAAGATCAATACCTCATTTTTCGAACAGTTTAAAAGAATATTGCTCCATATATCGGATGAAAGTAATTCCTTTATTTCCTCAATAAACGCAAAAGCATCCTCCTGCATTCTCAATTCATCTGATTTTTCAATCTTCACGGTATCCTCCAAAAGTGTCAAGTAATTACTTCTTGTTTCGAAGTAATTTGATTCTACATCCGAAGTATTTATTTGTCAATAGAAAAATGATCCATTGCATCCTGTAGTGATTTTAGGAAGCAATTTACATGATATCCATCTGTAGTGGCATGATGACATGTTATGGATAACGGCATCTTTTCCCTGCTATTTTCTTTATATATCCTTCCGGCTTCCACGGATGGAAAATAGTATGGTTTATTGCCAAAGCTATGCACTGCAAAATGTGAGAAATCAATCCACGGAATGCAGGAAACCGTATATGCATTTGGTGGCGGAGGTGTCTGTGGCTGCGCCAAAACTCAGTGATTATCTCAGAACTTCTCCTGATTGCGTATATACGCATCGTAAAAGACCTGAAATTTCTCCTGAAACTCAGTCCACATGAAGCTGAATGTCCTGTCATCCTCATGAAATGTTGCATACAAAGGAGTCAATGTGTCATAAACCCCAAGGACTCCATCCTGTTCATTGGTATACTTCCTTTCTTTTTTTCTTAGGATACTTTCATTTCCAGATAAGTACAACCTACGGAAAGTAGAGTCATCCCTCAAATGCCGGTTCAATATACTCTCGAATCAGCTTCACTCTATCCTGTGCATGTGGAACAAATAATGATGCAATAGAAATTACCATATTCTTCTTTTCATTGATATAGATCATATTTCCACCATCTCCCAAGGCAGCATAAGCATGCTCGTCCGCATCAATAATCCACCACAAATAACCATAGGACAACTCCCATTGATCACATCTGCTCTGTTCCCTTGCGCTCTCCCTAATCCACTCTTTTGATACAAGCTGTCTGCCCTTCCATACTCCTTCATTCAGGTATAATTGACCAAGCTTCGCCATATCAGTAGCTGTCAGATTCAAACCCCAGCCTGCTGTATTCACTCCTTGCGGATCAGCAACCCAGCCATTGACATTTCTTGCATGGTAAAATGCCTTTTGTTCCTCTTCACTATGAAATACGATGTTTGCTTCTACTTGAATTTCCAATGGTGTAAATAAGTGTTTCTTTGCAAAGTCAAGTACACTCTGTCCTGTTGCTTTTACAAGAATACCAGATAGAATATCCGGTCCTATCACAGGCGCATAACGGAATTCACCTATCTTTCCCTTTCCTCCCAGCAAATCAATGGAAGCTTTTACCCAATCATCACTTGAAAAATATGTGACGTAAGGTTCTGATTTATATTTATAGGGAACCGTCATCGTCAGCATATCCTTAAGAGTAATACTCTGTATGATTTTTTCTCCATTCTTTACCGGATAATCCGGGAAGAAATCCAGCACCTTCTGATGGATATCCTCGATGTATCCCTCATCAATCGCCATTCCTATCAACATAGACATTATACTTTTTGTCACGGAAAAGACATGAAAGGTACTATCTTGCGTACATTCATTAGAATAGCTTTCATATACTGTTTTGTCCTCTTTTCGCACAACAATCCCTCCAATGTTACGATAGCTGCTATGAATGATTTTCTCCATTTGCGTTTTTAAAGTCATACTAAGTACCTCCCTGTTTTGGATTTCGGATTCTCTATAAGCTGCTTTGGCGTTCCCATGGCAATGACTTCGCCACCCTTGTCTCCACCTTCCGGTCCTAGCTCAATGATATAATCACAGTTCTTCAGCACCTCAACATTATGCTCAATGACAATTACAGAATTTCCACTGTTTATAAGCTGCTTCAATAGCTTTAGCAGCAATTCCGTATCGTAAAGACTTAGTCCGGTAGTCGGTTCATCCAGCACATAGAGCATGTTCCCTTTCTGCTTCTGTCCCAATTCCTTGGCAAGCTTCACTCTCTGTGCCTCACCGCCGCTTAAAGAGGAAGTAGGCTGACCAAGCTTCAAATATCCCATTCCCATCTGTTCTAATACACGCAATGGCTTTGCAATACTGGTTTGATCAGCAAAAAAACAAAACAGCCTCAGTAACACTCATCTCTAATACATCTACTATTGTTTTTTCCCTGTATTTTACCTGAAGACTCTCTTCTAAGAATCGTTTTCCATGACACAAAGGACAGACCTTATCAACAGAGAAATCAGAAGTAAGAAAGATTCTCTCATAACCACTGCCACCACAGTCAGGACATGCTCCCTTGGAATGAAAGGAAAAATGTCCTGCCGTCATATTTCTCCTTTCTGCTTCCGGCTGCTTTGCGAAAAGCTCCCGGATCTTATCCCATATTCCAATATAAGAAGCTGGCGTAGAACTGGCACTCCTGCCAATTGGCTCCTGTGATATCTTTGCAAAACCATTGATTCTCTCAACCCCGATGATACCAAATGCCTGACCATATTTCTTAGCACTGGTAAGACGTTTCAGTAACGTCTCCTCTATGAGGGAACTCTTACCACTTCCCGATAACCCGGCAATTCCAACCATTGCATGAAGCGGGAAAGTAACCGTTACATCCTTAAGATAGTGAGCCTTTGCATGTTCCAGTATCAGACAATCTTCCATATTCAAGTTCTCTGATTTATCCTTATATGTTTCCATGACACCATTGTCAGAAAGGTAACGACCAAGCAGCGTATCCGCTTTTTTATATTCTTCATAACTTCCCTGGAAAACTACTCTTCCACCTTCTATCCCTGCCTTTGGTCCAATCTCAATAATGTGATCTGCCTTATGAATCATCTCCTTATCATGTTCTACTACGATCACCGTATTGCCAATGTCCCTTAAGCTCTTCATTGCTTCTATCATGCATTGCTTCTCTGATGGATGTAAGCCAGCCATGGGCTCATCAAAGATATAAATCAAGGAATCCAAGCCTGATTCCAGATGAAGATGCAGAAAGATGCGCTGCATCTCCCCTCCGCTTAGAGAAGGCATCTCACGATATAGTGTCAGATGCCCTAACCGAAACATAATCATATGTTTTATTTTCTGTTTCAGATTTTTCACTATATTTCTGCTAAACGTTGATAACTCTTCCTTTGGTATTTCATTCAGAAAGTCAAGGAGTTCTGTGAGTGTCATTTGTCCCAGTTCACCAATCCGCTTTCCATGAAGAAGAATCTTATTTGCATCATTCCCGACTCTTTCTCCATGGCAACTCGGACATATTGTCTTTGCATAGACCTCTTCCACATCCTCGCCCTTCTCGTATGCATTTCTTAATATCCGCTCGATACAATAGCTTTGCTTTCCGTTTTCATACGTTCCGTAAACCACTTCGTCACGAATCTCTTCAGCTAATTGCCAAAATGGTGTTTCAAAATACACACCTAGTTTTCTGTCTAAAATCCGCATGAATCCCTTTGTTATTTTAAGTTTTTGATATAGTTCTGACAGTGTCGTCATTTTATCCGGTACCAGCTTATCGATGTCTACATCATGATAAGAGCCTCTTCCCTGACAATGAATGCACATGCCATCGGCTGTTGTATATAAGAAGTAGCTGGGGGATAAATGATTGTTTGGCTTTGACGGATTCTTACCATCACTGGCATAGACAAGTGCAAGTTGATTCAGTATTCCAGTCTTAGAGCCAACGGTAGAACGAGGATTACTCTGTCTGATTGTATTCTGGCGTACTGAAACGGTTGGTCCAATTCCCTCAATGGTATCAAACCGGTCCTCTTTTTCCAGTCCTGCCAAAATACCTATTGACCGCAGATACTGGTTCTTCCCTTCTTCAAACAGAATATCAAATGCAAGACTTGATTTTCCGGAGCCGCTGATACCTGTAATGACTACCAGCTGATGCTTCGGAATCGTTAGATTAATGTTTTTCAGATTGTGGATTCGTGCTCCATGAACTCTGATTTCTTCCATATGCCACCTCACAATTAAGATTTACAGCATATTGTATTAGAAATGAATGGGTTCAATAGGAACATAGATATCCACTTTATTGACATGATTTTCATCCTCAGCCGGATTGTTTCGATATACCTCCAGAGGATAGGAATTCCTTGGAACATAACCACTGTTCGTCAACCATTCCCGATACATATAATTCCATGCATCACTGTACTGATCCGGTTGAATCTCAAAGTGCCCTACCGCATACAGACCACCTTCAAGCTTCATCCTTCCAAGCACCCCGTCCTCCTGAATCAACTTATCCTCCGGAACTGTAATGCAAATGCTGGTTCGAAACTGACTTTCTTCTCCGAATTCCGGATTATCATGATATATCGCAAGTACCCAGTTTTTCCCATCTTCAAGAAGCTGCTGATTCCTGGCATGCATAAATAAAATCTGTAACAGCCCTGCATACTCCTTTGCCAATGTTTCATAAGTGCCTGTATGTCTGACGTATGCCATCTGTTGTTCTTCCAGAGTTTCTATCGTAATCCGGCCTGTTACAGGAAACGGATTAGCTGCCCATTCTTTCTTTGCTGTGTTCTTATTGTACTCAGATAGTAAAAAAGAATCTTTGCAATTCTTGCTATATTCCCGTCTGTATTCCCTTGGACTTATTCCCAAAAAATTCTTAAATGCTCTTGAAAACACTGCTGAATCCGTAAATCCAAGTTCATAAGCGATGTCCGTCATATTTTTGTCTGCCCGGTGAGCCAACAGAAACATTGCATATTCCATGCGTATCCGATACACATATTGAGCAGGTGATTCCTGTAACAATCCCTGAAAGATACGGCTAAAATGGTATTTTGAGAAACCGGCAGCATTGGCAATATCTTCAATAGACATTGATTCACCGATATGCTGCTCTATGTAATCCTGTACCTTATGTATTCTTCGAAGGTATTCTTCCTTACATCTTAAATCTGCCATCTGCCTCTCCTTCATTGTAATTTCTTATTCCACTGGTAAAATTCTTTTAAATCTGCCTTCACGTCATCCGGCAATGCCGTTTTCTTAACGCCACGAATTGCTCCCTCTAATGCCAACAATCTATGAATACATGCCGATTCATCAATTGCCTGAATTTTCAACCACGCCTGTTTGGCACCAACCGATTTCAGTTCTTCTTCTGTCGTGATTCCTACTTGATTTAACTGTTCCTCTACCATTTTCCCTATATTCGGTAATTTTGATAATTCTCCCATAATTCAATTCCTTAGTG
>JALEWA010000243.1 GCA_022788085.1 Lachnospiraceae bacterium
TTATGATCTTAAGTATAGTCTTAAGGTACAAAGTAATCGCAAAGAAAAGGTAAAGAAATGTTAAAGTTTCTCCTCCAGCCTTTGAAACGCTTTTTTCAGCGCCAATGCTACCATCACAGACAGTACCGCAGCGGCATAAAATACAACAAAAACATTCTCATTTAGCACTTCAAACAGACCTCCATAGATTGCCTGACCAATCGGTGATGCACACATTACTATACACATTGCACAGGATATCACCTTACCAATCAAATCAATAGGTACGATAATCTGCAAGTAGGACATAATCTGAATAGAAAATAAGGTTGCAAGAAATGCCATACAAAAACAACTAACCAATATAATAGCATAGGATAACATTGCCGGCATAGGAAACATAATTGCAATACCTATCGGAATGAGTGTTAACGCATCATAGAGCAGTAAAAGATAACCATTTTTCGCCTTCAGCTTTTTGGCAAATAAACCGGCTCCCATTCCACCACATAAAGAACCCATTGCAAAGACACCCTCAGCATATCCATACAAACGATTTGCCATTTCACTGTCAAAATCCAGCTTTTGTGTTATGATTACCGGAAGTCCGATAATAACAAGTGCACTTAATATCATATTAATTGCAGCAACTGCAAGCGAGAACTGCATAATAATTGGTTGTTCCCGATACATATATCGAAAGCTTTCCTTTAAATCACCAAAACCAATCGCAAAAATGCTTCCTTCAGCGGGCTTTTTCTCAAAAGGTATCTGTATAAATATCTCCATAATCGCTGAAAGCAAAAAGCAAAACATACTGACATATAAAATCGGCATAATCCCATAAAAACCAAACAAAGCGCCTCCGATAACTGGGCCAATCAATCCTGCAAATGAACTGACCAGATTAATCACTGCGTTTCCCTGCATAATATGTTCACCAGGAAGCAGTACCGGTATGCTTGCCTGCACTGCAGGCTGATATGCACCACTGATACCATAAAGTGCAAATAATGCACATAACAAAAGTACAACAAGATTCATTTTCCCCAGTAATATAATAATTGCCAGCACCAGAAGTGATGTTGAAAAATCAAGTACCACCATGATATTACGCTTATTTACACGGTCTGCAAAGATTCCTCCTATGGGACTAAGCACTATCATGGGAATGAATGCACACGCACTCACAACTCCAAACAACGCCGCCGATCCTGTTTCGTTCAGCAGATATAAAGGTAATGCAAATCTCAAAATTGCATTACCAAACAGTGATATAATCTGCCCCAATACTACCATAATAAAATTTCGATTCCACATCGTTTCTCTCTCCTTTTTCTTCCTCTAAAAATCATAGCCGTAGTGTATCTGATTGTAAATAAAACATCAATATCATATCGATAAGAGGTTTTCATTTAAGGATAACACGTCATAATTTATCTCTAAGATGCATTTTTCATCTCTATCTTTTTCTTATCATCTTCCATTTTGTTCCTGCATATTTTTTACGATACAGTACACTTTATTACATATCATCTTTTTTACAGGAGGTACTTTATGGAAAAAGATAACAAAATTAAAACTACCCCAAACGGTCAAAAACCTGCAAATGAGTATGATGATGGTAATATCCCACAGGTTGATTTGCCTCAGGACATCATACCGGATGAAGTTCCACGTAAGGATGGACCCGGTGGAGATGGCGAAGCTTAAGCCTTCGCCTCTTCCGTAATCTTGTAAGGTACATATGGAAATGGTATAATTGGTGATATAGAAAAATACACGAAAGGAGCTGTCTGTATGAATAAGTTGTTTGAAGCTGCTAATCAATATGTAAAAGAGAGTGACTGGAAAGACCTTGCTTTGGTAAAGCTTTGCCTTTGTGCAATGGGAGTCATCATTGGTATAAATATAGCCCCAAAACACAAGAAAGTAGTAACAGAAGTAGCTGCCAGTATTTTTATGATTACTTATGTTCCGTTAATGGTCAAATTTTTCGAAATTATCTTTCGCAAGCATAAAGAAATCTAAACTAACCGGATATAATAAAACCAACTTTGCAAGTTGGTTTTATTATTATCAATGTAATTGCCATGCTCCGCTACATTATTTAATCGCCCAACGCATCTTGGTTGATCTGGCTCTTCCATTGTTCCTGCATTCCTCGGCACTGGGACGTATGACATCTTCCGATATCTCACGGAATATTCCCTCTTTGTAATATCTTTTAAAAGCCTTTTTGACCATACGATCCTCTCCCGAATGGAATGTCAGAATTGCCACTCTGCCTCCATCTGCCAATGTTTCAGGTAAACTATTCAGAAATTGGTCTAACACCTCAAATTCGCTGTTCACGTCAATTCGTAACGCCTGGAAAACTCTCTGGCAGGTCTTTTTTACAATGTCCTTCTTTTCCTTATTTTCCGGCAAGAATGCCAGTGCAGCTTCGATAAGCTCTCTCAGCTTTGTTGTACTGTCAATCCTTTTGCCTTTTCGTATTTCCTTCATAATCACAGCCGCAATCTCTTCCGCATAAGGTTCGTCCGAATTCTCCACCAGCATGCCGGCAAGTTCATCCTCCGTAACCTGCGTCAATCGTTCTGCCGCTGAAACACCCTTTTGCGGATTTAATCTTAAATCAAGTGGTCCATCCAATTTGTATGAAAAACCTCTCTGTGGATTATCTATCTGCATAGAAGATACACCTAAGTCTGCCAGCATAAAATCAAATGGACCATACTCCTGTGCTATCTTACCTATATTAGCAAAATTCTCCTGAATCGATGTAAAAATGTCCTCTCCAAATCCCGCATCTTGAAGTCTCTGGGTTGTTTTCACAATCTCGATTGGATCAACATCAAGTCCATAGATATGTCCACTTCCCTGCAACTGCTCTAACATTTTCCTTGTGTGACCTCCGTACCCAAGCGTTGCATCAAGACCTCTCTGTCCCGGTTTTATCTCCAGAAAATCTAAAATCTCTTTTACCATGATAGAGATATGCATCCCTGCAGGCGTACTTCCCTTGCTGATGACCTTTGCCACTGTATCTGCATATTTATCCGGATTCAATTCCTTATATTTTTCCTCGAACTTTCTTGGATGTGTTCCCTTATATCTTACTCTTCTTTTATGCGTGTTTCCCGACTGCTCCATGACATTCCTCCCAAATTCACCTAATATTAACGTA
>JALEWA010000244.1 GCA_022788085.1 Lachnospiraceae bacterium
TGCAGGCACAATATTTGCAATACGCACTTTTGATACACCAAATGGGAACGGCTTTGCCCTCCCAAGGCAATGACGTCCCCAAACATATCTTGTTTATTTATACATTTCTGCGTAGTATTTCTGATAATCGCCGCTTGTTACGTGAGCCATCCAATCCTCATGTTCAAAATACCACTTAATGGTTCTCTTAATGCCATCCTTAAACATAGTTTCCGGCTCCCAGCCTATCTCAGCCTTAATCTTGTCCGGTGCAATGGCATATCTTCTATCGTGTCCCTTACGATCTTCGACATAGGTAATTAAATCCTTGGAAACTAACGCCTTTCTTGGGTCAGAATCAGGAAGCATCTCCTGTAAGGTTTCAAGAATGATCTCAATAATCTCAATGTTCTGCTTCTCATTATGTCCACCGACATTATAGGTTTCAAAAAGTCTTCCCTTCTCCTGAACCATATCGATAGCCTTTGCGTGATCCTCTACATACAACCAGTCACGAACATTCTTGCCATCTCCATATACAGGAAGCTTCTTACCATGTAATGCATTATTAATAATCAATGGAATCAGCTTCTCCGGGAACTGATAAGGTCCATAATTATTAGAACAGTTTGTGATATTTGCAGGGAACTTATAGGTATCCATATATGCTTTTACAAGCATATCGGAAGATGCCTTGCTTGCTGAATATGGACTATGAGGTGCATATGGTGTTGTCTCATAGAAATATTCTCCCTCATTCTCTAAGGAGCCATATACCTCATCTGTGGAAACATGAAGGAATTTCTTGCCCTCTTTAAAGCTTCCGTCCGGCAGCTCCCATGCTGCCTTTGCACAGTTTAACATAACCGCTGTACCAAGTACATTGGTCTGCACAAACACTTCCGGGTTACGGATGCTTCTGTCAACATGGCTTTCTGCTGCGAAATGAACAACTCTGTCGATATCATTCTCAGCAAAAATCTTTGCAATTGCCTCCTTGTCCGTAATGTCTGCTTTCACAAATGTATAGTTGCTTCTATCCTCAATATCCTTAAGATTCTCCAGGTTACCTGCATAGGTCAGGGCATCGACATTAATAATTCTGATTTCATCACCATACTTCCTGAACATATAGTGAATATAATTGGAACCAATAAAACCTGCGCCACCTGTTACCAAATACGTTTTCATTAGGATTCTTCCCTCCATTTTATCTTATTCAATACCTTATCATAATCCGAAAAAGGAAATATTGCAAGCTAATAACCCAAATAGCTCAAATTCAAATCAACCTTTCCGTTAATACCGCTGATGGTACCCTTGCTGGAATACTGCCACATATCATATCTTCCGGAATAAGTTGGGGCTGCTGCATACTGTGCCAGCCATATCTTATAACCTCCAAGACTTCCCATGTTAAGCTTTCCTTCATACCATGCCTTAGAAGCATATATACCTGCCTTGTAGCCGGCATTCTGCACTGTCTGGCAGAACGCATTTACAACAGCAGTACGTGTAGCAACATCAATCTTATCGGCTCTTCCACCACTTGCTTCCGTATCAATAAAAATAGGATACGTCAGGTTATAACCTTGTGCAAGACTTACTGCAAGAGAAGCCTCCTTAACAGCTTCAACCTCATTGACAGCCTGAGAGAATACATAAATTCCCACCTTCAAGCCTGCTGCCGTTGCGCCCTTGATATTTGTATGGAAATTCGGGTCCGTAATCAATGCTCCTGTAGAAGAACCTCTGTATGCACATCGGATAATGACATAATCAACACCGGAACTCTTCACTGCATTCCAGTCTATCTTACCATTATGCTTCGATACATCGATACCAAAGGTAGAACCGTTTACTGTCGTCTGAATAGCGCCATCTGAACCAAAATTGTAGGTTACACCCTGAATAATCTGAGTTCCTGTTACTACATTTCCATTCTTATCATAATAATAGGTTCTGCCATCTATTGTCTGCCAGCCTTTGTATGCATACTGCACACTGTTCATGATAAAGAACTCACTTGCCTTAAAGTAATCCGCATAAACAGCTTCTATATATTTTCCTTCACTATTCTTGATATATACCTGTCTTCCGTCTTTATCCTTCAAACGCGTTGAAGTATCTTCTGTAGCATTGCTGTTTACCGTTACCACACAAATCGCTGTTAATTGCTTGCCATTTGCATCCTTTTCCTTAGTTGTTGCCGTGATCTTCACGGTTCCTGCTGTCACACCGGTGACAACACCCTTTTCATCTACTGTTGCAATGTTTTTATCAGCTGTTGTCCACGTTACACCACTATCCGATACATAATTGGAAACCGTCGGAACTAATGTAGTCTGTCCCTTTACGCCAAGCCACACCTGTTCTCTGTCAAGCTTAATGGTAAGTGCTGCTGCCGCATTAACCGTAACCGTTGTCGTTGCCTTAATATCCAGCTCCTTACCACTGGCATCCTTAATTCCCTTAATCTGACCAGTGATAGTTGCCGTTCCCTGTTTTACACCGGTAACAACGCCTGTACTGCTGTCAACGGATGCAAC
>JALEWA010000251.1 GCA_022788085.1 Lachnospiraceae bacterium
TAGCAGCTGCGCTTTTACATGATATAGGGCATGGACCATTTTCTCATGCATTTGAGAAGGCTGAGATATCGAGTGAATCAAATTCACACGAAGAATGGACTACAAGGATTATTCTTAATCAAGACACAGAAGTTAATAAAGAATTAAAAAAATGGAATGATAACACACCGAATAAGGTAGTGGAATATATAAATTACAGGACAGAAGTAAAGAAAAGTGAGGAAAGTATTTCATATGTTAAAGAAGGAACAAAACCTGATTTCAAATTTATTTTTACCTCATTGGTATCAAGTCAATTAGATGCAGATCGGATGGATTATCTTCTTAGGGATTCCTTTCATTGTGGAGTGACATTTGGAAAATTTGATTTGGATAATTTGATTGAGGGAATGGCAATAGGAATAAATGGAGAAGGAAAATTTCGTGTATGTGTGAAAAAAAGCTATCTTGCCAATGTGGAAGAATATTTTTGTGCCAGATATCAGATGTATAGGAATATATATTTTCATCCATATAAGGTTTTGAGTGAAACTTTATTAGAAAAAATACTAAATAAGGCATGCGATTATTATTTGGATGGAAAGTTACAGGCAAATTATATTCCATCTTTGATACGGGGAATATTTGAACATGCGGATATTTCTCTTCAGGATTATTTGCAATTGGATGATACAGTTGTGATGGGAGCAATACACATTTGGTCCAATATTAAAAGTGATAATATCTATGATTTAAGTAAGTTATGTGAACACTTCTTGTACCGAAATGGATACAAGCAGTTACTGCTGACGGATGTGGATGCTTTTTTGAATGATGTATCGAAGCTCTTTGAAAAAGAAAACATTGAGCATATGGAATGTAAAAAGAACTTGGTTTTTGTTAAATGTGCAAATAGCGCAAAGATGTATGATAAAACAAGTGAAAAACCGGTATACATTATGGCTTGTAATGGGAAAATTAAAAAGGTTGAGAATGTATCCGGTTTGATTGGAGAAGAAAGAAATGAACAAACCATATACTATAATGAAGGATTCTGTAAGCACTATTTGTTACCTATATTAGCAAAGGTAGAGAAGTTGATACAGGATTATGATATTCGAAAGTCTGTTGAAATAGAAAAGAAATATATTATTCAGTGCCAAGATAATATATATCAAAAAATAGAAAATTTCTTAATAAATAGAAACTACGAAGTGACGGACGAAGGAGTAACAAAACAAGTAGATCAATATTATGATACAAGTGACAGATTGTTGTATAAAAATAATTATACATTACGAATTAGACAGAAAAATGGAAAGTATTGTGTGACATTTAAATCACCTAGCGATAGTGTGTCGGATGGTGAAGGGGGTCAATTGGAGCGTAATGAGATAGAAAGAGAAGTAAACAGTTCAAATCTGAAAGATTGCAGTGAAATGGTTCAAGAGTATTTTGGATCTTTCCTCTCTCAAAATAAATCCGAGTTTAATGATCTTGATAATAATATTGATATTATTAACAGCAGAAAAAAAATGATAGTTGTTAAAAATTTAAAGAATGAATATGTAAAGGAAGAAAAATATGAAATAGTGTTTGATGATGTTGAGTATGTCAATAAAGATAATGGACGAAAATATAAAGAACTGCAAATAGAAATAGAATTGAAATCTTCTGTTGAAACAAGAATTAACATGAAAGGTTTGACAGATGACTTGGAAAAGGAGATAAAAGAATTAAAAAGTATAATTGATTCAAAATATCATAGAGCTGTTGAGTTTATAGGCTGATTCCTCAAGTAAGCGAAAGAAATTATTTTGTCTTGGACAACAATGCAAAATTGAATAGAAGCGACAGGAAAACAAGGAGTATACTGCTCCAATAAAGCAGGTATTGTCTAAAACTAAAAAATATATATGATTTAGGTGTTATGTATTATTATTCATACAAGTATTTGTTTGTCTTGTTATTATAATTTGCAAGTGATATAATTCCATAGAATTATTAAGACAAAAGCATGTCTGAACGGACAGGGAGGTACACATGCAGGCGATTATTTTAGCAGCCGGAATGGGCAAGCGTTTAAAAGAATTAACAAGTGAAGCAACGAAGTGTATGGTTAAGGTAAATGGTGTTGCCATGATTGACCGTATGATGGGACACTTGGATAAGTTAGGGTTATCAAGAATCGTTGTAGTGGTAGGCTATGAAGGACAGAAATTAATGGATTACATAGATGCTCTCGGCGTATCGACACCTGTGGTATACGTTGAGAATAGCATTTATAATAAGACAAATAATATTTATTCTCTGTATCTTGCCAAGGACTATCTGGTACAGGAGGATACGATTCTTTTAGAGTCGGATTTAGTATTTGAAGAGGCAGTTCTTCACAAACTGATTAATCATCCATATCCAAGTCTTGTACTGGTAGATAAGTTCGAAAGCTGGATGGATGGAACTGTAGTTACTCTGGACGAACAGGATAATATTAAGTCCTTTGTGGCAAAGCGGGAATTTGATTTCAACAGAATTGACGAGTATTATAAGACCGTTAATATTTATAAGTTCAGCAAGGAGTTTTCAGAGCTTTATTATGTACCATTTTTGGAGATTTACTGTAAGGCTCTTGGAACAAATGAATATTATGAGCAGGTGTTGAAGGTAATTACTTTCCTTGAAGATCCTCATATCAAGGCAGTAAGGCTGGAAGGCGAAAAATGGTATGAGATTGATGACGTTCAGGATTTAGATATTGCAGAGACCATTTTCTTAGAGGGTGAAGAGAAGCTTGCAAGATTCCAGAAGCGCTATGGTGGTTATTGGCGCTATCCGAAGATGCTTGATTTTTGCTATTTAGTAAACCCGTATTTCCCAAATAAGAAGCTGATTGCAGAGATGCAGGCGAATTTTGAAACCTTATTAACGCAATATCCTTCCGGAATGCAGGTGAACTCTCTTGTCGCAGCTAAGAATTTCGGTCTGAAGGCAGATCAGATTGTAGTCGGGAACGGTGCAGCAGAGCTGATTAAGAGCCTGATGGAAGGTATTACCGGAAGAGTTGGTGTATTGCATCCTTCCTTTGAAGAATATGCAAACCGTAAGAATAAGGATGATTTAGTAGAATTTGTGCCAAACAATGCAGATTATACTTATACAGCTGATGATTTGATGACTTTCTTTGATGACAAGAATATTCAAACATTATTAATCGTGAATCCTGACAACCCATCCGGTAATTACATTAAGAAAACCGATGTGATGCGTATCTGTACATGGGCAAAGAACAGGCAGATTCGATTGGTTATGGATGAGTCTTTTGTGGACTTTGTAGATGTGGAAGAGGATAGAAGCCTTTTAGAGCAGCAGTTATTAAATGAGAATCCACATTTATTTGTTGTAAAGAGTATTTCCAAGTCCTATGGTGTTCCGGGACTTCGCCTTGGAATTATTGCTTCCGGCAATAAGGAAACAATTGCTGCGATGAAGAAGGATGTTGCCATTTGGAATATCAATTCCTTTGCAGAATTCTATATGCAGATATATGAAAAATATCAGGCTGCATATAAAACGGCGCTGCAGGCATTTTATGAATCACGTAGAAACTTTGTGGAGAAGCTCTCAAAGATTCCTTTCTTACGTGTTGCTCCGTCACAGGCAAATTATGTGCTGTGTGAGGTAAAGGCGCCATTTACAAGCAAAGAGCTTACAGTAAAGCTATTAGAGGACAATATTTTGATTAAGGACTTATCTGATAAGAAGGGCTTTGATGGTAAGCAGTATGTACGTATTGCAGTCAGGGATGATAAGGACAATCAGACATTGATATTTGCATTACAGGCATTGGAACTGCAATAGGATAGGGGAGAATTATGGAAATAATTTATAAGGCTTTAGAAGTAGTTATGAACGGCTGTTATGCTGTTTGCCATAATTATGGATTTGCCATTATTCTTTTTACTCTGGCAAGTAAGGTGGTTTTGCTTCCGGTATCGGTCTGGGTTCAGAAGAATTCCATTAAAATGGTCAAGATGCAGCCGGAAATTAATTTTCTTACTGTGAAGCATTTTGGAGATAAGGATACCATAGCAGAGGAACAGGCAAAGATTTTTAAAAGAGAAAAATATCATCCAATGGCATCGATTATTCCGTTAATCGTTCAGCTTGTATTATTGATGGGCGTGATAGAGATTATTAAGCGTGGAATGAATAATCCGGCTATTGATATGAATTTCTTTGGCGTGAACCTAAGTCAGGTACCGAGTGAGATTGGTATTTCTTTACTGTGGTCTCCTATAGTGGCTGGCGTTTCGGCATGGATTCTTTGTGTTGCACAGAATGCAAGTAATGTATTGCAGTCAGAACAGTCTAATTGGAATAAATACGGAATGATGGCTTTCTCTGTTGGATTGTCTTTGTATCTGGGATGGTTTGTTTCTGTTGGTGTGGCACTTTACTGGGTAGCAAGTAATCTCTTTGCAGTTGCACAGCTTTATCTGCTTAATTGGGCAATCAATCCGAAGAAATATGTGGATTATGAAGCTCTTGAAGAGAGTAAGAAACAGCTGGAAGCACTTGGAAATCTTGGTGGCAAGAAGAGAAAGCGCTTTGGAGATCCGGAGACTAAGAGAGAGAAGCAGGACTACAAGAAGTTCTTTTCTGTTGTAAATAAACATCTTGTATTTTATTCAGAGAGCAGTGGATTCTATAAGTATTATCAGGGACTCATTGAGTATCTGCTTGAAAATACTAATTTGGTGATCCATTATATTACCAGTGATCCTGAGGATCAGATATTTGAATTGGCAAAGACGCAGGACAAGATTCGTCCTTATTATATAGGTGAGAAGCGTTTGATTACGCTGATGATGAAGATGGAAGCTGATGTCGTTGTGATGACGATGCCGGATTTGGAGAATTTTCATATCAAGAGAAGCTATATCGATAAGAATATCGAATATATCTACATTCCGCATGGAATGGACAGCTTGAATCTTACCATGAGAACGGGCTCTATGGATCATTATGATACGGTATTTTGTGTTGGAAAGCACCAAAAGGAAGAGATTGAGAAGACGGAGGCCGCATATGAGCTTCCTAAGAAGAATCTGGTCGATTGGGGATATTCACTTCTTGATGAGATGCGTAAGGATTATGCAAAGCTTCCGCATGAGGACAATGCAGTTAAGAAGATTCTGATTGCACCATCATGGCAACAGGATAATATTGTTGACAGCTGTTTGGAAGAGATTCTTGACAATTTAAAGGGCAAGGGCTATGAGATTACGGTACGTCCTCATCCACAGCATGTTCGCCATAGAGGTGAGTTCATGGAGCAGCTTAAGGTGAAGTATGAACAGGATAAGGATGTTGAGATTCAGACAGACTTTTCTTCTAACAGCACGGTATTTGAAGCTGATCTGATGATTACAGACTGGTCAGGTATTGCTTATGAATATGCCTATACCACACAGAAGCCGGTATTGTTTATTAATACACCTATGAAGATTATGAATCCGGAATATCAGAAGATTGATACGATTCCGTTAAATATTCTTCTTCGTGAAGAGATTGGCTGCTCGCTTAATCTTGATGAGTTGGATCAGATTGACAGTAAGGTTCAGGAGCTGTTAGAACATAAACAGGATTATTATGAAAGAATAGGAAGCTTTGTTCAGGAGTATGTTTATAACCATGGAACAAGTGCTGAGGTTGGGGCAAGATATATCATTTCAGAGATTCAGAAGAAGATAAAAGAGAGAAAGGAAGAAAAATAGTCATGAAAAAGAGTTTGTTAAAGGTATTAGGATTAGGTTATTTAGGAATAACATGTATGTTCTTGTTCGGTGCAAACGCACAGGCGTACATTGATCCATCGGTTGCAACTTATGCGATTCAGGCAGTAGCAGGTATTGCAATCGCAGTTGGCGCAGCGGTAGGAATCTACTTCAGACGTGCAAAGAAGAAGGTTAGTGAAAAGCTTGGCGTAGATGAGAATCGTAATAAGGAAGTAGAATCTGACGATATTGAAGTGAAATAAATGATAGTATAGAGAGGAATACAGCCTCTCTATATTTTTATTATGGTATATGTTGAAAGGATTAGTAAAATATGCAGAATCTAATGATTTTTCTATATATATTACTTTTTTCTCTTATATCTACAGTTTTGTGGATATGTATATCAGAGAAAAGAAGAAAAGAATGGAAGAGTCAACAATCAGTAAAAGAAATCATATTTTTCTTTTTATGTAATTTCTTTTTAATGTCAGCGGTCAAAACACTTTTAGGTGGTGCAGAAAGTACTTTATTTGAAAGTTTCTGGGATATTGAAGTTAGAACCTATATAAATTATGGGATACCGTTGTTGGCATTTTCCTTAATCGCACCAGTGGTAATCAGATTTCTTTTTAAGGATAAAAGCGTTAAACTAATTAGTAGTTTTGATGCAATTATATTTATAGCTCTGATATTAGTTTTAATATCTAGAGGCAAAATAAGTAATAGTGGATATAGTGTTGCATTTATTGTCAGTGTATGCATTGCTTTGTTATATTCTGTTTTTGACAAAAAGGAAATGGAATATATTGGTAAGATAGAGTATAAGAAGTATATTCTTGGAATGCTTCCGGTTATTGCTGCATGGGTGGTAACGATTGGGATTTATCTTCCTAACGAGTTGTATTTAGCTAATTATAGCCAATTTTCAGGATCCTATGGGATGTTTCTTGCTATTACATTTTTTGGAAGCATAATATGTGGATTGGCTATACTGTTGGTAGGAGTTTTGCTGTTACCTAAGAAATTGTTTAAGCTTTTTAATTTGCTTCTGGCTGGCATAATATGTATGGGTTATCTACAGATTATGTTTTTAAATGGTGAATTGAAGGCATTGGATGGTGTCGATCAGATTTGGTCTGCAGGAACACAGGCTGTTAATTTAGCAATATGGGTGCTGGTTATTATTCTCATTGTGTTAGGGGGATATAAAAAAGAACTGGTTGAGAAGGTATGTAAAATATTATGTCTTTATATTGCATTAATTCAAATTGTTACATTGGGTGTCAGACGGCACATTGTGGGAGGTGCAAACCGCGCTTTGTTTTAGGTGAATTTACCTCCCCGATTGTGCCGTACCGGAACTTGCCGCAGGCTCTAGACGGGATGACCGCTGATTGTTGTAGCCTT
>JALEWA010000010.1 GCA_022788085.1 Lachnospiraceae bacterium
TAAATCCAAGCATATATACATTATCAAGATGATAGCGATGTATCTGATTCTCAAGATCATGCTGTACTTCATATTTATTCCAGCTCTCTCCACCACCAACAATCCACACATCATACTGATAGCCTTCTTTATTCAGAAGATTACATACCTCCAGAAGAATATCATAACCCTTCTGTGTATTCAGTCTTCCCACGGATACAAACAGTGGTCTGTCACTTCTTTGAATATCTTCAACCGGTTCCAGTGCCTTCTCCCTGATATCCTTTACATCCAGAGGATTGTAGCAGCGTACCAGATTACCCGGATCACCAATAACCTCCTTGATGCTGTCCAGAATTGTCTGTGATACACATACAACATGATTGTACCGCTGCATCATTTTTACTTCTTCTTCTGCCGTATACCAGGTCTTTGTATAATATGACTTCTTATAATCAGTATGTACCCATGCAATTCTCTTAGGAATGTACTCGCCATAAGTAATCGCCATCCACATGATCCAGCTTTCCTTCATACATAAAAGCACATCAAAGTTCATATCACGGATATCCTTCTTAAGCTTAGCTTCCGCATTTTCCTTCTTACGCTTAATCAGCTTTCTCTCGAGTCTGTTCTTTCCCTTTGGATAGTCCTCTTCCATCTGGTAAAAATACTTTACATCCTCCGGATAAATCTTAGCAAAATCTGCATCCTTCTTGTCTGTCAGAATAGCAACCTCATGCTCTTTGCGAAAACGCATGACTAAATCATACATCAGCTTCTCTACTCCGCCACCCTGCAATATGTCATTTACAACCAATATCCTCATATCTCTCAACTCCTCTTTTCTTTCACATGTAACAGCCTGCTACATCTCTTTACATATAGCCTCTCATTTCCATCAAGAAAATATCTCACCATATTGTACAGTTTTGTACCCTCTTTATCACCAAAAAGCTTCTTAAGCTTTTTCTTCTGCAAGGATAGTAACCGGAACAGTTGTTTCTGCAATGCCAAGTCAGGTGAATCCTCCAGCCATTTCCTTACTCTCCTGATTCCAACATTCTTAGCAAAGATTGGATAGAAATAATGTAACAATGCGGCATAAAAAAGGCTGATCCTCTTTGCACGATATCTGTCACTGTCCTTTTTCTTCAATCTTTCCCTTATACGCAAGAAAGCATAGTACATGATACCATCCACCATTTCTTTCCGGTCAAGCTCCTTTGTTGCAGAACCGTTTCTCAGCGTATAATCGTACAAAACATCCGGTATCTTAATCCACCTCTCAACATATAACATGTATTCAAAAGTAAAGATTAAGTCCTCAGCATAGCGTAGCTTTTCATCAAACCGTATCTGATTCTGTTCAATGATATCTCTTCGAAATACATGAAAACAGCATTCCCATCCTGTCTTATACTGCAAGAACTTCTTCCATAAGAACAAATCTCTGCTCTCATCATCAAACTGCAAGCCGGTTATCATATCTACGAAATAAATATCGTATAAATGATTTCCTACTTCATCAACACGCCTTGCAGAATAAGAACAGATATCATACTTTTGTGTCTCCATCTGCTCATATACCTTAGCCAGCAATTCCTTCTCTATATAGTCATCAGAATCCAAAAAGACTATGTATTTTCCTCTTGCCTGAGACAGACCGATATTTCTGCTTGCTGCCACCCCGGCATTCTGACGGTGAAATACTCTGCAGCATTCATACTTTGATGCATATTCATCACAGATACGGGCAGAGCCATCCGTTGAGCCATCATCAATCAGCAATACCTCAAAATCACGATATGTCTGTTTCATCACGGAATCCAGACACTTTGGCAGAAAGTATTCCACATTGTATACCGGAATAATTATGCTTATCAACTGTGTCATGTGTTTATCCTCTAAATCGTATCTATAAATGTCTTCTCTACCTTGTTAAATAGCACTAAACCGGTCAATAATACGGTAACTGTTAAACCTGCGCTCCATATCAGAGACCATGCCGGAATCGTTCCTACTCCAAAGAACGCATAACGTACCATTCCAATGACACTCGTAAGCGGATTGATAAATATCAGCTTCTGCCAGATTCCTTCAAGATTCGAAACCGGATAAATAATCGGTGAAGCATACATCAGAAGATTCATGCCAAATCCCATCATGACATTCAAGTCCCTGTACTTTATCGTCAGAGAAGAACAGATCAAACCTATTCCAAATCCCAGCATGGAAATCATAAACAATAAAAATGGTACTGCTATTACCCACATATTAGGTTGGAATTCATATCCTCTTGCCTGAAAGATAAAGAAAAACAGAATAAACATCAAAAACTGAATCGTCATATCCATCATCTTTGTAATAGTATTTGCCAAGGGAATGACAAGTCTAGGGAAATATACCTTACCCATGATATATGCGTTACCACCAAATATATTGTTATTTTCCCACACACATCCTGAGAAAAATCCCCAGATCAGATTACCTGTCATATAAAACAGGAAATTCGGTATTCCATCTGTTGCAATCTTTGCAATATTACCAAATACAATCGAGAAAATACCACTTGTCAGCAAAGGGGACAGCATCATATAGAATGGACCTAAGATAGTCTGCTTGTACCTTGTTATGTAATTTTTACGGATAAACGTATAGCAAAGATCCCTATAGCTCCAAATCTCTTTTAATCGAAAATCGAAAAGCCCCGTATCGCCTCCGATTACTGTCTTCCATTTCTTCATAATTGCTCTCCCAACCACTTATCTAAATCTACGTTTTCTCACTGCATCCGCAGTCAATGTGTATGCCTGCTGAACAGTTACAATCTATCTTAAATAATGCTTAAAACAATATGTAATCATGGAACAAAACTGTTCATATTTTCCCATATTCATATTGTCATAAAGCTCCATTGTTGCTTCAATATACTCCTCATCATTCAGCAGATCTTCATCCTCAAACTCCTGCTCCAGTGCAGAAAAGTATGCTTCCTTTCTTTGTTCCTGCAAAGTATAAGAGTTCAGGTTCAAATGATTTAACATTTCGCTTCCTCTGCTTCCAAGCGCATAAATTTCACCATTAAGCTTAAATCCAAAAATATCTTTTATTTCATCCTCCAATGGAGATATGCATTCCTTGAAGTCAAACCAATTATCTTTCTTATGATTGCAGTGATCCGTAAAATCTGCCAGCTCTCCTTTACAGGATGCAAACAAATTAGAATAATCCATCTGCGCATTTATACAAACAGCTTTTTGTGCTGACGGCATAGAATTTTCAGGATGTCTTGGCATAAAATGCTCTATATCACAGTCCTGTAAATACTGATCCAGTCCTATTCTTCTTTCACAATAGCAGCATATAAAACCCTGCTCCTCCACAAGGCTTCTCTTCAATTTCAAGTATTCACCATTTCCATGCGGACCATGTAAATCATCATAATTGGCTGTATTTCCTGTTATGGCTTTAAAATGATTCTTCCAATTTGTAAAATGAGATGGCTCCATTTTCTTATGTATTTGACGCATTTACTTTTTTTCCCTTTCTAATCAATACACGTCCTCTTACGGTGTCCCTATTTCTATTTCTTGTCATATGCTCAATCTCACGTATGATTTCTTCTGCGTCTTCATATTTTTTTTCTTCAATGAAATCATACATTTTCTTAACTTTATCCTTCACTTCCAGATTAACTGACTCCGTCTGAAATGCCTCTTCCAACACTGCATTGGAATCTACTCCAAAGAAACCATCATATTTATGACAAAGAACATCTTCTTCCACTTTTTCTAAAGCAAATACATTAAAATCATCATCAATCTCACCTAATACCTGTGGTGAATGTGTTGTAATAATAAACTGGATATTCGGGAATGTTTTCTTTAATACCGAAATAACTTTTCTCTGCCATGAAGTATGCATGTGCAGCTCTATCTCATCAATTAATACAACTCCTTTACCCTCAAGTGGATTTTCTGATGACGGATTAGCAATTGCCAATCGTCTGGCTAAATCACCAAATAACGCTAATGTACATTTCTCTCCATCAGATAACTGCAATATGTCCAATACGTCTGAGCCTTTATATACTTTCATGGAATACGGTCTTGCTGTAATATGCACATTACTGTATCCGTCAAGCATGGCAAGCATGGCACTTTTCACTGCTTTCAGTGGAATATCTTCATATTTCGGCTCTATTTTCTGTCTCTGTGTCTCGTACAATTCCTGTTCCAGGAACCATTCAAACAGCTTATCGAATGCAATCTGATTCTCTATTGCTTTTTCAAAAGCCGTAAATTGTCCATAAGATTCTTTTTTCCGAATTCTAAGAGGAGTCTTTAACACCAACCGGTTCACACCATAATTTACAAAAATGGGAATATTGCTGTCTTCGCTCGTACTAATCAGATTATTATTCTCATCCACCTGATCTTCTTTTATATATAAATCTTCATAATGCCTTACAAGATACGTTAAGTCTTTCGAGAGACTTAATTTTGCATTTCCTTTTCTATAGATTTTCAAAAAATATGGGAAAATGTCCTGTTCATCCTCAAAGCGAAAATCTGCGCCTACTTCAGCTATCGCCTTCTTATACTTAATATCAGACTCTTCTGCCTTCATAGATTGTTTAAAACGTTGTTTCACAAGACGATTAATGATATTTGCATACATAAGATTAATAGCTGCCAAAACAGAAGATTTTCCTACACCGTTTATTCCATATAAAACTGTACTCTTTCCCTGTAAGTCTAATTCTAATTCATGAATTCCGCGAAAATCATTTAGATACAGCTTGTCAATTACCATCTCTACTCCCTCCATGCCTTAAACCAGTATTATCTATACCAATATAGCAAAGTTACACATGCTTGTCACTACACCCATATCATATCACAAGCAGTCAAAAATATTCGTATCTATTCAGTCTCTTCATAGATACTCACTGATAAAAATACTTCAAATAAAGCTCAGGTACACATGCAAACAACAGATACTTCAACTGTTTGCGTTTCCACCATACATCACCGTACCGTACAAGTGCTTTCCACATTCGTCTTGTAAAAAATCCATACAGCTTATACCACGGCAACTTATATTTCGTACGCATAAAATAATACCAGACTTCAATATCCCAGAAATATGCCATTTTCAGCTTGCGCGTCAATTCCTCATTGCCTGCTTCCTTCGATAACTGTATTCTCTCTTCGAAGGCATCTAATACCTGCAAATGTCGGAAGGCATTCTTTGCATCCTGCATGATACTGCCTTCACGCTGTCTATAGGCATAAAGGTCGTCCTGAATCCATGCCACCTGATCACAGGCTAATAGTAACGGCATAATGATAAACTCATCTTCATGCAAAACACCCTCAGGGAAAGAAAACCGCTTCATAATATCCGTTCTGACCAGCTTATTCCAGGCAACTACCACTGCTGTCGCATAATGATAACCACCTACATATGTCAGAGCATTCAGAATCTCTTCCCGCTCCACAATTCCCTGTTGATAAAGCCCTTTTCCCTTATCCTTATTTGAATCCTGTCCCAGAGCATCCACTTCATGATAATCCGAAATAACCAAATCTGCCTGATACAGCATGGCTGCCTCATAAAGCTTCTGTAAGTAATCCTGCGCAAGGAAATCATCGGAATCAACAAAGCAGATATACTCACCCATTGCCTCGGCTATACCTGCATTTCTTGCAGAGGACAGACCACCATTCTCCTTATGTACCAATTTCCAGTTATCAAGCCTGTCAACATATCTCTGGGCGACTCTTACCGAAGAATCCTTAGAACCATCATCTACCAAGATCACCTCGTAAGATGAAAAAGACTGTTTTTCTATGGATTCCAGACATTCTTCTATGTAATCCTCTACGTTATAGACAGGTACTACAACAGAAATCAAAACACTATTACTCATCTTCCTACCCTTAATTTCCCGTAAAAAAGGGTACCCCTATCCCAGGATACCCTCTTACACGCTTAAACTGCTCCCCGTCTAAATAATACAGTATACACTGTCATGAATAATATCTTAATATCAAGTCCTACTGACCAATTATCAATATACTCCAAATCAAGCTTTACTACTTCATCAAAATCAGTAATGCTGCTTCTACCGCTTACCTGCCACATACCGGTAAGCCCCGGTGTCATGCTAAGACGTCTCTTGTAATAAAGACTATACTGATTGAACTCGTCTACTGTCGGTGGTCTGGTTCCTACTAAGCTCATCTGTCCTACAAGAATGTTATAGAACTGCGGAAGCTCATCAATACTCGTCTTACGGATAAATTTACCAACCTTCGTAATTCTTGGATCATCATCCATCTTGAACATCAGACCATTCATCTGATTCTTTTCCATCAATTCCTTCTTGCGTTCCTCTGCATCAATATACATAGAACGGAACTTATATATCTTAAATCTGCGACCGTTTCTTCCAATTCTTTCCTGTGCAAAGAAAACGGGTCCCGGAGACTCAATCTTAATTGCCAGAGCAACAAAAGGAGTTACCACCGCTGTAAACGTCAAACCTACCAATGCCCCCACAATATCAATGGCACGTTTTACCAGCTCTCTTCTGAAATCAATGGTTGTCTTCTCATAAGAAACAACCGGCTTGTTACCAAAGCTTCCGATCGATCTTGTAGAACCATCTATCTGGAATGTATTTATGGTGCAGTTACATACAACACCCATCTGCTGTAAATCTGCAACCAGTACCTTAAGCTTGTCTGACGGATAATCAGGCAAATCAATCAGCACTTCATCGAGTGCCATCTTGCCGGCAACTTCATACAGATTCTCTTCATTTGCCACTACGGGAAGACCATTCATGTCATATCCTGTCTTAGCAGCATCCATAACACATGCTGCAACAAGCTGACAATCCCATGGAAGATTGAGCTTAAGCTGCTCCATCAAGGTAGTTCCTCTGCTTGAAGTAGTAATAACCAGTACTTTATTACCTGCCCCACCCTCTCTGTAATGGTTCAGCATCCATTTCTTATAGGTATTATGAACAACATATGTTAAAAGTACATTAAGAATTGCGAATACCGCTAACAACAAACGTGACAATGCCCATGTTGACTGCATAAAGAACATAACAACCAAAGTAGTAATCAGCACTGTAACGGTACATTTCGCAACTGCTGTAAACTCTGTATATTTGTCACGTCTGAAAAAGTCTCTGTTTCCATCAATCAGAATGTTATACAGTGTACTGCAAAGCATTAAGATCAAGCATGCTGTCAGTGCACTATTCCGATCAAGCGGACCATTGGCATCATATACATGTCTCAGTAATGCCGCAGCACTAAATGAAATCAACGTACACAGCAAGTCTATGAATGTCAGACTATAAACTTCAATAACTCTGCTCTTCTTTCCTTCTTCTTTCATTTCAAATCTCCCTCTCAATATTTACTACACGAGTCAATAAGTCTAACGGAATTATATCGGAAAAATTATGTAAAATCAATTGTGTAAATTAACAAGGATTT
>JALEWA010000053.1 GCA_022788085.1 Lachnospiraceae bacterium
ATAAGCATTTCAACCTCTTTAATCTTATGAAAGGTCTCAATCCCATCCATTTCAGGCATCATGTGATCCATAAAAATCATATGATATTTTTCTTTTCAACAAAAGCCTTTGCACTATTCATGCAAAGGCTCTGACTGTAGAATATCCTTATCGGAAGAACGCATTTTGCGTATTCTTTTGCTGCGTCAAATCTTTTCAACGGGTATCCATATCTCGCTGTAATTGTCCTCGGGGTTTTCGTGAGGCGGAGTGTACATTTCAATATCGTAGTTGCCCGAAAGCTTGTATTCCTTGCAATTAGGAAGCCACTCGCTTCAAATCTTTGTGTTCACGACCTGCAAATCTCTAGGATTGCACGGGAATATAGCCCATGTTCCTGCGGGAATAAACATTGTAACATAACCCTCAGGCACTTCATCGCACGGGTTATAGTTATCTGCGATTAGATACTCGAAATCCTTGCCATCGCCATTAAGGCATACACCGTACATACCGCATACTATCTTGTTTTCGCCCTCCTGAAAATGCTCCTGCCAAAAGTTAGGTATCTCGATATGGGAAGTATCCGCATTGAACATTCTCGATCCTCTGAAAGTGGAAGGGAGAAACATACGCCTTTGCGGCAATATCCCCTATCTGCTGTATTCACTATATCAGCTTGATTGAAGTGCTTCCCGACACTTTGTGCTTTTAGTTGCAGTATACTTTGATTGCCCGAATATCATTAAGAAGCTGACTTTGTGCTGCCCTCTCCAATACTCCTAATAATTTTTATGCATTGAAATACATGTCATAAACGATAAATCCATGTATACCATCCATTGATCCTTCATATGTCTCCTGACACATCATGCATCGTGGTTCTTCCATTGGCCATCCACTTGTTGGGAAAATGTTATATTCTGATGATGTTCGAAATCCCACTCGATTATAGAAGTTAAAATTTCCTTCAACGGTTATTCCTTTATAGCCCAATTCTCTCACTTTCTCGATTCCCATTTTTAACATAGTAGATCCAACTCCCTGACGGGAATAATCCGCATGAACAGATACCGGTGCTAACATAACAATGTCAGAATATGCCTCGTCATCATGTCCTCCTTCTTTTGTGGGTGAGAGTGGAAAATGTGAAAACAAAAAGTGACCGACCACCTTGTTATCTAATTCCGCAACAAAAGACAATTCCGGAATATAATATTTCGAATCTCTGATTTCCTCTACTAATGCAATAATATCGCTTCCATCAGAATAGTCTGTTCCTTCCTGAAACGAACGCAATATAAGAGAAACAATATCCTTATAATCTTTATGTTCTTCTGGTCGAATTGTAATATTTTTATTCATCATGTACATATCCTCTTTTCAAATTCATATTTTTCATTTTGTTACATACTTTTCCTTTCCCTGTAGGCTTTGCTCTTAAGCGCTCATTCATACAGTCAGTAGTCAAGTTGACAAAGATCATCTTACCCAACCTAAAAAAGATGATGCCCAGCGGCAATCATCATAGCTACCACTACGTTACAGCAATTTCCTATCACATAAAAAAGAGCATAAAAATAGCCACACCAATCTGATGTGACTATTTTTACACTCTATATCATTCACATAAGATTTGTTATGAAAGTACCAAAACAAAACCCCATATGGCAGGATGGGCTTCCCTTCTGGTACTGACAATATGAATTTAGCTTACGAGCATCCCGCTTAATTCAATTCTTTTCATAGAAAACCTCATAAAATTAACTCCTTAGGCAACGAATCCCGTATAAGCGTTTCAACCTCTTCAGGATCAAATGGCTTAGCAAGATAAGCATTAAATCCTTCATCCAGATACATCTGCCTGGCACCTTCAATTGCATTCGCTGTAAGTGCAACAATAGGAATATCCCTGCACAGATTATTTTCATCCTCTTTAATCTTATGAAAGGTCTCAATTCCATCCATTTCAGGCATCATGTGATCCATAAAAATCATATGATATTTTTCTTTTTTTGTCATTTCAAGACACTTAATACCACTTTCAGCTTCATCTACCTGTACCTTCGTTGCGCTGAGCAGACTTACAAATACAAATCTGTTTATCTCATTATCATCAACTACAAGTATTTTTGCATCCGGTGCAGTAAATAATGCCTGATATTCATAATTTTCATTATTTTGAACTTTGCTGTCAAAGGTTTCAATCGGAGTTTCATCTACTATTGTTTGAGTAATTACAAATGAAAAATCTGAGCCTTTTCCATATTCACTGTCTACCTCAAGATTACTATTCATCATCTGCAGGAAATATGAAACTATATTAAGTCCAAGTCCGCTCCCCTGGATGCTATGATTTTTTACCTCTTCAAATCTTTCAAAAGCATTGAAAAGTTTTGAAAGATCCTCTTCTTTTATTCCCATTCCTGTGTCTTTTACACTGACAAATATTTCAGCACTTCCCTCACCATCATGTACTTTTTTTACAGTCAGTGTTACAGAACCTTCAGAAGTATATTTTATTGCATTAGAAAGCAGATTCATGATAATCTGTGAAATCCTTACATCATCTCCATACAGTTTTGCAGGTAGATCAGATGAAATATGATATACAAAATCTATTTTCTTTTTGCTGGCCTGTATGGAAATGATATCAACTATACCCTCCAGCATCTTCCTTGTATCATATTCTCGATTCACTAATGTCATCTTTCCGGCTTCAATCTTGGTAAAATCAAGAACATTATTTATAAGATTAAGAAGCATCTCTGCAGATTCGCTAATCTGATAAGCATATTCCATTATTTTTTTATCCTTGCATTCTCTAAGTATCATCTCATTCATTCCACTTATCGAATTTATAGGTGTTCTTATGTCATGTGATACCCTTGATAAAAAATCTGTTTTTGCCTTACTGGCATTCTTTGCAATGTTAACTTCCATTTCATAATACTTTTTCAATTGTGTATTGTCTGATACATTGATACAGCAACCCACATATATATTTCTTTCATCATATATGTTATGACATTCAACCTTATAATTTTTTAATTCACCATTTATTTCTATATCCTCATACCATGTGGTATATTCCTGATCATGTATATTATCTGCATTTGATTTTTCCTTAACAATCTTCTCAACTTTATCCAGATCATTTTTAACGCCTATCATTTTGCATAATGTATCATTCGCATAGATACAATTTTGTTTATCATCAAAAAACAGGATACCATTTTTTAAATTATTCAGCATTATTGTCTGCATATCAATAATAAGCTTTTGGGGCTGAAAATAAATTGTATAATAAGATATTGCAATTGCCAATACACCATAAAACATAATTGATATATTTAATGGATTTCTAAACAATACAATAATTCCATCTAATACTATTACGAATAAAAAAAGAAAAAGAATGACTGCATATTTATTTCTATATATTTTTGATGTAGTTCTTATTCTTTTTATCAAAACATACAATATTCTTATAACTATAA
>JALEWA010000062.1 GCA_022788085.1 Lachnospiraceae bacterium
ATCCAGTCCATATATTTCTTATATCCGTTTTCTGCTTCTCTTGTAAATCGGGATAAATCCTTGAATACAACTGTATCTCCTGATTGTAGAATTTTGTCGAGTTTTAGAAACTGTGGTCGGTCGGCAAAGTTCTTTGCCGACTTTTCCTCTGTAAATTCGACAAGATATTCTATGTTATGGTCTGTTGCATACTTTTCCAATGATTTTATCTGTCGGTTGAAGTTCTGGCGTTCTGTGTCAGTAGATATACGCTTGTAGCTGTAATAATTCCCCATGATGATATGCTCCTTTGTGTCAAATTAACTATAGTTATCTTGATACAAAATAATAGTGTCAGAATAACCTTTTGTCAAGGTATTCTGACACTATTATTAGCTACTTATTGTTGAAATGTTAGATTGACACTTATTTTACAGCTTCTTTGACCTTTTCTGCTATTCTTGATATGACAGATACACAGACGGAATTTCCGGCTTGCTTATATAATCTTGCATCGCTCATATCATCAGGTAATTTAAAATCTTTTGGAAATCCCTGCGTATTAAAACATTCACGAGGGGTCATTTTTCGTATCTTATTATCGTCTGTGTGAATCAAGCATACATTATGACCACCCTCGCCCTGATTGGCTGTTAATGTAGGTACTACACCACTTTTATTCTGGCGTACATATTTACGACGCCATTGATATATTGCAGGATTTTTTTTATCATCATCTTTCATGGCTGATACAAGTTGCTCATAAATATCGCCCTTATATTTTCCCGCTGTGTAATAATACTTTGCATCCACTGGATTCGTAAAGTCTATAATATCCCTGACAGAATTTGTAAGAGGTACTGAAAGCGGCCAATGGAATTTTTCATAATCGGCTTCATCACGAAATGCGACAATATATATACGCTCTCGATTCTGCGCCACATTACCATAATTCATAGCATTTAATACTTGATATGTATATTTATATCCCAGTAAATCTAATTGCTCACAAATCACTCTGAAAGTGTTTCCGTTATCGTGTCCCACGAGGTTTTTTACATTTTCAAAAAATGCTATTCTTGGCTTTTTTGCTTCCAGTATTCGCACTAATTGAAAAAATAATTCTCCTCTGCCTTTTTCATCATCAAATCCTTTCCTATATCCTGCTATAGAAAACGCCTGACATGGAAATCCTGCTAACATTACGTCAAAATCCGGTATTTCCTCTGCCTTTACAGAGTTTATATCCCTGACATCTACATGAATGCTAGGAAAATTCAATTCAAATGTTTTTGCGGGATATGCGTCAAATTCATTGGCATAGATAGTTTCAAAACCTGCGGTTTTAAAACCTAGATCTATGCCACCGACCCCCGCAAAGAATGAAGCACATTTTAATGGTTGCATAGGTGTAATCCTCTCTTTAGTTGGTTTATGATGTATTATAATAGAAATTGCGGCGCGCCGCAATCATTAGTTTAAAAGATAGGGGGCGCAGCCCCTTACCTTTCTTCTGTTATTCCCATCAATTTTTTGTAATATTCAGATAAGCGATTATATGCTTTACATCTTCTTATATCAAAAATATAGTCGGGTTCAAGTTGTTTCGCTTCTACAAAAAGCTGTTGTAGACTTACATGTGGTCTACGACCTTGATTCTTTTGGTCTTGAATAGTTTGCTTTGAATTTGCAGGATATTTTCCGAACTCATCAGAATTGATATTGAGGTCGTATATATACAGCAAATTATCATCAAGCTTAAATCTTAAAAAGACTAAATCGTCAAATTGGCATTTTGGACCGAAAGAAGATAAATCTCCTTCAAATCTTGAGGTTGCCTTAAACTCAATTTTCTTTCCAGTTTTTGGGTCGGTTGCATCGCCTACTTCATCGCCACGATTCCATAAATAACCTAAACAATAACATCCCATTGGTTCGGATATTGCGTCAGGCATATTGATACCACGATGGGAATTGTTCTGAATGTATGTATTCAGGTCTTTCCACTTAAAGTAGGCATTGCATGTTTCGTCAATTCTTGCATCGTCGATAGTGATATATCCAAAATCGTTATATATAGGCATACTTCCTTATTGGGGGCTGTCCCCTATCCGTAAGTATATAATATCATATTGCAGGAAGAAATTCATTTGCTATTGCGTTATTCAACTTCTTCTGCAGATGTGATATCTAATTTATCGGCTATATTTTCTTTATACCATATTGTAGCTTTTTGAACTTCTTCTTCCCATACATATTCTTTTCCGTTCATGTATGTATCAAAGCTGTTTTGATAATCTTTTAATTCTTCCAGAGCTTCTTCAAGTGATTCCTGATAGTCAACCAAATCCTGCTTTTCACTTGCAACATATTCTTCAAGGCTGTTGTAACATGGTACACATTCATAGCTTGTTCTATCGTCATTGTATTTATGATATACAATGTCTTTCCATTTATCATCTGGCTCTGCAATATTCTTTTTGGTTAAATCAATATCGGATTTTATATCATCTATTCTTTCCAATACATTCATAAGGTCGGAAAAATCAAATTCCCATGCTTCTGAACATAGATACTGTACTAGATTTTTTTCAGGGTCTAAAGAAAACCAACATCTTTCCGCCCACTGGTCTGCATACATTCTTTCATCACTGCCATTGCTGTATGTTCCTGCTACAAGGTCGCCTATGAAATTTTCTAACAGTTCTGATACTGTCAGTCCGTATGCTCCTGCGGTTTTTGCAATACGCTTTACATCTGCATCCGACAGATTCAGACTGTATGTTCTTGGCTTTATGGTTTCAATCTCTTTCTGCTGTTCTGTCATGGCGTTCTCTCCTTTTAGAATTTTTCGTCTGAATCGTTGAGTGAGAAGTATGCTTCAAAAGTACAGTCCAGTACCTTTGCAATTTCCACAAGCTCCTTTTCGCTGAAATTATCACGCTTTAATTTATTGTATAAATTACTGGTGCTCCAGTTTAATTGCTCTGCTAACCATGCTTTGCTTTTATCTCTTTTCGCTAACACTAATCTGATTTTTTCTGACATCATAGCGGTTGTTCTCCTTTACATAATGGTATTGTAATGGTTTTATAATGGTATAAAACCATTACTTTTTCTTGCTTTTCTTTTCCTGCTTCTTTTTATACATATCAAGTATTTCCGGTGTTACATGAATTGCAGCTAGGTCAATGTCATGCTCTCTGCAGAATGATTTTATTGCTTCGTCAATCAATCCTGAAAAATTTCCTCTTGTATGTTCTTCTGCAAGAATACGCAATTTCTCGTACATTTCAGGGTGCATAGTCAGAGTAAACTGTTCATTTTTCAGTCCATATTTTTTAGGACGACCACCGAGATTTTTCTTTTCCTTTGTGGCGGTCTTATTTGTTGTAGGCTTTTCTGCGTTGGGTTGAGGTGTGGCAGACTGTTCTTTTTTATTGCTTTCTGCTTTCGCTTCTGCAGGTGGTGTATCAGTAAAGAATCCTGCAGCAACTTCTACATTGCTTGCCAAGTCAACATTTTTTGGTAATTTCTTTCCTGCCATTGCATAATCCTTTCATGATATTTTTGTTTTATAATGGTTTTATAAGGTTATAAAACCATTATTATACTATTACATATTGCTTGTAAGTTCTTTTGCAAATTCAAGATAATCTTTTACAGCGGAGCAGGAAGCATCCCATTCAATGATTGGCTCCTGCTGGCTTTGTGCTTCTTTTACTTTAACTGTTTCTCTGATTTTGCTATTGAATACTTTTGTATTCAGTTTTACAGACATTTTTTCAAGTCCGCTTAGTACCGCATTATTGATATTGGCTCTTGAATTGTACTTGATTAAGAGAATACCTGCAATTTCAAGTTCTTTGTTGGAGTGCTTGCGGACACTTTCGATTGTGTTGGATAGCTGATCCAACCCAATCATGGCTAAGTAACTGCACTCTGTAGGAATTATTATTTTTGTACTGGCTGTAAGGCTCATGATATTTAATAGTCCGAGTGATGGCGGTGTATCAATCAATATCACATCATAATTTGCTTTTTCAATCCGTTCTTTCAGCAGATACTCCCTGCCAAGCTGATTAAATTCCGTATCAGCGTAGGCAAGCAGGAGAGAGCCTGCAATTATGTCATAATATTTTGATTTTACGATACATTCATCAAGCGTGCTTTCTTCTTTCAGAAGCGTATATAGGTTGTGTTCCTGACATTCCATGAGGTTCACGCCAGATACAGTTGTAAGGTTGCATTGTGGGTCAGTATCAATGCAGAGTACCTTTTTTCCGTATTCTCTGCTTAATATTTCGCCTAACATTTGTACTGTGGTGGTTTTTCCGCAGCCACCTTTTGTAATGTTTACTGAAATAATTTCCAATATTTTCACCTCCATGAAAAATTGGGGTATTATACCATTATAAAACCATTATTAAACCATTATAATACCATTAAAATAATGGTATTATACCCCTTTAATAAGGTTATTATATCACTTATATTTGCTAATTACAAGTGCTAAAATATGAAAATGTAACTTTAGAGTGATAATTTGTTCTTGATTTTAGAACGGAGATTATGTAGAATATATGTTGTAAGAGCTGAGAGCATAAAAAAAGAAGCTATTGGCGTAGCTCCTTTTTTAATAATTTGTTTAATTTCAGCTTTTTCAAGAGAATTGGCGTTCTCTTGAATATTGACTCAACCACGAATCACAATCATAAAGCTGATGTAGCACTTTTCATAGGCTACTTCTGTATTCTTATTATATGTGTTTTTTGTATCTGTGTCAACCCACTAGATATAGGAAATACAAGGGTTTCAAGCCAAAATAAGGCGTTTTTCCCTAGGGAATATTGAAGTATGTGTGTGATTGTGGATGTCATATACATACTTTTTTTAATGCCAATCCGGCTCCTTGGAGATGGGAGAGGGCGTTATATCGGCTGACACTAATTCGCTTGTATAATCGCTATCTGCAATGCCTAGGCAGTATAAATATAGATGGGAGTGTTGCGAGCTTAACAAGAAAATCGCAGGGTTACATCCTATAACCAAGTTTCCATAGGATGTATGACCATAGGGGAAAAAAGCCGTTTCATATCCTCATTGGAGCAGGGATGTTCCACCCGAACAGAAAGGGAAGCCTAAAGGCTTGTTATAAGTCCAAGGTTAAAGAGTTAAGGCGGGGGCGCACAGTTGCAGCGTAAAGCTGCAGGCTACCTCTGGGACAAGTTAGTGTTTAACAGAGGGATACACGCAACAGACAGAAATGTCTGGTAGTTGGAGTAATTATTGGAGCTGCGGTAACTATTAAAGCGTGGTGGCATATCTACGGATAGCCACAGTCGGGAAACAGAAATACGGATACCTCATGAAAAAGGGATTGTAGTATTTGGTTGCACTTATCTGCAGATGTTCTGCAGGAAAAGTGCGCCCAAAAGCCGTTGCCTAATCCCCTAGGATTGTATCTGGGGTTACGATAAAGTCAAGGTTTTTCTCAAAAATATAAATAAAATAAGGCTTTCAGCATGAGCAGTAGTAGTGTGGTAAGGGTGGGTAAGTGATATGTTCATGGAGTTGTTGGTAAGCTGTGGTAAAGGCTGTGTGCAGGTTGTGGGTAGCTGTGCTATCCATGAGCTGTGCATGGTCTTTTCCATCGGCTTATCAATGACGGAATATCACTTATCCATGCTTACCACACTTTTATAATAGTATTATAAGGTTATTAAACCATTATAAAAGGGGTATAAAACCATTACGGAATTATACCCCTCTGTTATTATGCTGTTTCAAGAAGTTCGCAGTTGATGTATTCATCATCCATGCTGATGATTTTAAGTTTTGAGCTGTGCATGACATCTACTTCATAGAATCCCTGTTCTTCGTTTACATTTCCCATATATGCGCATTTAGTACCTGCAGGTACATAAATTCTTAATTTAATTTTGGAGTTGATTTCATGACCTTTTACAAGGCTTGTTGCAAGGAATCCTTTTTCGTATAAGTCACAATCGTTCATGTTCCTTGCATTTTCTTTCATCAGGTCATATACATAATCGCATACACCACGATACAGTACTAAGTCTGTATCTGTGGTATGTAATGCTACCATATCGGCTATCTGCAGGTCTATGTTGTCTGCCCTGTCTTGTCGGAATCTTTCATTTATTGTTTCTCCGGAATGTGCAAGGCAGTATTCCATTGTATAGTGGTTAGTATCAATCATTCGCTGTGGCTCTGGATTGATATGTGTGTGTGCGTATTCGATAGCATTTTCTTTATCAGGTGCCAGTTCATCCCAACCGGCACCGATATGCTTAAATTTATCTTTGATACGATAAAATGCTTTATTTCTCATAGTAATTACCTCTTTCTAATCTTTGTAGCAGTTAAGTTTAGTTGCTTCGCAGTATTTACCCTTAAAGTAAATTATCATCTTGTTATTGGCGGATAAATCGCCAAAGTATTCAGGTTCAAATACCTTTTCTGTCGCTTCCTGAACGGAGCGACCAGTAGTATTATTTTGTGAATTGGTTTCGGAGTTGCTGATTTTCAGCACCTTCTTTTTACCGAATGTGTCAGAGAATACCTTAGAAGAATTGATGTCATTGCTTCCAAGGATTATCTGATAATTACAGTTACCAAGAATTGAGCGTGCTCCTGTTGGTTGGTATCTGTATTCGAGCTGTGACAAGTTCTGCTGTATTACCATGCAGATTACGGACTTGCTGCGGAGCGTAGACAGATTGGAGTTAATCAGCTTATAAGAGAATGTAAGCTGTGGGAACTCGTCCAGTAGCATTAGTATAGGTCTGTTCTTAACGCCTGTGGAGCTGTCCGGTCTTTTGGTAAATGCTGTACTCATACTTTGAATGAGTAGTGTAAATAATGGAGCGTATGCGTCCAAGTGTTCTTGACTAATCTGCAGATAAAGGTCTGTTCCCTGCTCTAAAGTCTTGATTGAAATACAGTTGCCATTCTTCGATAATAATTCATCTAATATCGGATTAGAAAAATGCACAAGTGCTGTTGTGAGTGCGTCGTAGGCAGAAGATACATTCTTTTCAGAGTTGCCATAGAAACTTGCGAGAAGCTCTTTAGCAGGTTCACAGTCACTTTCTATGGCTTTTGTTACCCAGTCAAAAACATTTCCCTGCAGAATTGCGTGTATTACATCTGGAAAACTTGCGTTTGGATTGCTATGCAGTATCAGATGTGTGATACCTTGAAACATCTTTCTTGCTCTTGTAGAGAAATAGTTTCCGTCCGACCCGCCCTCATCTGCGATGAGAACGGTTGCGACGGATTCAAGGTACAGTTTCTTATCGGTATCGTCCATCTGCCCCAGTTCTGCGAATGGGTCAAATCTTACACTGTCTTTTAATGCTGTCGGACTGTCAGGGCAGAATCTAACGATTTTTCTTTTGGTATGCTTTGATACATAATTGTATAAATCGCCCTTTACATCTACTGCAAGCACGCTTCCCTGAAAGCTCATTGCATTTATGATAGCAATTCCGCTTGTTTTTCCTGAACCCGGAGGACCGAATATGGCAATGTTGCATTCTGAATTGGATGGTATCTGTATCAGTCTGCCTTTATCAGTTCCGAATATAATTCCTTTTGCACTTCTCCAAGGTACTTTCTCAAAGGTGGAAGTATCAAGTTTGTGAGGTTCTGCATTCTGGAAGTATTCCACCAGTTCATGATAACTTCTTTTATATTTACTGTTGTCGGCTCCGTAGGTTCTTCCGGTTAGGTATCTGTAACGCTTATCCCTGCAGATAGTAAATACTATCATGAACCATATAGCAGCCAGTCCGATAGGGACTGTCATTTTGTAGATGTTATATAATGGGTGTCGCTCTGTGAGCTTCGTATACTCACATGAAATTTCAAAAATATAATCGTTGGCATATGCCAGTCCGATAGCCAAAATTGCAAATGGTATCATGCAGTAATATTTTACTGTGTACCACAAACCGTATTTTTTTATCATAGGCTTATTTCCTCCACATATTCTTTTGATTTATTGAGGGCATCCCTGCCCCAGTTTTCGGTTGCTTTTATTGCAGATAATGTTACCTGCTCCGTCATTCTGCGTAGCTCCTGAAATTCCTTTTCTGTGGTATCAGTCGAACCATCTGTAGATGATTCGACCATGCTTTCAAGTTTATGCTCTGCATTGAGTACGGATTGTATTGTGTTGTCTACCATAATTTTTCTTCCTCAACTGTGTGTTCTTTATTAGCTGTATTGCCCCATCCTGATGTAGAACCCCATCCGGAATCAGCACCCCATGTATGCTCTTTTGGTGTGGCAGATACAGTTGATTTCTTTGTTTCAAGTTCTGTGACTTTCTGGCGTTCCTGCTGTAGTTCAAGGTCTTTGGTTTTTAATGCTTCCTGCAGAGATTTAATATGCTCCTGCATTTTTTGATTTTCTCCTGCAGTTCGGCTTATTTCCTGCTCTTTTTCTGCAATGATATTCTGTGCATTGGAAAGCTGTTTTTCCTTTTCGGAAATTATCTGCTGTGCAGCTTGTCTTAGTTTCTGATTTTCAATATCCTTTTCCTGCAGCTTCGATTGCAGTTCAGCTTTTTCTTTATCTGCTGTAACTGTGTCAGTTTTGGTCTTTAATTCAGATTGCAGATTGCTAATCTGATATTCCTTTTCATTAACCTTATTATTAAGGTTGGTAATGTTGTGTTTCTGTTCTGCATTGGCTGTTGTCAGCACATCTACTTTCTGACTTAATTCGACATTCTTCGACAGTATATTTGCAAGTTCATCTACTGTAAGAGTATGGTCTATCACTACGCCTGTTTTATTTGTAATTTCTTTTAGCTGTTTTACTGTAAGTGGAACTGCTTTTCCGTCACCGGATTTCTTCTGATATACTGTAGCTTTTATACCTGCTTTATCAAGTGTGGCTTGAAGTGATGGGTGCATATCTCTAAGAATGGCTCTTTTGGTTAAGGCATCCGCATTTAATCTGTACTCAAAATCAGGATGTTTTTCTCCGGCAGGAACTGCCGGTACATAAGCTATATGAAGATGTTCTTTTGATATATCTTTAAGTCCGTTTTCGGTTTCTACCCACTTGTGTTCATCTTTATGGATTTCAGCGACAAATACACAATCTTTTCCTGCAGGTAAATAATTATCACAGTACCAGTCAAATGCTGTCTGGAAAAATGCTTCGTGTTGCTCTGGCGGACAGTCGCTTGGACATTGAATTACAAGCTCTACTGCGTGTACCAGATTTTTACGATTATACTTAAAGATTTTATTCTCAAAATCTTTTCTGTATTGGTTTATTTCTTTGGCTGTATTTCCTCGGTCTATCAGGCTGTAATTCTTATGTGACAGTTCAGTATCTACGGATTCATTTCCGTATGATTTTCCTTGAGGGAGCTGTCGTAAATCATGCTTGATATGTGCGAGGATTTCGGTGCCACCATATTTGGTTAATTCCATAAGTCTGTACCTCGCTATTATTATTCTGTTGTAGTTACATAATATAGGTAAGCCTGCGAGAAGAAATGTTGCGGATTTCATCTGCGTACTCTGTCTGATCTTACACTTCGCTGTCGCTTGTGTAAGGTAGCCAGAGTGCTTGATGAAGTTTGCTGTAAAGGTCGTATCATCCTGCATGGCTTCGCCTGCAGATGTACTCCCAATACAGCAAAGCAACATTTATTCTCTCCGACTTCCCTATACAAATTAGGGGAA
>JALEWA010000086.1 GCA_022788085.1 Lachnospiraceae bacterium
ATTTCCAGGATTTAAATAAAGCCCCATCTTTTTTCCGCTCCTCCCATATATCAGCTTCCTCCTGCCTAAAACCGCTATACCAAGTCTTTTCCTTAGTATAGCGGTTTTTAAACTAAATTACAACAAATATACTATTGTCATACATAGAGTCAGGTATTTCATTTAAATAATTTACTGCATCGATCATATCCTGCTGATACTCTAATACATCCTCTACGGTAAGCCCTTCCTGCTCTACCTCTCCAAAACTTTATACACACCATCATTCTCTTCTTATCATATATTTAGAAATTTTCTTCTATTTATATAGATCCTTACCAAAATATTTCATACATAACATCGTAATATCATCAAACTGCGGTGCATCTTTCACAAAATGATGAATTCCTTCCATAACATGTTCCAACACCTGCCTGCAATCCTCTGATACATTCTCATTTAATGTATCCAGAAGTCTTTCTACTCCAAACAGACAGTCAGAGTCATCCGTTGCTTCTACCACACCATCTGTATATAGATATAACATGTCTCCCGGCTTTAACTCCAACTCATAATCCTTGTATACGACATCTTCCATTCCTGCCAGAACAAAACCATGCTTATCCTTGACCAGTTCATAATTACCGCCGGCTTTCTTAATAATGGGATATTCATGCCCTGCATTGGAAGCACATAGTATTCCGGTATCCAAGTCCAGAATACCAAGCCATACCGTCACAAACATTTGTGCATCATTACCCTCACATAACTGATTGTTGACAAATTCCAGTATTTCAGATGGTCTGCCACCCATCAGTGACCTGTTTTTTATCAGGGTCTTCGCTATCACCATGAAAAGTGCCGCCGGAACCCCCTTTCCAGACACATCCGCCATGACAATACCAAGATGATTATGGTCAATCAGGAAGAAATCATAGAAATCCCCGCCCACCTCTTTGGCAGGTTTCATCGATGCATAAATATCGAAATCTGTCCTGTCCGGAAATGGTGGAAAGATGCATGGAAGCATACTGGCTTGTATTTGCGTTGCCAGATTAAGCTCTGTACCAATTCTTTCCTTCTCTGCAGTTACAATCGACAGTTTTTGTATGTATTCCTTTACTTCCTGATTCATTTGCACAAAGGACTGGGCAAGTTCCTCAATCTCATCCCCGGTTGTAATGGAAACGCAGAATTCTTCTTCCTTTTCCAGATTACTCACCAGTTCCTTTGAGGCTTTATTCAGGATTCCGATTGGATGGATGATATTATGTCTCACATAGACATAATATAGCGTAGAGAGCAGAACAATCACCCCAATAATGTTAACGGTCACTGTAAGCACAAATGACATGATCGACTGACTGATTCCCGGCATGGAAAAGTCCACTCCCACCAATGCTATCGGTTCACCATTGCTGTCAAAAACGGGATAAAAAGCAGATACGATATATCCGTACATTTCATCCTTAGTAATCAGAATCTTTTTTGTTGGATTTTTAGAAAAAGCTGCAAAAGAAGCCTCTTTTCCACCTTCCATGTACTTCTCATGCGCACCAAGCTCCTGATAGCCTTCTATCAAATCCGCATCCCATACATAAATCAGATCATCCTCCTGCGGAATAAACACATACAAATATTTCAAATCAGAATCTTTCTGCATGATATTTAAAAAATTTTTTACCTGCTCATAATAGTCATCCGTTTTCAATGTTTGTACATAAGCAGGGACTTTATCCCCATCTATATATTCCGAAACAATTTTTGTATAAGAAACTGCCAAGTCACTATATCTGGCAATAATATCTTTCTTATACTTCATAACCACTGTAATACAAGTTGCCAGTACAATAAGCAATGAAAAAATGCACACAGCCGTGATTGCCTTTGAACCTAATTTGTGTTTTCTCATTTCATTCCCCACTTCTTTCCTTTTACGATTTGTTTCCACAAATCAGCTATCCAAATAGACAGAACGGTAATTCCAATTGCCAGCAAAAAAATCTGAAATACTGATAATTCCTGTGTCCCCCTTGCAATATATAAGAAAATATTTGTAATAAAAACCACAAAAACCCAATGAATACAATATATCGATGTCAATTCTCTGCTGATCTTATCTATCACTGCAGCACACTGCTGTGGAATGTGATGCATAACAAAATAGTGAACCCCTAACATACCTAATGACAGCAGGATACAGATGAACACATCGGGTGTGGTAATATGATAATAGCAATTCTGTCCTTCGCCAAACATTCCCCTGCTTCCAATTATCCCAACAGAAAAATAAACAGCACAAATCAGAAGACAAATAGGAGAAATGAGCTGATACAGCCTTTTCTTATCCTTTACGTGGCGCAGTCTCTTACCAAACAAATAGCCACAGACCGGCACAATCAGCCAATTCAGCAATACAAAGTCTGCCATGACCATACCATCCGCATCCTCTATCCCTATCAAATGCCCTAAGATAATATTCACAGCAGTCTCTCCGGCATCTATACCATTTAATAAAGTACCTACCACAGAGCAAATCAATGCAATGATAAGCATGCTCATATCTGACAGCCTGAATTCCATAAACAACGAGATTACGCAAAGTGATAATCCTGCAAATTGTAGTATATCATTGCCAAATGTCCGATACGCCAATGGCTCGATATATTTTTCATAATTTCCTGTCAGTCCAAAACCAACCAGATAAGGAATCGTATATCTGGCGATATTCAGAATAAAGCCTAATACAAACAGGCGGATGCCTCTTTTCAATAAATCCTGCCATTTCTTATGACTTGCATATACAATACAAATTCCCATAGCGAACATAAGCATAGGCGCCGAAAAAGGTCCTCCAATAACCGTATCGAATAAATATGGAATTCCATGAGCCAATCCCTCTTCCGACGTACATTCAATAAAGCAATGAATCTG
>JALEWA010000117.1 GCA_022788085.1 Lachnospiraceae bacterium
AAAAAATTCAAAGAAGTGCATTGAATGGAAATAAGTTTTGCTTGTCTGAGGAGGAGTTAGAGTGCTTTTGCAGATGCTTCCCAGAGGGGAATAGATATAATGCAAAAATATTTGAAATAAAAGAATTATATGAAGTATTAAATAAAATCGTTCATCAAGCAATTGGAAGTAATTTTGAATATGAAGTTGAATATGTGTGCAGAAAAATGTTTGCATTATTAGTACAATACTCAGATATATTTAAAAGTAAATAGATATTATGGATTTTGGATAGGTAACAATATGAGAGTAGTAGTGTTTGGAACAGGGCGATTCTATAAAAAGTACATACATAGACTTGCAATGTGTGACATAGTAATTCTTCTAGATAATAATGCCATAAAACAGGGGACAGTTATAGATGGATATATGGTGGACTCTCCAAACAATATTTCAAAGTATCAATATGATTACATTATTATTTTGTCTAAGGCATTGGAGGAAATGCGGGAGCAACTTATCAAATTGGGAGTTCCACAAAATCTTATTATTGATAAAGAACACAGAAGTAGTTTCCCTAACATTAGGTATGTTGAGGAGATAAACGCTATTGGAAGGCTACAGTCTGCAAAAGGAAAAATTTTATTAGTGACTCATGCGATGAACTATACCGGAGCCCCACTGATGCTTTTCAATATGGCTAAAATCTTGATAAATAATCATTATGAAGTTTGTGTTTATACAGAGAGCTGGGGAGAAATGACGATGAAATACCTGCAAGCAGGTATTCATGTTCATAAGTTTGATGATTTTGAATTTACAGAAAGTGAAATAGATAAATACTTCTCCCAATATGATATGATTGTTGTTAATACAATCGTATTATTCAGACTTGTACACAAGTTGGAATACTTGCAGAGACCTGTTATCTGGTGGTTGCATGAAGAAGAGGATGCATATGCTGAGTATCATGTGAAGAAGGAGGATATTCCTGAGTATTTCCAATTGCACGTGTATGGAGTTGGAAATCGACCAATGAATGCATTTAAAGTATTTTCAGATAGTGGATTGATTGAATCACTAATTTATGGAATAGAAGGGGAACAATGTTTAAATTTTAATTTAGAAAAAGAGAAAATTACCTTTGCAATTATAGGAAATGTGTGTAAGAGAAAGGCACAGGATATCTTTGTAGAAGCTGTTAGACAGAATTGCAATCTTTGGAAAGAGAAGGCAAAGTTTATTATTGTAGGAGACATAACAAAAGAACAGAGAAGTGAGTTCGAGAAAGATGGGTTAGTACAGGTAACAGGAGTAGTTGACCATGATAAAATGAAGGAGATATACCTTGGGGTTGATGTAGTCGTTTGCCCTTCGCTACATGATCCTATGCCAGTAGTTCTTGCAGAAGGAATGATGAATAGAAAAGTCTGTATTGCATCAGATATGACTGGTACGGCGGAACTCATTGAACCGTATCATAATGGTCTGGTCTGCAAGGCTGGCGATGTTGGAAGCCTGTCAGAGTGCATTCAATGGGTGATTGATCATAGGGATAAAATGGCAGAGATGGGGGAACACGCATTTCAAACTTATCAGAATCATTTTTCTATGGAAGCATTTGAGCGAAATGTTATGGAAATAGTAAATCAGTATATTTAAGGGGAACGGATATGACATATAAGGCAGTAATTTGGGGAATTGGCAAGATTTATAATCGTATGGCAAATGTATTGAACTATTTTAAGTTGAAGAAACAGTTAGAAGTCCTTGCGTTAACTGCACATGAATTGCCACCTTATCATGAAATAGATGGTTTTGAATTAGTTCAGAAAGAAAAAATTCAGAATTGGGAATATGATTTACTTATTGTCATGAATGAACGTAATTTCGATGACATTGTAGAGGAAGCGGTTCATATATGTAATGTGCCAAGAGAAAAGATAGTTCCATACTGGGTGTTTGAGATTCCTAGACTTGATTTAGACAGGTATATGTATTTAAGAAAAAGCAGAATCAGTATTGTCTCTAACAATTGTTGGGGGGGAATTATTTATAAGACATTAGGATTGGAAGCATTGTCCCCGTTTAAGAATTTATTTGTGGAGGATGAGGACTACATTAGGCTTGTGAAAAATCTGAGACATTATATGGATTGCGCCCCACAATTTTGTGAATATAATACGGATATCCACTGTCATGAACAGTATCCAGTGCTTTTGTTAGATGATATAAGGATTCATTGCAATCATGATAAAGAGGCTGAAGAAGCAATTGCAAAGTGGAATCGGAGAAAAGAAAAAATAAACTGGGACAATTTATGCATAGAGATGTATACAGACAATCCTAAAGTCGAAGAAGAATTTATGAATATAGATGGATTTGCTAGAAGAGTCTGTTTTGTACCATATGAATCACAATATAAGGAGACCTTACAATTAAAAATTATGCCCGGACAGAGGGAATTCTATGAGGCAGTAAATGAGAATGCAAATAATGGTAGAAATGCATTTGCATATAATTTACTGGATTTGTTGCAGATGAATGTGACTGACAGTGTAAGAAGCAGATAAATGGTATTTGAGAAGGACTAATAGAATGCAGATTATTATTTACGGTAAGGGTAAATTATTTCAGAGCTACAGAAAAGTAATTGACTGGAGTCAAATAGTAGCAATTGCTGATAAAAACGTTGGAACACAGGAATTAATTGAAGGAAAACAGGTGATTATACCAGAGAAAATTCAGAAATTGCAATATGATTATATTGTGATTTTTTCGGATACATATTTTTATGATATTCGAAGAGAACTGATAGGCGAATATTTTATAGAACCTGAGAGGATTGTTTCATGGAGATTCCTTTTAAGAGAGGAGTCCGAAGCAGACATATTTTCTTTCATCAAGAAGACTATCAAAATTTTTCATATTAAATCTATGCTGGATGTTGGCATGTCGATTATTTCCAATTATATTTTTTCTATGAATGAAATGTTGCCGGAAACCGAATTTGTAATGGATGGAGTTGGCATACCGGCTTTTTTGTTTTATAAGCAGATTTATGGGAATATATACGATAAATTGGATGATGTGAACTCTTTTTACGATTTGGTTTATATCAATAATGGATGGACTTTTGATACTCACGCTTTGGAGAAGTTAAGAAATGAATATAAGTATGTTCTTTTGCGGGTATCCTATGTGGATTATTCCAAGGAAAAAGTGCAAAGCATGTATTCTTTATTGCAACAATATGGAAAGGTCAGAAGGTTTTATCTTGAAGATAGTATTTATTTTTTAATAATTGCCGAGAATGAAACGGTTTTCCCAATAGATATACAAATCTTTGTAGCAACGCATAGACCGTATAATTTGTTGAATAATGAATTATACCGGCCAATCTGTATAGGAAATAAATATCAGAATGTGGCATATTTGTCAGAACAGAATGGTGACAATATCAGTTATTTAAATGAAAAGATTAATGAATGTACGGCATTGTATTGGATTTGGAAAAATACCACTTCAGAATATGTCGGATTGAACCATTATAGGAGATATTTCTATAATAATGAAATCCTTTCAGAAGGTAATTATCTAAATGAAGAAAATATCTATAAAATCTTTCAAGAATATGATATCATTTTGCCACAATATGTTTTGTTGCCGAATATGAGGGTTGAGGAACAAATCAGTAATACAATTAGCAAAGAAGCCTTTGAAAAGGGCAATGAAGTGATTAGAAAGGGAATAAAAAAGTATCAACCCGACTATTTGGAGGCATTTGATGAGGTGATGCATGGACATAAGGTTTTCCTATGCAATATGTTTGTGACACGTCGTGACATTTTAAATGAGTACTGCGAATGGTTGTTTTCATTTCTGATAGAGGCAGCAGAGAGTATAGATGTCAGTCAGTATGATAACTACAGCAAACGTGTGATTGGATTTTTGGCAGAGCGGATGATGACAGTATGGCTGTTGAAGCATAATTTCAGGATAAAAGAGTTACCGTTTGACATAGTAAAGTAAGGTATAAGGGGGAACAAATATGTTAAGAACATCATTGAAAAAACAAATATTATCTTTACTGGATTCGATGTCAGAACAGCATCATGAGGGAGTTGAGCATAATCTTGCGTTTTTGGAGGGATGTCAGCAGGCAGCGATTACCATAGGGGAAACGATAGAGAGCAAGGTAGCAGAACGTCAGGATATAGTGACGGACTTAGAAGAATATTGTGAACTGTTATTTCAGTTAAGCCAGAAAACACAAATACAGAAAAGTGACATACAGCAGCTTGATGGGCTGCTTTTTGTGGTTAAGGAGAAAGTGGAGCAACTGGAAACAGGTTATCAGATAGTATTTTTCCCATACAAAGCAGCAATGTGGGATAGTATGGAAAGTATTTGGAAGGCTTTTCAGAAAGACAGGCGGTGTGAGTGCCTTGTTGTACCGATACCTTACAGGGAATTTAATGCTAACCGGAACCAGTGGGATTCCTGTTATGAATTGTCTGACTTCCCGGAATATGTGCCGGTACGTGACTATCAGAGCTACTCGGTAGAAGCTGAGCAGCCGGATGTTGCTTTTATTCATAATCCTTATGATGATTACAACCGTGTGACTTGTGTATACCCACAGTTCTTTTCACGGGAACTTAAGAAGCACGTAAGTAAGCTGGTATATGTGCCATATTATATTACGACAGGCTATATTTCTCCGGAGCATCTATATGTTCCGGTATGTCAGAACATGGATTATATGATTGCACAGTCTGAGAAGTTTAAGAGTGGCTGTGAAGGTATGAATTACTACGATAAAGTATTGCCTCTTGGCTCACCAAAGGCTGACCGTATGATTCATATGTGCCGTGATGGCGTAGAGATACCGGAGGATTGGAAGCCTGTACTGCAGGGGAAGAAGTCAGTTATGCTCAACACCAGTATTGGCTGCTTTTTAACATTTGGTGAAGTATATTTTCATAAATTAAAGCATATTTTCAAGTGGTTTAAGGATAGAGAAGATGTAGCATTGATCTGGCGTCCGCATCCGTTGTTAGAGAGTACGGTTAAGTCCATGCGTCCGTATCTGATGGAGAAGTATCACGATCTACTTGATTATTTTCAGAGAGAAAAGATTGGAATATGGGATCATACGCCTGACATAACGAGAACCATTGCGATTGTGGATGCTTATATTGGTGAAGACGGAAGTTCAGTTGTGAATCTGTTTGGTGTTGCGGATAAACCTATTTTTATATTGGATAACAGTTTCTTTGAAACCTGTGATGAGGCTATGAAAAAGCGTGCTTATTTAGGAGATCTGGTAGAGATTTCAGGTAAATGGTATTGCACGAGCCTTTATAATGGCTTATATACGGTAGATAAAAATTTTGACAAAGTGGATCTGGTAACAGGGTTTGATGACCAGCCAAGGTTCGTGCCGCCTTATTCTTTGATGCAGGCGGTGCAGGAGACGTTGTATCTTTCTCCTGTAATTGCAAATATGCCTATAAGTTATCGGACAGACACAGGGGAGAGAAAAGACTTAAAGTCTTCAGGGATTGATGGCTTTTATTCTCTTTCCCGAATCGTAGCATATGGAGAGAAAATCTATTATCTGCCTGCAGGTGATAGTGGGATTCTTGTATATAACCGCCGTGATAAGAGCTGGAAGGAGCAGAAGGAGTGTATGCAGCAATTGAAGCAGAATACGCCTGTAATAGGGGGGACTACCTGTTGCTGCTGTGTGGACGGACATGATTTATGGATCACAGCGGAGTATACGAACCGAGTACTTCGCTATGATATGAAGAATGATACCTATCAGATTATTGCTTTTGGCGATGATCATTATGGTTATGCCGGAATTGCTGCGGACAAAGAGAATATTTGGATTGTAGAAGTGCATACAGGAAACCTGCTGCATTTAAACCGCAGAGCCGGCAAGCTCAAGGAATTTCCTCTCCCGGAAGAAATCACATCTTGGAGCCAGGAAAGTGGAAGGCGGATGGTATTTGGAGAACTGCTTGATATGGGAAGATATCTGATAGCAGCCCCGTGTTTTACAGATGCCATGATAAAATTTGATAAGATAACAGGAAGCTTTACCAGACTGATACCACAGTTTTGGGAGCATGTATCAGAACCATGTAATGGATATCATCCAAGAATTCATGCAGTCTGTTCTTTTGCAAAGAAGCTGGATGACAAGCGTATTGCAGTTCAACGCACCTGTGATGGTGCATTAGCAGTTGTAGATGTCATGATAGAGGAATATTCCGTGCATTATCCGAACTTTACAGAGGATACCATCCACAAGATTGCGAATGGACAGGATGGTTTTGAAAAGCTACAGACCTACTTTGCTTTCTGTCGACGTGAGAGCCGCCTGTTCTCTTTTGAAGGATTTATGGATGACCTGGTGCATGGTAGATTAGAGGATGTGAAGGAACGTCAGAAAAAAGAGCTGGCTTCAATGGCGGCAAACCTTGATGGAACCTGTGGAGAGAAGGTGTATGAGTTCCTGATGGGGGTATTAGAGGAGGCATAGAGGGGATAAACTATGACAGCAGAGGAAATTATTAAGGAATTACCGAAGGGATTACTTGGTTGGTATCATTTTAAAGAGAATAGCAGGGTGTTGTATTTGACAGATGCAGAGGACAACTTAAAAAATATGTTCGTTGAGAGAGGCTTAGAGGCGACTTGTATAAGATCATCTGAGATGATTTCTGATAAAGATGGTTTTGATTATGTTGTGGCAATTGGGGTATTGGAAAGCTGTAAACATCCAGTAGCGATGCTGAAACAGTGGAAAGCGTATCTTAAAGAGGATGGTGTTCTGCTTCTTGGTGTGGATAATCGTCTGGGGCTTCGATATTTTTGTGGAGACAGGGATAAGTTTACACAGCGTAATTTTGATGGGATAGAGCACTACAGGAGAATACTGCCCAAGGACAGGGAACAGCTTGAAGGACAGGCATATGCAAAATATGAGATAGAGGAAATGCTTGCAGAGGCTGGAATAGGCAATCATAAATTTTATTCTGTATTGCCAAATCTTGATATCCCGCAGATGATTTATTCAGAGAATTATTTACCGGAAGAAGAACTTTCGATTCGTTATTTTCCTATGTATAATTATCCTGATTCAGTTTTTCTTGAGGAAGAATATCTGTATTCCGATATGATTAAGAATGGAATGTTCCACACTATGGCGAATTCTTATCTATTGGAATGCCCGATGAATGGTCGCTGTGAATTAGTAAAACATGTGACGGTTTCTTTGGACAGAGGTAGAGAGAACGCATTATTTACGATAATCCGGGAGGACGATAAAGTTGAGAAACGTGCTGCCTATGAGGAAGGAAAGAAGAAGCTGCAGGTACTTATGGACAATACAAAAGATCTCAGGGAGCATGGTTTGTCAGTAATAGAAGGTGTTGTAAAGAAGGATACTTATGAGATGCCCTATGTAAAGGGGATTTCAGCGGTTACCTATTTTACTGAATTATTGAAGGCTGACAAGGAGAAATTTGTTCATGAGGTGGACAGGTTCAGAGAACTGATTTTACAGTCTTCAGAGCATATTTCAGAAGAAAACGGAGTCGTTATTCTAAAAAAGGGTTATCTTGATCTGGTTCCTCTGAACTGCTTTTATATAAAAGGTGATTTTGTATTTTACGATCAGGAGTTTTATCAGGAGAATTACCCTGCAAATGCGATTATCACGCGCATGATTGATATCATATATAATAGCGGACTTGAGCTGGAATCGATTCTTCCAAGAGAATACTTGATTCAGAGATATCATCTTGAAGAGCATCTTGACGAATGGAGGCGTCTTGGTTGGGAATTTACTGCAAAGCTGCGTAACCAACGGGAACTTAGGGTATTCAATGAGCGGTACCAACGTAATTATGAGGTTGTGAATACGAACCGGCAGCGCATGAATTATTCAGCAACAGAGTATCAGCATCTTTTTGTAGATATTTTCCGGAATACGGAGAACAGAAAGCTGATTATTTTTGGTTCCGGAACCTTTGCAAAGAAGTTCTTAGCTTTATATCAGGAGGAACATCCTGTTTATGCAATCGTAGACAATAATACTGAAAAATGGGGACAGATGTTGGAGGGAATAAAGATTGTTTCTCCGGCGATTTTTGAGGATTTGGATCCAAATGAATATAAAGTAATCGTTTGTATAAAGAACTATGTGGCAGTTATGAAGCAACTGCAGGAAGCGGGAGTCAGAAATATCGGGATTTATGACTCCAATATGGAGTATCCAAGGAATACAGTACATAGGTCAAGTGTCAAGGATGAAACATCTGTTGCGCCAAAGAAGTATCATATTGGCTATATCGCCGGCGTTTTTGACCTCTTTCATGTAGGCCATCTGAATATGTTTAGACGGGCAAAGGAACAGTGCGATTATCTGATAGTCGGTGTCGTTACAGATGAAGGTGTTCGGAGAAACAAGAAGACAGAGCCTTTTATTCCATTTGAGGAGCGTATCGAGATGGTTCGAGCCTGTCGGTATGTAGATGAGGCAGTGGAAATACCATTCAACTATGGGGGAACCAGAGATGCTTACCGCTTATATCATTTTGACTGTCAGTTTTCGGGAAGTGATTATATTGATGATCCTAACTGGTTGGTAGAAAAGGAATTCCTGGAAAAGCAAGGAGCAGAAATGGTATTTTTCCCATATACAGAGAGTACAAGCTCTACGAAGATAAAAGCAATGATTAATAAAAGGCTGCTTTCGTAAGCGGAGAGGCAATGGGGTGAAACGATGGAAATAATATGTTCTGCAATGGGTATCGTAGATGCCGGGCGTCCGGGACAGGGGGCTTCTGATATAGCAGGGGCAGGATTTGAACGCATATGCCTCGATATGAATATGT
>JALEWA010000180.1 GCA_022788085.1 Lachnospiraceae bacterium
ATTGTGATGACAATGGTTGATTTTAGAACAAATTATGCAAGGGATATTTTTGAGAAGGTACATAAAACCTACAGTGATTCCGTTGGTACCTTTGAAACCTATATTCCTCTTTCTGTAAAGGCTGCAGAAACAAGCGCTGAAGGTATTAGTATATTTGCTCATTGTGCAAATGGTAAGGTTGCTGTGGCCTATGAGTCATTAACCAATGAATTACTTGAGATTAACGAGGAGGCATAATCATGAAGAAGAGATCAGGCGAAAAGATTCAATTATTATCTGTAGATGAATTATTAGGAGTTCCTTCTGGAGATCCAGTTACTGAGATAGATGTAGAGAAAATATATCCTTTTGAAAATCATCCCTTTAAGGTTGTTGATGATGAAAGGATGGAGGACCTGGTTGAAAGTATTAAATACAATGGTGTACTTACACCGGTTGTGGTAAGACCGGATGACGAGGGCGGATATGAAATGATCTCAGGACACCGTAGATTATATGCGGTAAATAAGATTGGCCTTCCTACAATTCCTGCCACTATTAAAGAGATGGACGATGATGATGCTGTCATTGCTATGGTAGATAGTAATATCCAGCGTGAAGAGATACTTCCTAGTGAAAAGGCTTTTGCTTATAGAATGAGATACGAGGCGATGAGACATCAAGGTGCGAGAAGAACTTCGTCCCAAGTTGGGACGAAGTTAAGGGCTGACGAAGAATTAGCTGAACAGGTTGGAGAAAGTAGAAATCAAGTGCATAGGTTTATTCGTCTCACAGAAGTAATACCGGAGCTATTGGCACTAATTGATCGTGGCAATATAGCTATCATGACTGGAGTAGATATTTCTCATTTGAATCCTACAATTCAGAAATGGCTTTTTGAATACATTAAGGATAACGGTACGATTAAGTCCTATCAAGTTGCAGCTCTTAGGGATGCAATCAGATATAATCCTGAAATTACTCGTGATGAAGCTATCAAGATTATGAATGATAATCTTCCAGGAAGAATGCCTGCCATGAGGGTGAACTTTACATCAAATCAGCTTCGAAAGTATTTCCCTGCTTACTATTCAGCTCAGGAAGCTAGAGAGGTTATTGAGGAGCTTCTTGCTAATTGGAAGAAGGAACAGGATAAGAAGAATAAGGCGGTGAAGTAAATGGAATTCAATTACTACTATGGGGAGGAAGCGGAACAATTCAGCTTTATAAGAATTCCTAAGATAATGCTGACCGAAGAAAGATTTTCGCCGCTGTCCTTATCTGCAAAGATATTGTATGGTCTGTTATTAGATAGAATGTCTCTCTCTGCCAGGAATGGATGGCTGGATGAGGAAAAGCGTGTCTACATTATTTTTAAGATAGAAGAGATTCAGGACATATTAGGATTCTCAAAAAAGAAGTCCATTGATTACCTAAATGAACTGGAGCAGTTTGGATTAGTTGAGAAGAAAAGGCGTGGTCTTGGTCTTCCAAGTATTCTTTATATAAAGAGCTTTATGCTTCCAGAAGAGGAAAACGGAACTTCAAGAGGTGTCGAAATCGACACTTCTGTGAAGGCTAAAAAAGGTACGGATACAGAGGAAATAGTTGAAGAAACAGTAAATGACCAGTCAGAAAACCTTGAAATATCGGTATCTGGGGATGAGTTTTGTGTCAGAGGTGTCGATTTGGGAACCTCTGGAGGTGCCGAAATCGCACTTCAAGAGGTGTCGAAACGGGAACCTTTGGAGGTGTCGTTTTCAGCACCACTAAATAATAATACTAAAATAATTAATACTAAGAATAATAATATCAAATCAAATCCTATCTTATCTGAGCAGGATGGGATGGGAATGGATGAGACCAATGCCTACAAAGAATTGCTGATGGAAAATATTGAGTATCCCTATTTGCTTGAACGATATCCTTATGACCAAGAGCTTGTTGAAGGTATCTTAGATATTATGCTTGAGGCTGTTCTGAGCCAGAAGGAATATACAGTTATTGCAAGTGATAGTTATCCAACAGAGCTTGTAAGATCAAAATTCCTAAAGCTAAATTACGGTCACATTGAATACGTTGTGGGTTGTATGCAGAGCAACACCACAAAGGTTAGAAATATTAAAAAGTATCTGCTGGCAGCATTGTTCAATGCACCCAGTACAATCAGCGGATATTACCGTGCTGAGGTGAATCATGATATGCCACAGTTTGCGAGAGCGAAATAAGGAGTGTGAGGATTATGAGATTTTTGATTAAGATTATTCTTTTACCAGTTGTGATGATTTTGTCCTTGATGAAATTATTACTTGATGGAGCAACAAGAGTGTATTGTCTGTTTTCAGGTGTTGCTATTAATCTTCTAATTATTTGTGCAGTGCTTGCGATTATTACAGGACAGTGGTTAGATCTTGGTGTATTTGCAGTATTATTCGTTGGCATCATCGTAGTATTGTTCAGCGCAGGTACTATTACGGTTGTTTTGGATAATTTAAAAGAAAAAATCAAAGAAGTTTGAATTGCATACAATGAAAAAGAATTTGTTGCTTGACAAAATATTTGTCAATGGTTATCCTATTAACATAGGAGGTACCATATGAAAGAGATTGAAAGATTACAAGATAATTTACTTCTGATTCGTCGAGCTGCTGGATGGACAGCAGAAGAGTTTGGTGATCGTATTGGAGTAACTAGACAAACTATCAATAATTTGGAAGCAAAAAGAAATAAGCTTAATAAAACTCAATATATAGCCATGAGAGCAGTTTTAGATGCTGAAATGATGGAATCTCCAGAAGATACAGAAATACTAAAATGCTTGTTGGATGTTTTAATTGATCATCCTGAGAATTATAAGGCTGAGGATAGAGAGGCATTGTTAGCTAAAGCTAATATGCTTACTCCATCCATTTTGGCTGGCACAACTACGCGAAAAGAGGTTTCAAAAGAGTTAATCGGAGCAGCCGGTGCACTTGGAATTGCAGCTTCATTATTTCCTATGATTGGTGCAGGTGCTGTTATAGCTGGTGGAACAAGTGCTTGGCTAATAAAGGCATTGTCTAAGAAAAAGGATTAACAGATTAAAGGAGGGATTCGGGTTATGAAAAAATATAAGACAAGTTTTTCAAATGAAGAACTTCATAATGCTCTCCATTCAAAGGAATCTGAGGCAAAAGACATTATTGAAAATGTCGATAAGTGGAATGCTTTTAAGTCTAAAATGACGTGCTTTCTTAAAAAGGCAGAAAAGATACCTGTACTAGGGGGCATGATTGATGATATTGAGTGCATGATTTGTGTAGTTGATTCTTATGTCAAGAAAGAATATAAAGAGATCCCAGTATCTTCAATTATTTCTATAGTTGCCTCTCTTGTTTATGTTCTAAGTCCAATCGACTTGATTTCGGATGCAATTCCTGTAGTTGGCTATTTAGATGATGCAGCAATTATATTTTTGGTGCTCAATTTCGGAATAGATAAGGATCTTGAAAAGTACAGAAATTGGAATGAGAAAAATAGGCAGACAGCATTAGCAAAGTTGAAAATTGCAATGTCCTCAGAGATAAAAGAATATATAGGAGAAGGTTATTTGGCTGCCATGATTATTGGTACGGTAGATAATTTGAAAATGATTGTAAGTGAGTCTGCTGATGTCGATGAATGGAGCGAATATAGGATTAAGGAATTAAGTATACCTTTGAATGTGTTTGATTCCTATAGTTTGGAACGAGAAAGCGACATTTTACAGTTTATCAATGAAGTGATAGAGCTTGATCAGATAACATGGACAAATGGAGCTGAGAAGGTGGCTTATCTTGAGGCTGATTTTCAGGATAAGTGGGATAATTATATTATAGGGGAGGAATAGAAAATGGATTCTTTCATTGAGAAACTAATTGGAGAATTATCTGAATCACCAACAGAATTATCCGAAAAAAACAAGAAGAAAATACATGAATATATTCCTGTACCAAATGATTATGAAATATTATGGGCAGATATAAATTCATTTGGCGGTTATCCTTCTGGTATTGTATTAACAAACAGAGGGATAGTATGTAAAGCACCTAGACCAGATATCAAAGAAAAAAAGAAACAACAGAAAAATGAAAAGGTATATCAGATTCCTTATCAGATAGTATTATGGGAGTATTTTGATCCCACTGATTATATTTGTTCTGTCTCGGAAGATAAGAGCTGCTATGTAGTTAAGAGAGATGATATTGTTGTATCTGTTTTTCAGGATAAAGCATTGGTGGAATTTTTTGAAAAGTTTGAGCGTAAGTTGAGAGCTGATGAAGAAATTGCCAATTCACTTGTTGATAGTGCGATAATAAGTGAACTCGAAAACTTCAATATAGAGGCTGCAACATTTAATGCGGCATATGGAGAGGATCAGTCAGGAACAGGCCATGGAATATATGCAGAGGAAGCAGGAGCGATACTAGATAAGTTAGGCGGCGAAAAATCGACAGTAGTAGGTCGTGATAATGCGAAAAATGGCCCAGATAAGCTTGTTAATGGAAGTCCTGTTCAGTGTAAGTTCTGTAAAACAGCGAGTTCAAGTGTTGGAGCATGTTTTAAGAAAAATCCTGATACAGGAAAATTAGAATATCGTTATTTTGATATTATGTCAGGTAGCCCTATGAAGGTGGAGGTTCCTGCAGACCAATATGATAAGGCTGTTGAAGCTATGAGAAAAAGGATAGTAAACGGTCAAGTCCCAGGAGTAACTGATCCTGATATGGCAACAGAATTGGTCAGAAAAAGCAAGTTGACTTATGCACAGGCAAAGAATCTTGCAAAGGCAGGCACCTTTGAGTCATTAACCTTTGATGCTGCAACAGGAGTTATAAACTGTACCTTTGCTGCAGGAATATCTTCATTGGTGTCTTTTGGATTGACTTTCTGGAAAACAGAGGATCCTAAGAAAGCTCGTGATGCAGCAATTGATACTGCAATAAATGTGTTTGGACCAGCTCTGGCAGCAAATATATTAACTAATCAGATTGCTCGAACAGGATTAAGTAAGGCACTTATTCCTGCATCTGATAAGATTGTACAGCAACTTGGAAGTAAGACTGTTCAGCGTTTAATAAATGCTAGAAGAGTCTTACTAGGACAGAAAAAAATATATGGTAGTGCGGCCAATAAAAGCTTGGCAAAAGCTTTGCGCAGCAATGTAATAGTTGAAGGGATATCATTTGTTGTATTTTCTATTCCTGATACATACCGGGTTTCTACAAAGAAAATTAGTGGTGCTCAATATACAAAGAATATGATATCTATGTTGGCATCATTTCTTGGAGGCTTTGCAGGAACTTATGGTGCTGGATTAGCTGCAGGGGCTGTAGGTGAAAAGCTTGGAAAGAAGGTAAACAAGAAAATTGGTGCTGTTATAGGTTTTGTGGCAGGAGCTGGAGGCGGAATGCTTGCTGGATTTACTGTTAAGAAACTTATTGACTTATTTAAGGAAGATGATTGCATTATTACGGCCCGATTATTTAACGCAGCTATTGTAAATATGGCGGTTGAATATTATATGAGTGAGGAAGAGCTAGATAAGCTGGTAAAAGAATTGGATAAGGATACAAAAAAGATTGGAAAGTTCCAGATGCAAATTAGAATATCTAATCATCAATACCAAGATATTCAGAAATTCCTTGAGCCTTATTTTGAAAAAGCAACCGATGGCAGAGAATACATCTCTATAGATGTGGAGAATGATGCATTTGTATATGATGACACAGAGGAGGATTAATCATGAAGTGCGCATGTTGTGGTAGAAAAAAGAAATTATTGGAATCCTTTGAGAATATAGGAAAGGGTGGCAGTGTATGCGTAGATTGTTCTGATATTCTTTATCGTATACATGATGCTGTTACGGAAAAGAATATTGAGGAGTATAAAATAAGAAAGAAATCCATTGACGATATGGTACAGAAGAAAAAGGCAACAGAGGACTTCAAGGCATGGTTTGATACAGACTTTATTAAGCGAAATCCAATGCCTGAAAATAAAGACAAGTAAATTTGCTTACGATTGCCCTGACTTTGCCCTGAGTTTGCCCCATGGATGCCCCATGATTGCCCCATAGATGCACTTGTAAGGCGAAAAATGCTGTGTTATATTTATAATGCACAAAGGAATGCGGAACGGACAAACAACCGGACACAAACCGATGTGCATTTTCTTTTGCAAAAGTTAATAGGAAGCA
>JALEWA010000185.1 GCA_022788085.1 Lachnospiraceae bacterium
CGTTTATTGTCATTTCAGGACATGATCTGAGAGATCTTCAGCTGTTGTTGCAACAGACAGAGGGAAAAGGTATTAACATCTATACACATGGCGAAATGCTTCCTGCACATGCCTATCCGGAACTTAAAAAGTATTCTCATCTTAAGGGAAATTTTGGTACTGCATGGCAGAATCAGCAGAAAGAGTTTGATCATCTTCCAGCACCAGTCCTCTTTACAACAAACTGCCTGATGCCACCAAAGGAGAGTTATGCTGACAGAGTGTTTACCACAGAAGTAGTGTCATATCCAGGGATGGTTCATATCGGAGAGGAAAAAGATTTTACCCCCGTAATTGAAAAGGCGTTGGAACTGGGAGGCTTTGATACAGACCGTGAATTTACCGGCATCAATGGTGGAAAAGCGGTCACTACTGGTTTTGGGCATAACACAGTTCTGTCTGTGGCAGGAACGATTATTGATGCAGTAAAAGCCGGAGCTTTGAAACACATATTCCTTGTGGGTGGCTGTGACGGAGCTCGTGCGGGACGAAATTATTATACGGAGTTTGTAAAGCAGACACCGGCAGACACAGCAATACTCACTCTTGCTTGCGGCAAGTACCGTTTCAACGATCTGGATTTGGAAACAATCGGTGGATTGCCGAGAATCATGGATATGGGACAATGCAATGATGCTTATAGCGCAATCAAAGTAGCAGTTGCACTGGCGGAAGCATTTGAATGCGGTGTCAATGAGTTACCGTTGACTTTAGTATTGTCATGGTATGAGCAGAAAGCGGTCTGTATTCTGCTGACACTGCTTCATCTTGGAATTAAAAACATTTATCTCGGACCTACACTGCCAGCATTTCTGTCTGCTAATGTAGTAGATTTTTTGGTGAAGAATTTTGAGATTCATCCGACGACAACACCTGAACAGGATCTGGCAGAGATATTAAAATAGGCTTGAAATAATATGTAAGATATTGGTAAATAATAATAAATATAATACAATGGAGGTCTTATATGTATAAGAATATTGAAAAACAGGTAAGCTTAAAACTGAAAGATTTAGTTGATTATCAGAAAGGACAGGTAGTCAGTAAAACACTAGTGCAGAATGAGCAGCTTAGTATGACAATTTTTTCCTTTGACAAAGGTGAAGAGATTTCAACTCATGCGTCTGGTGGTGATGCCATGGTTACAGTGCTGGAAGGTACCGGCAGATTTACCGTGGGTGGAGAAGTGTTTATTTTGAATGAAGGAGAAACTCTTATTATGCCGAAGGATATTCCCCATGCGGTATATGGAGAAGAACAATTCAAAATGCAGCTTACTGTTTCCTTTTAAGGATAATAATCGGGATTCCGATAAGCGGAATCCCGATTATTATATTGTTAATTATATAATTCAAAGATTCTACTTTTAGTAATTCTAATATCCATTTAGTTTTCTTCTTCCAGTAAACTTAAATCCGTCACAACATTTCTTCGAAACCTTGTTACATGTTCTTTTAGATTTCTTAAAACGCTTTCTGATTCGCCACCCACTGTGTGATACATGAAAAACGGACCATAAAGTTCCATAGCATACACCTGGGGCGTTCCTTCTTTCATATATCCAAGTTGAATTAACTGTGAAAAAATATTGCTCATAGATTTTATGGGGCCATCTATAAACACCTGTTGATAAATCTCTTTCATCTTCGGATTTTTAAATTGTTCTATGAGCAGTAACTGTCTAAAATGTGTAATCCACTCATCCGTCGTCTGATACAAAAACATGCCCATACATATTTTTTCTACCTCTGTCCAACGAATTGTTTCCAGATTAACTTCTGCACACTTCTCCTGAAATCTTTTCATGCATTCCTCAACGATACAATCCAGGATTTCCTGCTTGCTCTTAAAATGTTTATAAATTACAGCATCTGAAGCATGAATACTTCGCGCAATCATACGTGTGGATACTGCATCATATCCGTTAATAGAAAAAAGTTTTAGGGATTCAAAAATGATACTTTCTTTTGTTGTCATATGCATTCTTTCTTTTCTCATTTATTTTTATCATCATACTTAGTACAATCCCAACAAGGATTTCCAACATCCATAATCTGATTGTCCAAAGCTTCACCATAGTGAAAATATTTGCAGCACCTACTAAGGAAGAATCTATGTTCGGGAAAGTACATAATGTTATGTATAGCAATGTGTTTTCTATTGTATCACAAATGCCCCTAAGAATGGGGAATAAATGAACTAAAATCTTCATAGATTTTCTTTGAACAAAACCATACGTTATCGCAGAAATAAAGCATTGTAATAACCCAAAGAATATAATAAAAATACCATCCACCCAATAGTAGGTCTTATATACATCTATTCCCTCTTGTGTCATGCCTGACAAAACATGCTGTACCATCTCATTATCATAGGCTTTCATATCAACTGTTCCATACCCATCATTGTATTTTGCGACCTCACCGCTACCAAACTTACTATAGTCTACTAAATATAGAGAAATGGCAAATAGAATAAAGAGAATTGCTCCAACTATAACTTTTCTTTTGCGCATCTGATAACCTCCCTGACATTCTTTCCTGCCATGCAACCATAAGTGCAGGCTCCACAACCGATACATGCCTCTACATGAAATGATTTTGCATCATCACTGGTAAGTTTTTTCTTCTCTGACAATCTAACAATCTTTTGAACCTCTACTTGTGCAGGGCAGTTCTTGGTACAAGCATTACACCCTTTACATTTACCTGCGTTCTCATAATCAGGCGCATTGCCGATTGCTATGTAACAAGTTTCTTCTGTTATCGTTTCATCTGCTTTTACCTTATGACAAGTCATAGCTCCTGAACCGGCATATAGCTTTTTTCCACTTCTCTGTGAATCTGTAAATAATTTTGCTGCAATATCCTCAATAGAATCGCCCAACCGAACTCTGGTTACTTTTGCAGCAGCTTCCGATACATCTGCAATTGTAATATATTTTTCTTTTACCATTTCCTGATTTACTGCTATTTCTGCAATAGCGAGGATAGTCTGTAGATTAAGAACCAGAATACCACATTCTGACGGATGCTTCCCTTTCGGAATCTCTTTTCCTGTTATAGCCTTTATCAGGTTCTTCTCGTACCCCATTGGAAAACGGTCTGCCACTTTGCACTGTTTGATATCCAGACTCTGATTCAAGGGTTCTTTGGTCGCAAGAATTACTTCCCGAATTTCCAAAGAATTTTTAAGAATCTTTATGCCTTCAAGCACTTCATCCATACCGTTTTTATATATCCACGCATCATGCACAAGTCCAGGATCACACTCTACTGCATTTATAATGAGCAGACCATTATCGGCTTGAAAATTCTCCAACTTTTTATATGTCTCAAATCTGTTCCCACTTCGCCCTGTAAGTTCCGCTTTCTTACATAATTCTATCAATTGTTCCTTTGACAATTCAGGCGCTGAAATCTTATCTGCTTTGTTATTCGAAGTCCTATACTCTGCAAATGAAATATCATCTAGCTCTACAATCTTTCGAATCTTTGCCTTGGGAGCATTTCTAACTTTTTCAAATACTTTCTCCTCATAATATCTTCTTGCTTTTCTCTGTGCCTGCTTTATTTTCTTGTTTTGCGCCACTTCTCTTTTATTAATAATACTTATCTTTTCCATGATTCTTCCTCCTT
>JALEWA010000199.1 GCA_022788085.1 Lachnospiraceae bacterium
GCAAGAATCGCAAAGTCAGAGGATGTTCATAAAGTATATATTTCAACAAACCATGAAGGTCTGTATGAAAAATATGGATGTGAGTTTTATCAAATAATGAATGACATTGAAGGAGAACCTTCCAGGATATATGTTAAAGAACTATAGAACGGTATACTTGGGAAACAGGAAAGTCATAAAAAGTATTTATTGGAGTTGATGAAAATATGGGAAGATGGGATCCGTGGAGAGGCTGCCACAGATGCAGCGAAGGATGTAAGTTCTGCTATATCCATAAGGGTGATGCAAAGCGTGGAATTGATACCAATACAATCGTTAGAAATGACAATTTTTACAGATTAACAGCAAAGAAGAAAAATGGTGAATACAAGGCAGGATCAGGTTTGATTTATTTGTGTTTTTCCAGTGATTTTTTGCTTGAGGACGCAGATCAATGGAGAAGCGAATGTTGGGATATTATTCGTGAAAGATCGGATTGTACATTTTTATTCTTGACAAAGAGAATAGAACGATTTATGCAATGTATTCCGGAGAACTGGGGGAATGGATACGATAATGTAGTAGTCTGTTGTACTGTTGAAAATCAGGAAAATGCGGATAGAAAGCTGTCGGTTTTTCAGAGGCTTCCGATTAAGTATAAGCAGATTACTGCGCAGCCATTGATAGAAAGAATTGATTTGGAGAAATATTTGGACGGAATAGAGGCAGTTGTAGTAGGTGGAGAATCAGATAAAAATGCCAGAGCATTAGACTATGACTGGGTATTGGATATCAGAGAACAATGTATCAGACAAAATGTTTCTTTTCAATTCAGACAGTGTGGCACTCATTTCATAAAGGATGGAAAGCAGTACACATTACAAGTCAAGGATCTTTGCAGTTAGGCAAGGCGCGCAGGGATTGGCTATGAAAGAAAAAGTGGAGATTCTGTGGGGGGATATTAGAATGAAATTAGCTGTAAAACTGTTAACTGTTTTAGCAATTATTGGTCTAGTGGCAGGAATTATATTGATTATAACTGGAAATATAGCATCTGTCGGTGTAATTTGAGCGATTACTACTCTGATTTCCTGTGTAGCATTTAAATTAGAGAAAAATGTAGCGAAGAACGAAAAATAACAATCTGTTAAGGTAGAAAAAAATTAGTATGTGTTGAAATGAGCCACCACTTGAGAATTGGGGAATGGGCAGAAAAAAGATAAACTGCTTACTTTGGCTAAGAAGGAAGAGGATATAAAAGCAATTGTTTTGATTGGTTCCTCAACCAGAGATACAGTAAAAATCTGATGAGTATTCCGATTTGGATGTTGTTATTGCAACAGATCATACAGACAAATGGTTATATGGAGATTATCCGGAAAAACTTGGCGATGTCAAAATATCTTTTGTGGAACCGACACTTGGTGGGGGAAAAGAAAGAAGAGTATTGTACGATGGTTCTCTTGATGTAGATATGATTATTTTTACATCGGCTCAGTTTGAAACAGCAATAAAGGATGGTGTTGCAAGCTGGCAAGTCAAACGGCAGAAAGGAAGGGGTATAAATATCCAAAAGAGGCAGAGAATTATGCAAAGTCGTTAGTGACGGGATATTTTATTGATACAATTTAAGACGCAATGCAAATGATACATGAAGCACCTGCAAAGACATTTACGCTGTTCATAAATAAGATTATAATGTTATCTGTTCAGTACTGAACAGATACATTATATTTTATGTATCGAGGTGACAAATAGATGACGACTGGTGAGAAAATAGCATTTCTTAGGAAGAAAATAGGAATTACACAAGAGCAGATGGCGGAGATTTTAGGTGTATCCAGGCAGTCTGTTTCAAGATGGGAAATTGACATGGCATTTCCAGAAACGGAAAAACTGATTAAGCTGAGTAAGCTTCTTAGATGCAGTATTGACTATCTACTGAATGATCAGGCATCTTTACCGCAGGAGAGCGATACAAAGCTTTCAATAAGGACTGCTTATGAGTTTATTCGAGATTGTGGATATTTCTTCCTTGCAACCACTAGTGACAGCAAACCGAATCAACGTCCCATGGGAATGATATATTGTGATGAGGAATTTTTGTATATTGCAACAGATAAGCGAAAAAAGCTATTTAGTGAGATACTGGAAAATCCTAATGTGAGCTTAGCCAGTTACAATCTTCATACCAGAAAATGGATTCGTGTAAGTGCAAGAGCAGTAAAGGAAACCTCCATCACGGTATATCAGGAGATGGTAGAGATGTTTCCAGGTTTAAAGCAAAAGTATATAGGTGAAGAGGAAGTCTTTTTTGTCATTTTGAAAATATGTGTCGATGCTATAGAAATGGACTGAAGGAGGACTAACATGGAACAGAACAATTTGGAAGGAATTAAGATAGTAGAAGAGCGTTTTGGCAAGGATAATGTAATTGCTCTTGGAACAATTGATGGAGATTATCCGGCAATCAGATAT
>JALEWA010000002.1 GCA_022788085.1 Lachnospiraceae bacterium
ATATGGTGATTACATCACAGGACCTAAGATTATCACAGAAGATACAAAGAAGGCTATGAAGAAGATTCTTTCTGATATTCAGGATGGAAGCTTTGCTAAGGAATTCTTACTTGATATGTCTCCAGCAGGACGTCAGGTACATTTCAAGGCTATGAGAAAGCTCGCTGCTGAGCATCCTTCAGAGAAGGTTGGCGAAGAGATTCGTAAGCTGTATAGCTGGAACAACGAAGAAGATAAGTTTATCAATAACTAATTAGAAAACTCAAATACTAGACGAAATTAAACGCAGTAGAACAAGTAATAAAAATGAAAATTCCTCACATCTCATAAGGGTGTGAGGAATTTTTATATCATGTATGAAATTATAAAGAATCATTCCTGTAAAAATCAAGAAAACTTTCCAATGCCGGATTCTTATATTGTTTCTTACGGTAGACGAATCCAATATTCCTTTTTGGAATATCAAATGGCATAGGTAATTCAATCAGAGTACCGTTTTTTAATTCTTTTTCTACAAAATTCTTAATCACACATGCAATACCGATGCCAATCGTTGCAAATTCAATAAGTGAATCCATAGTGGAAACTTCAATCAAGTTCTCAGCCTGTATCTCATTTGCAAGAATGAACTGGTCAACATAGCGCCTTGACAGATTCTCTTTATCCATCAACATTAATGTTGCATCTTTAAATAGTTCTCTATGATCTACAAGATCATGAAAATCCTTTCCTGTACGGATCATCAAATTGTCAAGATAACTCTGGGTTGTTACAAAAATATCTTCAATAGAATGAATTCTGGAAAAAACATGAGGAAAAGATTCATCAGGTTCACCTACAAGACCAATATCAATAGAACCATTATCTAAAGCTTCAAGAGTCTGATAAGTAGGATGACAGGCTATGGAAATTCTTATATGTGGCTTTTTCTTGATGAATTCTTTCAAATAAGGTAACAGTACATATTTACAGAGCGTTGTACTGACACCAATAGTAAGGTGTTCCACTTCATGTTTATTTTCGTATTTTAGCTGTTCTTCTCCAAGTTCTATGGCATGAAAGGCTTCTTTTAACCGCTCATAAAGGATTTCGCCTTCTTTTGTCATGGTAACACCGCGCGAACTTCTGATTAACAGCTTTGTATTAAGATTTCCTTCTAATTTATTAATTGATTTACTAACAGCTGGCTGACTGATAAAAAGCTCCTTGGAAGCTGCTGAGATATTTCCCAGCTTTGCGACCATATAAAATACATAATAAGAAGAAAGATTCTGAGTCATTTTATTTTCTCCTATGAATTATATGATAATACTGAATAAATCAAGCATAGCATAACTTTATGTTATAGTAAATATAAAATATATGTATTTTATTTATGAATCTGGTCGTGGTATGATAAACACAATTCATGAAACGTTAAGTTTCAATAACAAGAATACACCTTTTTATTTGCAAGGGGCCTGCATACCCCCTTGTGAAAAAGTATAAAAGACAGGAGGAATATGACAATGGGAATGACTATGACGCAAAAGATTTTAGCTGCGCATGCAGGTCTTGCATCTGTGGAAGCCGGACAATTAATCGAAGCTGATTTAGACCTTGTTCTGGGAAATGATATTACGAGTCCTGTTGCAATTAAGGAAATGGAAAAGATGAAGGTTGATGGTGTTTTCCATAAGGATAAGATTGCATTAGTACCGGATCATTTTGTACCAAACAAGGACATTAAATCTGCAGAGCATTGTAAATGTGTTAGAGAATTTGCAATAAGAAACCAGATTACAAATTATTTTGAAGTTGGTGAAATGGGAATCGAGCATGCACTGCTTCCTGAAAAAGGACTTACTGTAGCAGGCGATGTCATCATTGGGGCTGATTCACATACATGTACCTATGGAGCTTTGGGAGCATTCTCTACCGGTGTTGGAAGTACGGATATGGCGGCTGGAATGGCTACCGGAAAAGCATGGTTCAAGGTACCAAGTGCCATCAAATTTAACCTTACAGGAAAGCTTCCTAAGTGGGTTAGCGGTAAAGATGTAATTCTTCACATTATCGGTATGATCGGTGTTGATGGTGCACTTTACAAATCTATGGAATTCGTAGGAGACGGTGTTGCAAACCTTTCCATGGATGATCGTTTTACCATTGCCAATATGGCAATTGAAGCCGGTGGAAAGAACGGAATCTTCCCGGTTGATGAAAAAGCGATTGCTTACATGAAAGAACATTCTACAAAGCAGTATACAATCTATGAAGCAGATGAAGATGCCGTATATGATGAGGAATACACCATTGACTTAAGTACTTTAAGACCAACAATTGCATTCCCTCATTTACCTGAAAATACACATACCATAGATGAAATCAAAGAAGATATCAAAATTGATCAGGTAGTCATTGGTTCATGTACAAACGGAAGAATTGATGATCTTAGAACAGCTGCAGAAGTACTCAAGGGAAGACATGTTGCAAAAGGTATGAGATGTATCATTATTCCTGCAACTCAGGCTATCTATATGCAGGCAATGGAAGAAGGCTTATTAAAGACATTTATTGAGGCCGGAGCTGTAGTCAGCACACCTACCTGCGGACCTTGCCTTGGCGGATATATGGGTATCCTTGCAGAAGGAGAACGCTGTGTATCTACAACAAACCGTAACTTTGTTGGAAGAATGGGTCATGTAGATTCCGAAATCTATCTTGCAAGCCCTGCTGTTGCTGCAGCAAGTGCTATTACAGGTAAGATTTCCTGCCCATGCCAGTTATAATAGAGGAGGTCATATATGAAAGCAACAGGTAGTGTTTTTAAATATGGTGATAATGTTGACACAGATGTCATTATTCCTGCAAGATATTTGAATTCTTCTGATCCGGCTGAGCTTGCAACTCACTGTATGGAAGATATTGATAAGGATTTTGTAAAGAATGTTAAGAAAGGAGACATCATTGTTGCCAATAAGAATTTTGGCTGTGGCTCTTCCAGAGAGCATGCTCCAATCGCAATCAAAGCAGCCGGTGTAAGCTGTGTTATTGCAGAAACTTTTGCAAGAATCTTCTATAGAAATGCAATCAATATTGGTCTGCCTATCGTAGAATGTCCGGAAGCAGCAAAAGCAATCAATGCCGGAGACGAAGTTGAAGTTGACTTTGATTCCGGTGTCATCACAGACAAGACAACAGGTCAGAGCTTTAAGGGACAGCCATTCCCTGAGTTTATGCAGAAAATCATTAAGGCGGAAGGTCTTGTAAATTACATCAATAATAAATAAGGAAGTCGAGAAAACCAACAGTAACATGTTGGTTTTTTTGTGCCTGGATGTTATGATCATAATAATGCATCTTTGGTTAAAAATAGGAAAGGGCGTACTGCACAACTTGACATATATGCATCAGATACAGATAATAATAAGTACGTAACTATTCAGTACCCTCATAGTTACGAGCACAAATACATTGTTAGATATTGGGAATATAAGAAAGAGGTATTACATGAAAAATTTAGGTATAGAAAGAGAGCATGGCTCAAAAAAGGTCTGGTATTTAAAAGCACAGGATAAAACTGTTTGTAGTATTACAGCCCGTGGTCGTGTGCAAATATTAATACCTGAATTAGTACCATTTGATTTATATTTGGAAGAGACAGAAGAATTTGATATGCTGCTAAACAATGTACTGAATTTCTATTGGTGGTGTGGCAACAGAGTACTAAGCTTAGACAGAACATATGCTAAGAATATTTTAAATGCTGCTGGTTTAAAGCAGGCAAAAACAGATTCTGAAAGAGCAAAGATATCTCTAACCTTTAACTGTATTTCATTAAAAGATTTTTATTGGGTAACAGAGTCTTTAAATGATACGTGGGATAGCTATAATCTTTTCACAAGACATCTGGGAGACATTATAGATATATCACTGTTGGGAAAGAATTTTACAGTTACCAATACAGAACTTGTTTGTAACGATATTTCTACAGACGGTGTAGCACCAAAAGCATGGGTGTGCGCAAACAATGAATTTTACTTATATAAAGGTGGAGACGGTAAAAGAGCTCAAAATGAAGTGATTGCGAGTAAAGCACTTGCGGAATTAGGATTTGATGTTCTGGATTACGAACTAAGTTCTTATCATGGAGTAGAGGTATCAAAATGCTTATGCTTTACGAATGAGAATACAGGCTTTGTAACAGCAGGTAATTATTGCATGAACTATGAACTCAAGGAATTGATTGAAGGTAGCTATAAAGATGCTTTTTGGACAATGATCTTATGTGACTATCTGGTAGGAAACAGTGACCGGCACCAGGATAATTGGGGGTTTTTATTTGACCAGAATCGGATGATAACAGGGTTATGCCCGATATTTGATTTTGATCATGCATTTGAAGCAAAAGAAGAATTCTTATGCTTACCATTACAATTGATAGGGCATAAGAATGTAACGATGAAAGAAGCTGCTTGCAGTGCTGTAAAATACCTTAAGATAGATGTTGCTAACCTGGTAGATACAAGTTCTTGCAATTTCGTAAAAGAACGATTGCTGGGATTAATTGACTCTGGCAAATAACAACCTTTCCTTTCTTGCAATAGTGCCCGAAACAGGTTAAAGCCCATACAGAGAAAACCAACAGTAACATGTTGGTTTTTTTGTGCTTGCATGTTATGATTAAAAAAGAGGGCGAGAAGTTATGGCGTATTTTATATAAATATCAGTATAAGCATATAGAGAGCAAAAAAATTAATTATGTTAGAAAAAATATATATTCAAGAACCTGACGAGGAAATACTGAGGAGCATAGAAGAACAAGGGGTACAAAAACCATTTTATGTATACAAAGACCCATTTTATAATAGATATGAAGTGTTAGACGGTGTAAAAAGGGTATTGGCATGTAAAAAACTATGCAGGAATGAACCTGTTAAAGCCATAGTGATAACGAATCCGATTGAAAAAAATAAATATATTGCCGAAAAAATCCTTGGAAAGTGCAAATTAGAAACGATACAAACCTCTTATTTAGGCGAAATAATATTATTGTATTATACAGCCTTCAAGTGGGAAACCGATCATATTACAATATATAGCCTAATATAATGGGAAAAGATAAAATAATAACCAGTCCCATTACTTTAACTAAAAAGGGTATATCGCAAACCTTCAAAGTATAAAATCGCTTTTCTGAAAAGCATGAATATTATATGCCATATTTACCTTGACAATAATATATTGTTATGCTAGTATGCTAAAAGAAACATATGTTCGTTTTCTAAGCAGTTACATTGTTGATGAAATCATTGTAAATACGATGGTAAATTGTTATACTAAAAGGAGAAAATAAATATGTCGGATACAAATGTTAATAAAAAATACAAAGACAGGCTTTTCCGTTTCCTGTTTGGTAGTAAAGAGAATAAATAATATGCTATTTTCGTAGAACGGGTAAGGGAAAATATAAGTAGACTAGGTAAAGAGCAGGGAATCAGACAGGCGATAGATGACTGCATAAGAGATGATATATTAAGAGAAGTTCTTTCTAAGAACAAAGCGGAGGTGATTG
>JALEWA010000021.1 GCA_022788085.1 Lachnospiraceae bacterium
TCTCTATCGATTTAATCCGATAATATTGCCCATCAGATTCCTCTACTTCGATTGTATATTCCTTCTGTGACTCTAATATTACCGCTTCTTGATTGTCCTGACGAAGCATAATTATACTTTCCTTCTCTAAGGTACCTGATGTTTCCTCTATCACAAGTGCCTGGTATTCTGTTCCTTGCTCTGTTTGTATGACATCGTCAATCCTGACTCTTATCGTCAAAATGTTACTTTTCTTTGCTTCCTCCTGCAATTCTCCCTCCACATTTTCCATTACCATTGCGTTTTCCATGCTGTCCTCAGCAGCCTCCATAGCGATATCTGCAGAAGCTACTGAATCAGAAGCACTATAATTCTTCGTACTCCTTGTGAATACCGGCAAAGCAACTGCCACACAAAGTCCTGCCGCTAAAATACCACCACCAATGATGTATGGTCTTTTTCTTCTCTTAGGCCTCGTTCTCTTCTCTTCCAATCCGGCCTCTATTCTATTCCACAAATCAGGTACATTGTTCTGTATCTGTTTCTTGTATTCCATTTCCAGATTCTTACTCATATCCGCACCTCTTTAATTTCTTTATAGCATTCTGATAGCGCCATGTTACCGTTCCAAACGGGATTCCCAATATACCTGCAATCTCCTGAAAGGTAAGGGCTCCGCATATCTTCAAATGTACAATCTCTTTCTCACTGTTTTGCAGATTTGAAAGCGCCTGCTGTAAGGATATGTCTTCTATGACCTTTTCCTCCAGATTATCTTGCGTCGCTTCCTCCAAAAACTCTTCTGTTAATACTTCCTTCTTCCTTTTACGCAAGAGGTCGATTGCCATATTCCTTGCAATTGAGGCTAGCCACGCCCTATGTCCATGCTCAGACTTAAAATGATCTGAGATTTTCCACAGTTTAATAAAGAATTCACTCGTTACATCCTCAGCATCCTCTTTATTCTGCACCACCTGCAAAATAATGTTATAGATATAGCCAATATACGTCTCATATACCTCATGCAGCGCTGATTTATCGCCATTCCTCATCCGCTCCATGCATATGTTAAACTGTTGTTCTTCCACGCTTACTCCTTTCTTCATCCTTCGTATTCTCTTCGAAAAAAGAGTCCTTTCGGACTCCTTTCGTATCTTTTATTTTGTCAACAAATTCTCATTCAGGAAGGTTTCCATATATCGTTCCACCGTTTCCCAAATAATGACATCTGCGTCATATTCATCCACCATATCCATCTTGAAATCTGTGGTATATATCCAATGTACCTCTTTGTAGTACCCCTTTGCTATTGTTGATAAAAAGCCGGAAAAAGAGTCACCTACAACCAAAGCTACCTCATCCCGGTATTGTGCAGGATCAGCAGACTCCTTTTCAAACACATAAACAGTGTCTTTTGCATACTTATCAGCTACGCCGCCAATCGTTGCCAGGTCACCCGCAAAGCTCTGCGAATCAATACGGAAGGATACAGAATCCACGTCCGCATAGGTTCCATATGCCTCCTTAAGAATTTCCTGCATTCCAATAAAAGCACCTATCTGGTTCCAATGTGTATCCGTCTGATAATAGATCTGGTGATTCTGCTTTGCATCAAGCAGTTGCTGCTTTGGATAAATATAGGTTAAATCCGTATTATTCCAAATATATTCTGCGACCTGGTCTGCCCTTGATACCTCATTTACCCTTGCAATCGTATCAGGCATATTTTCTTCATATATCATTTCCTTATTTGGCAATGCTATAAGATAAAAATCAATTCCACGCTCGTTTTCAAAATAATCACGCATCTGGGTCAGATTTGCTGCCATCGTCGCAAGTTCTTCTTCCGAAAAATGGTTAATCCCCATATAATCCCAGATTGGATGTCCATCAAGCTCCGTTTTATAAAAGAGCCAGTCATTTTTTCCCAAAAGCACCTGTGTGGATTCCATATAGGTTCCACCTGTCAGTAAAGAAGTCAGTTCTGTATTAAAGGCAATCAGCTTTGTTCTGGTAAACAAACGGTTTGTAAAATTATTGAGTGTATTCTGCACTCTGGTAAACCAGGGAAGTTGCTGCTCAGGCTCAGGCTGAGATGCTTCCTCCGAAGAAGCATTTCCATGTTGTCCATCCTGCATGGTTCCATTTGCATTCATCATCTCTGACTGTTCATCTGTTATTGCTGTTTCCTCCTGCGGAAGAAATCCACGCACCAGCGTTACCGCCGGCAGAATAAGGATAAATGCCAGAAATGCAATTGCTATCCACTTATCACGATTCTTCATAGTCATTCATCCTTTCCCTAAAAGTTAAAATAAATAAACGGATTATAGGCATTGTTGCTGATGAAAGATACCGATACGACAAGAACAACAACCATGCCAACCGCATAAACGATCTGCCATACCTTATTGTTTGCGAGCTTCTTGTCAATCCATGGCATAATCGGTGCACATCCAATCAGTGCAAATACATAATAAATCCAATTTTGTGCAATATATGCAAAAACAGCCTTATCTATAATACCCTTTGCTCCAATGCCAAACATTGCCTTAATATAAAGAATGGCATCACCAAGATTTATTGCACGGAAGATTACCCATCCGATGATAACAAGCACCATCGTATAAATATGTCCCCACCAGTAATTTTTCCTGGACAGTCCTGACAGTTTTTCAAAGGTAAGAATGACAAAATAAAGCAGTCCCCATGCAATAAAGGTCCAGTTTGCACCATGCCAGATACCGGTAAGCCCCCATACGATTAATAAATTCAAAATCATTCTTGGCTTTGATACACGACTGCCACCTAATGGGAAATACACATAATCACGGAACCATGTCTGTAAGGAAATATGCCATCTTCTCCAGAATTCTGATACTGTTTTGGAAATATATGGATAATTAAAGTTCTCTTCAAAATGAAAGCCAAACATCCTGCCCAGTCCGATTGCCATATCAGAATATCCTGAAAAGTCAAAGAAAATCTGCAGCGTATAGGAAATCGCTCCAAGCCAAGCCATACCCATAGATGCCTGAAACTCATCATTGATAATCAGGTTAAAGGCGGCATCTGCAACTACTGCCATATTATTAGCAATTAATACCTTTTTACCAAGTCCGACACAGAACCTTGTTACGCCTGCAGAGAAATCTGCCCAATTCTCTACTCTGTGCTCAATCTGTTCGGCAACTGTTTCATATCGTACAATCGGTCCTGCAATCAACTGTGGAAACAATGACACATACAGACCTACCTGCAACGGATTTTTTTGAACCTTACCATTTCCTCTATACACATCAATGGCATAAGACATTGCCTGAAAGGTAAAGAAGGAAATACCAATTGGCAATACTACTTCAGGTACGGTCAGATTCGTATGCAGGAATCTGTTTACCTGTGAAACGGCAAAACCACTATACTTATACCAACCCAGGATTCCCACATTGGTAAATACCATCAGGCACATAATCACTCTGACCGGTATCTTCCTGTCACGAACCTTATCGATTAAGATACCATAAAACCAATTGAACAGAATCGTAGCAATCATCAGGAATACATATTTTGGTTCTCCCCATGCATAGAAAAAAAGGCTGGCAAGAAGCAGAAATGTATTCTTTAAAACCATGTTCTTTCTTAATAAACCATAGTAAATTACCAACACGACCGGTAAAAATACAAACAAAAATACTTCACTTGGAAAAAGCATGTTGTCCTCCTCAAAAAGAAAGAGTCTTATTGGACTCCCTCCAAATCTATATGCTTATAGTGCCCTCAAATACAGAAACCGCCGGACCTGTCATATAAACAAGATTCTCTTCTCTATCCCATTCACATAACAGCTCTCCTCCTAACACCTTGACCGTTACTTTGTTCTCTGTCAATCCATTTAGGCAGCAAGCTACTACAATTGCACAACATCCTGTTCCACATGCAAGCGTTTCACCTGTTCCACGTTCCCATACTCTCATTTCTACTGTATTTCTATCAATGACTTTGACAAACTCTGTATTTGTTCTTTCCGGAAAACGTTCATGATTTTCAAAGTAAGGACCGACTTTCTCAATTTCCAGGTTCTTAATGTCATCCATAAAAACAACTGCATGAGGATTTCCCATGGAAACGCAGGTCATTCTATATGTATTTCCATCCACCTCTATTTCTTCATCAATTACCCGCTCATTTTCTGAAACAACAGGAACTTCCCTGGCTGCCAGTATAGGCGCCCCCATGTTTACCTTAACTTGAGAAACTTTGCCATTTTCCAATGTCAGATCAATATACTTAATCTTACCAAAGCTTTCAATCGTAAGGCTTGTCTTATCTGTCAGACCATAATCATACACATACTTTGCGACGCAGCGGATTCCATTTCCACACATTTGTGCTCTTGTTCCGTCAGCATTCCACATCTCCATCTCAAAATCAGCAATCCTGGATGGATTAATAAAAATCACGCCATCTCCGCCAATTCCAAAATGTCTGTCACTTAAGCGTCTTACAATATCCGGCTTTGCCTGCATTTCCAGCTTTTCCACAAAACCGTTAACATAAACATAATCATTTCCACAGCCTTGCATTTTTGTAAATTTCATCACTTTAATCACCATGCTTTCTTCAAATTCCGCAAATTTGTGCAAAGTACAAATTTGCTGTGTGCAATCTATAACTCATAAACTGTCTTGTCTTTTACATCAATGTCCTGCCCAAGCTGAACCTCAATCAATCGGATTGCCGTTTCTGCCTTAATCGTATGTTTACAGCCACGAGGAATTCTAATCACATCCCCTACTCCGACATCACGCTTCTTGCCATCCAGCACAACCACACCGGTGCCCGAAACAATCGTCCAGACCTCATCCCTGCTGCTATGACTGTGATACTTCATCTCATGTCCTGCATTCAGCAGTACCTTTATTGTCATGAAATCCTCCTGAACATCAATGACATTATAGATTCCCCATGATTTCTCCGCATACATAGCTTCCTGCTTCATATTTTCCACATATGGCTTCATATAGCTGCTCTGTTCCTTATCAGCCACAAGAATACCATCAGAGCTTGCTGCTATAACCATATCCTTACAACCCATGCAAAGGATTGGAATATCCAGTTCATTTACAACATTTGTATTCTCGCAGGTGTCATCCAGAACAACATTTCCTTTTGTCTTATCAGACATGACCTCTGCCATCATGTTCCAGGTTCCTACATCACGCCAATCTCCTGCATAGCGCATTACCTGAATCTTGTCCTCTTTTTCAACAACAGCATAATCGAAGCTGATTTTTGTTGCTGTTTCATACTTATTCAGTAAATCCTTATAATCGGTAAAGTCAAGTAATTCATGCGCTTTATCAAGCAGGTAGCCAAGCTTGAATGCAAATACTCCGGCATTCCATAGTGCTCCCTGCGAAATATAATCCTTTGCAACCTCTACTGTTGGTTTTTCCTTAAAAGACTTTACGTCACTAACAGACGCATTTTCCTTTGGAATGATATAACCATACTTTTCACTTGGATAAACCGGCTCAATACCCATCAACGTAAGGTTCGCATCTCCCTTTGCTGCAAGCTCACCCAAACGGTTTACTGCCTCATAATAGGAATTATCTACATAGGGATCCACAGGGCACACAACTACAGGCTCTTCTCTTCCAACCTTCTTCTCGTAATGAAGCTTTGCTGCCGCTAAAGCAATGGCAGGAAATGTGTCCCTTCTGCATGGCTCGATGCAGATCGATACCTGGTCTCCCAGTTGATTGCGAATCGCACTTACCTGCGACTGGCTTGTTGCCACCATGATTTCTGTATTTTCATCTACTGCCTTTATCTGATGATATACTCTTTGTACCATGGATTCATATTCATCCTGCTCATTTTTAAAGAGTTTGATAAACTGCTTTGACCTTATAGAATTACTTAACGGCCACATTCTCTGACCGGAACCACCTGATAATAATACGATATTCATGTATTTATCCTTTCTATGATGAGCTACCTAATAAATAGACATAATTATTGTCATTGTAGCACAGAATGTGTAAAAGGTAAATAAATTATGTCTTTTCAAAATAGCGTTCTTATTTGCTATTCTAAATAGCATTTCTTTTTCTGTTTTATAAGATATCGAATTCTTAAATTTATATCTATCCCAGGTGCTATTGGTATTAGCCATATTTTCCCCTTCTTTACGTATACTGTAAATAGCACCTATTTTCGTTCAACAAAAGGAGATGACAAAAATGACTGATAAAGCCCTCGGAGAATATCTCAAGGTGTTAAGAACTCATCATGGATATTCCCAAGAATTTGTTGCATCACATCTAAACATTATCCGTCAGACCTACTCTCATTATGAAACTGGTCGTATTCTCCCACCATTGGAAGCAATATGTACCTTAGCAGAACTATATCAGGTTCCTGTAGACTCTCTTTTAAAATTGGTAGTACAAAATAATTCTGAGCAGGACTCTTTTATTTCAAAGTCTTCTGATATGGCTATTCCACAAAAACAAATCCACTTGTCTGCTAAGGAATCCGAATTACTGAATCATTTCCGTCTTCTGGATAAACGTGATAAAGAGGATATTCTGGACTATATCAAACTGAAAAGCCAAAAGGCTGCAAAAAGAAATAAGACACAGCAGAAATACGATGAGCTTAATAAGCATAAAAAGAGGAAGGGAGTGTAATCTCCCTTCTATTCACCGCTTTCTTCCATTGTATTCTGTAAGAAGTACAACGTAATCATGAAAAAGCTGTAAATCCTTTTCATATTCCTCTTTTTGCTTCCCGCTGATTCCCTGAGGCATCCCTTTTTGTTCCAATCTCATTCTTTGCTCATGCTGCTCATAATCCAACATCAACAATACAACTGCTTTCGTATTATCTCTTTGTTCCCCTGCAAGCTGCAAAATCTTGAGAATTCTTTTGAGAACTCTTTCCTGCCTTTTGGTTTCCCGAAGCAATCCTTCTGTTTCTTTCATCATCTGTTGTAAAAATTGCATTTTTGTCACCTCCGGAAACAGAATAAAACAATACATCCAGCTTTTAAAGGTATACTAATACAATATTATTATTATGTCAAGATATATCCAAACATATTTTCTATTCTTTGTGATGAACAAGAAACATTTTATATCGGGAGGTTGCTGCTTCCCTGCCAATATTCGCTTTCCTTCCATATCTTCTTTGCCATATTTTCATTTGAAAGTGATGCATATCGGTCATAGAAAACTAATCTGTCTTTTCTGTACTCATTACTGCATATACATTCTACCTTATAAACCAGTATAATAATCGATAACTGTGTTTCTCTGCTCCATCTGATAATCGCTTTAGCTAGAGTCCTCTTCTTGTTAATGTGCTCTAATTCCTTGTCAGCATCCCTTAATAACTCGTATCCTTTATTCACAAAAAAAGTAAAATCTTCGTAACTGTTCAGAGGGTTGTAAAGTAGCTAATATGCCCTTTTACGTGCGAGTACAGTCTTTTTAATAGCCAGGCACGTAAATTTCATGCTTGTGGGATAGAGATACCTGGCATATTACGTGCGAATGTAGCTTTTTAGTAGCCAGGCACGTAATTTCATGCTTGTGGGATTAAGTTACTTAGTATATTACGTGCAAATGTAGCCTTTTCAATAATCAGGCACGTAATTTCCATTTTTGTGAGATATTTTACAAGGTATATCTACTTTCTATTAATTAGTATGTGGTAACCGTTCAGTAAATCTACGTAGTAAATACGCAAATCTGTTGAACAGTTACATATCTTCTTAAAATCAAACACAAAGTCTCCACTTTCTGCTATACTCTATCTCATCAGTTCTGACATTCCGATACAAATTCTTGTACTGTCTTGATTCAGGCATTTCGCCATATTATTCACAAAAGAAAGGACAAATCTAAAAATGCAAGAAAATCAAAACAATTCCGTTATCTTTCACTCCCTACAGGAAGCAACGGGTGAAATCCCCTACAACATGACTAACGACTATATGTTTCGCGCTGTATTACAATCTAATAACAAAGTTTTATGCGGATTAATCCGTTCCCTGCTGCATGTTGATGAAGATACGCCTCTTTCAGCCGAAATCACCAATCCTATTATCCTTGGTGAATCTATCACAGACAAGGAATTTTGTCTTGACATCAATGTTACTGTAAATAACAGCCTTCTACTAAATCTTGAAATGCAGATTACAACCAACCTTAATTGGCAAGATCGCTCAATCAGCTATCTATGTCGTTCCTTTGTTCAAATTAATCGTGGCGAAGATTACAGTCATATTAAACCAGCAATCCTTATCGGTTTCCTTGACTACACGCCTTCAAGGAACACCCGGAATTCTATGCTTCTTACAAGCTAATGAATAAAAAAACACACTGCTTATAGTGATAACTTCAGCCTGCGTGTGATAGACTTGACTCAGATACACCTCGCAGCCGAAGAGGATAAACTGTACCAGCTTGATTACTAGTATAACCCACGTCAATTAACAACCTATTTCACTTGTCTAAATTTCCATCTGCAGCGTTGTCGTCAATCGACGTAGCCACCACTACGCCTCATTTCTCCGCCTTGCAGAATGAAAACTTATCCTGCGTGAAATATAT
>JALEWA010000026.1 GCA_022788085.1 Lachnospiraceae bacterium
GAATAACAGGAGGATCTGCTCTGCTAATGGTGGGCTTCCTCCGATCATCAAGCGCCAGAGATACTATCAATCTTTGGACCTGGCTGCATAGTCAGTGATATCTTTGAGATAAATGTGTCAACCAATATTGACAATATCAAACTGTTTTTGGAGTTTTTGTTTAACTGCTCCTTCAGTTCCCGAATGGTCTGGTTCAGCTCAGCAATAGTTTGATTCATGCTGTCAACAGTAGCTGTTAACGAGCTATTTTGTTTCGTCAGAAAATCAACCTGCGCCATAAGCTGACGAACGAATTCTTCTGTGATATTAACTGGCATTCAGACCACCTTCTTTCCGCAAGATTTTATATTTCTATTGTAGCGGAAACGCTGTAAAAAAGCGAATCTATCGCAAAAGCTGAATAGCAAAATGACGGTGGATAAGTATTAAATTTGAAGGCACAAATGCTAATAAATATATTCAAAATCGTCTCGAAAGACGAAAAAGAAGCGGATAGAATATCAGTGATTATAATTTATCCACAAGGATACTGTCTTCGTATAAAATCATTGTTTTTATCCACAAAGTAACAGAGATTCAGAGCAGAAAAAAATTTTCGATTCTCTGTTTTACACAACAACTGGTCATTGAGCCCAAAGGGGTTCTGAACAGATACAAAATAAGAAATATTTGTAATCTGCTTGTTGTATAATTACATAATAACATCAAAAAATTGTCCTACAATAGTAAAATTGAATTGGAAATATTCTAAATATTGCAAACAGAGATAAGGAATTTTTACTGAAAAATACTATAATAATTACTATGGAAAAACACAATGTATTTTCGTAAGATATATATATTAAAGAACAATATGGGGGCGAAAGGATGTATAAACGAGTATTTGTGAATCAGTGTGGTTATCAGCCGGATATGATAAAAAGAGTCACTTTCCAATCAGAAGAACCAGTAGAGTTTTGCGTTTTGCGAAGTGATGGAAGCTGCGTTTTACAAGGAAGCGCAGATCAGAAGATAATCAATGAAGCAGCAAAAGAGACCAACTTTGTTGGAGATTTTTCAGAACTGAAGGACAATGGAAAATATTATATTATTGCAAAAGGATTAGGTGAATCAGACACGTTTGAAATAGGTGAAAAGGTATATGCGGATGTGTTTCAGAAAGCGATGCATTTTTTCTATTTGCAGAGATGTGGATGCGAATTATCCCAAAAATCAGCAGGCGAATTTGCACATGCTGCATGCCATACAGAAAAGGCAGTTGTTTATGGCACGAATCAAAAATATGATGTGACCGGAGGTTGGCACGATGCGGGTGATTATGGAAGATATGTAGTGCCGGGAGCTATGGCAGTGGCTCAATTATTATTAGCCTATGAAGCAAATGAAAAATTGGCAGATCAGTATCATAATCCTGCTCCTGATTACAAACAAGAGGAACTGCCTGCTTATTTGGCTGAAATCAAATATGAGCTTGACTGGATGATGAAAATGCAACGCGAGGATGGAGCATTATATCATAAGGTAAGCTGCTACAACTTTTGTGGTTTTATTATGCCGGAAAAGGAAAAAGAAGAGCTTGTAATCAGCCCGGTATCTGTTACCGCAACAGCTGATTTTGCAGCAGTGACTGCCATGGCTATCCGTTTTTTTAAGAAATATGATGAGAACTATGCCCTGAAATTGGAGCAGGCATCTAAGAAAGCCTATAAAGCTTTAAAAGAAATGGAGCTTCCGGGTGGATTTAAAAATCCACAGGAAATCAATACAGGTGAGTATGGTGATAAATGTGATAAGGATGAAAGGTATTGGGCAGCAGCGGAGTTGTATAAGGCTTTTGGAGAACCACAATATCGACAGGATTTTGAAGAGCTGGCTCAGGAAAAGATTTATCACGGTTATGGATGGGTGGAAATGGGAAGCTATGGCAATACTGCGTATCTTTCAACAGAGTATTCTACCTCAAAGGAACTTAAGGAGAAAATCGCTAAATCTATGTTGGAACTGGCAGAACAGCGCCTTAAAATCGTTGAAGAAGACGGGTATGCTACAGCATTGCTGAAAAACGGGTATACGTGGGGAAGCAACCTTGATACAGCCAATAACGGATTACATTTATATGATGCATACAAACTCTCTGGAGAGAAAAAATATCTGGCAGCTGCTACGGCACAGATACATTATCTGCTTGGAAGAAATCCGATGGGATTATGCTATTTAACAGGCTGTGGAACAGATGCAATCAAGCATCCACATCACAGACCATCCGGTTTTCTTGGAAAAGCAATGCCTGGAATGCTTTCCGGTGGACCTTGTGACTGGCTGGCTGATGATACCGCAAAACAAATCTTTACCAAAGCGACAGCACCGGCAAAATCTTTGGCAGATATGACAGGCAGCTATTCAACCAATGAGGTGACCATTTATTGGAATTCTGCAT
>JALEWA010000027.1 GCA_022788085.1 Lachnospiraceae bacterium
AAAATAATAAAAACACAGACATGTGCAAGTTTACTTGCAACTGGCTGTGTTTTTGTTATTTTATAGTGCGAAGCATGCGACCGAGATGAAGCGGAGCGGAATCGAGGTTGGCATTGCTCGTACGTGGTGAGATTCTCGGGGCATAGTGGCTTGATTTCTCTTCACATGCCCCGTTTTTCTCTCACACTAGCATTGATATTATCTCTTCTCGGGGCATGGTGACCCGTTTCTACTTCACATGCCCCGTTTTTTTCTCACACCAGCATTGACATTGCTCTTCTCGGGGCATGACAACTCATTTCATTCTCCTATGCCCTTAACACTGTTTTCTCCTCAAAAAAAGATTCGATCGTTCAATCTCAGTATGCGAAAATCGACAAATTCTAGTTTAGCAAATTTATAAAATATAAACTTTTCTTTACCATTTATGATACAAAAAAACAAGCTGATGTATATTTTTTCATTAATATACATCAACTCATTTAATAAACATACTTTGTCTACAGTCTGAAAGCATTTAGAGATTGTGCAATATTGGAAAGTATAATTATTCCTGCATCCGTAACGGAAATGATAGACCCATTTTATGATAGTCCAAACGTAACCATCTATACTCCTGCAGGAAGCTATGCAGAAGCATGGGCAGCAGAGAACGATATCCCATGTGTAGCCCAGTAGATAATACACATAAGGATGAATAAATAGAATATTCGGATCAAAAGGTTACATTTACCTGTAAATAACAGAAAGTAATAATTCTATGAGAAAAGGATAAGAGATACGGGAAATCGGCGAATGGAAGAGATGTGAAAAAGATATTTATTTGGAGTAAATGAATAGTCAAAATAAGCGTTGCCGGATAATTGCATTATGTTATAATGTAATAAAAACAACATATCAATTACTACATATTAATAGAATGTTTTACTTTTCAAAGATATATCTGCTTGCTATAATATATTTATATTAATAGTAAAAGGAGATGCAAATGAACGCTAATAATGGTGTGAAAGTAAATCGAAAAGTAAAGGATTCCCTGTTCCGTTTTCTATTTGGAGAGAGTAAAGAGAATGCAATTAGCCTGTATAATGCAGTGAATAATACAGATTATACAGATGTAGAAGATTTTGAATATACTACATTGGAAGATGTAATATATATGAAGATGAAAAATGACGTATCCTTTGTTTTGGATGCTAATCTGAACCTGTATGAGCATCAGGCTTCCTATAATCCCAATATGCCCTTACGCGGATTTATGTATTTTGCTGATCTGTATCGGCAGTTAATAAAGGATGGAGAAAGCTTATATGGGAAAAGGCTGATAAAAATTCCTACACCTAAATATATTGTATTCTATAATGGTTCGAATGATGATATGGCAGAGGAACAGACAGAATTACGATTATCAGATTCCTTTGAGACAAAAGATGGAAGCAATGCATATGAATGGACTGCTACAATGATAAATATTAATAGTGGTCATAATAAAGCATTGATGGAAAAATGTCGGATATTGAGAGAGTATTCTTTATTCATTGCAAAGATAAAGCTATATGGTAGGACAAATGACTTGAGAACAGCAGTAGATAAAGCCGTCACAGAATCAATTAAAGAAGGAATTCTAAAAGAATTTTTGGAAAAACATCGAAGGGAGGTAGTCAACATGTGTCTAACAGAATTTGATGAAATTAAATATGGGGAGATTCTTAGGGAAGAAGGAAGGGAAGAAGGAAGAGAAGAGGGGTTAGAGCAGGGCTTGGAAGCACTTGTAGATAGTCTGAAAAATTTTCTGCCGGACTTTGAGTCACTTTATGCTACGGTAACTAAGAATGAGGCATTTAAGAATGTTTCAAGAGAGCAGGTAGAAAAGTATTATAAGCTTTAAATAGAAATCTATCGTGCAGTTTACGTCAAGAAGATTATGAAGGAATTTTATGTAAACTATTTTCGTTGATTTTTGTAATATTATATATTATACTTATGCTCGAGAGAGCAACGAAAATGGGGAATTAAAATAAAAGTGTAAGATTAAATAAACCAATAGGTTTGTTTTGGGTTGCATAAATTACATATGTGGTTTGTGCAACCCTTTTTGTGTACTGTAGCATTTTTAGATATTATAATTCTAAAAATCAAAATTTTACATCGGAAATAGCTCGTATAAAAGTTTCCGGTGCTCAAAAACGCTATTTTTTCAATTATCAGCACCGAAAATCATTTTTTTACAAGATTTCGATGCTGATTTTTCTAAAAAATGGCGAAAAAAGCACCGATATGGGCATAAGATGAGTTTTTCGGTGTTACCTGCTTTTGCAAAATGAAGAAAAAAGCATCGATATAATCAAATGATAAGATTTCCGATGTAGATTTTCAAAAAATGAGGTTACAAAACCAGGAAAAAAGCATCGATATAATCAAATGATAAGATTTCCGATGTAGTCTTTCAAAAAAATGAGGTATAAGAGTTAGAAACACATGGAGGTTGAAATGAATCAGGAAGATATTGATAAAGTGAATGAGGCATTAAAGCCGTTATTTGATAGAATCAATGTGTTGGCAAATGGAGCCGGATATGGACAGACTAATTCCAGTGAAGAGGAAAGGAAAGGCAATCCAATCCTGAATTGAAGAAGAATATGAAGCAGGAACAACAGTATACAGCTTTATTTGTTGCCTGTATTGCAATATCAGTGTCTCTGCTGACAGTAATCATGTTTTTGCATCCGTTGTTTGGTTATTTTGATCTTACTACGTTACATAGTGTTCTTCTGGGAGTTAGCCAGTTAGCTGGAATTATAGGAGCATTTATCATACTACATAAAAAGCATAAATTGCATGAAGCGAACAAAGCAAAGTATGATAGGGACATTGTAAAAAAGGCATTACATGAGGTTCTTCCAAATGCAATCTGCAGACCGGAAGCATTTATAAATCCGACAAGGCTGTATCAACTGGGTGTTGTTTCACAATACACCAATGCGAGAGGAAGTTACTTAATTGAATATGATAAAAATGGACAAAATGCTTTATTTCCAACCTGACATTGACATATGAAACAGAGGACAGCGAGGGTCGCACCAATTCAAAGACTGTATTTTCCGGACAGGCGTATATTCTAGAATATAGATCGCAAGTGCCGGGGAATGTCCGCATTATGACAACCTCAAATAATAATGTATTGCATAAAGAAAAACTAAACGTCTTCAAAAAAGAGAAAGAGGTGAGGAAAAAAGCGAGACGGAGAGTATGGAGTTTAACAATAATTTTGAAGTATATGCTTCAGATGAACATACCGCATTTTATTGTCTTTCACCTTATGTCATGGAGCAGTTTCTTGAGATGAAGAGGATTTATGGGAAATTTGGTGTCGCAATTACAGGAAATGTCATTTCCATTGCGTTAAATTCTAAATTCAGTCTGTTTGAGATGCCATCTCTGAAAGGTCAAGTAGATAATATGTCTGTCAACAACTCAAAGCGGGAGTTGCAGAACGTGTTAAGCTTTGCTCAGAAAATTGAAGATTCAATAAATGGGAGAAAATGTAGAAAATAGTAGAAATAGATAACAATCTATGCTATAATAACGCACGTAACAGTTAACATAATCTTATGGAGGGAAAAGGAAATGACAGATTATGAATTAGTGGCCGCTATGATGGCTGGTCTTGGAGCATTTTTATTTGTATTTGTGATTATTGCCATTGCGGTATACGTATTATATGGTATGTCACATATGAAGGCTTTAAAGCTGATGGGTTACCAGAACGCATGGGCAGCATGGATCCCATTTTATGGCACATATGCTTTAGCAGACTGCATTCCGGAAACTAAGGAGAACGTAAACATTTTTGGACTTTCTATTCCAGGTACTGTTTTCAAGTTCTGGTGGGTTCTTCTGTTTATTCTTCCGTTTGTTCCTGTTGTTGGAAACATCTTAGTATTGGCTTTACAGATTATCTGTTTAGGAAAGTGCTATACTAGCATTTATGCAAACATCGAGGGCGTTTCTGAAGACAACGTAAAGGTAATCGGATATCTTTCAGGCTGGATTAATCTTATTGCAGTTGTAAAGTTCTTTACATATAAGAAATAAGGTATTAGAAAGCAGGCTGCATGGGTTATTATGTGAATCCATGCAGCTTTTTCGTGTGATAGGAAATTGCTGTAACGTAGTGGTAGCTATGATGATTGCCGCTGGGCATCATCTTTTTCATTTTTTTCGAAAAAAATAAAAAAAGTGCTTGCTTTTTTTAAAAACATGTAATATACTATTCATTGTGCTGATGAGTTACACAGTCACTTAAATAAATATAGCGCTATCGCCAAACGGTAAGGCAACGGACTCTGACTCCGTCATTTTCAAGGTTCGAATCCTTGTAGCGCTGCTAACAGAAGCTCTCGTTAGACGAGAGCTTTTTTGCACGATAGCCATAAGCAATTATAGTATAGGAGAACGGTATGTTTCAGTTAGGAAGAAAACAGGAATTATTTGTAGTAAAGATGGTTGATTTTGGCGTGTACCTTGGTGAAGAGGTCAATGCCGGTATGGATGACAGAGTGCTTCTGCCAAAGAAGCAGGTACCGGAGAACATTCAGCCAGGCGATAAAATAGAGGTATTTTTATATAAAGACTCCAAAGACAGGATTATTGCAACAACAAAGATGCCAAAGCTTATGGTAGGAGAAGTAGGATTGCTTACAGTATCTCAGGTAACCAGGATAGGAGCATTCTTGAACTGGGGACTTGAGAAAGATATTCTTCTCCCATATAAAGAGCAGACAAAGAAAGTATTTGAGGGTGAAGAAGTACTGGTAGCCTTATATATAGATAAGAGTAAAAGACTTGCTGCAACTATGAATGTATATGAATATCTTGATACAGACAGCGAATACCGGAAGGATGACATGGTAACGGGTACTGTATACCAGATGAGCGAAGAATATGGAGCTTTTGTTGCAGTAGATAACCATTATTCAGCGCTGATTCCTAAGAGAGAAATCTTTGGAGAGGTCAGAGTAGGCGATACTGTGAAAGCAAGAGTAACAAGTGTAAAGGCAGACGGGAAGTTGGATTTAAGCATTCGTGAGAAGGCATATATTCAGATTGAGAAGGATGCACAGAAGATCCTTACTATTATTGACAGCTTTGACGGAGTACTTCCTTTTACGGACAGAGCAAATCCTGAGGTGATCAAGCGGGAAACACAGATGAGTAAGAATGAATTTAAAAGAGCTATTGGTAATCTTTTGAAGAAGGGAAAAATTGAGATAAGGGAAAACTGCATCCGCAGAAAATAGAAAGAAACCCTACAGGAAATGAACCTGTAGGGTCTTTGTGTTTTTAGACCATGACATCAATGTTGGCACCAATATTGGGGTTTACAGAACGCTCCATAGCGGCAGCATCAAGCATTTCTGTCATGGCATTGCCGAGATCCCTGGCCTGATCCAGAGATTTAGACAATACGGCGGTTCCGACATCACTAAGAAGATTTGTCTGAGCCAGATTCATAGATAAACCTGCTATATCCATAGGGATCCCTCCTTTGAAGTAACATACCCTGTAAACGTAAGGTATAACAAGGGTAATATATATATCGGCAAAAACAAAAAAGGGATTAAAATATGCAGAAAAATATTTTGTATATCTTGCATAATTGTTTTAAAAGCGGTATTTTAGAAAAGAACATTTAAAAATGCATAAATAAGTTGCGATTGTCTATAGATTTATTTGTATAAATGTATTAAAATATACTAAGAATGCAAAGAAACACAATTGCAAAAGATGAAAATCTTTGTTGATATTGTATAAGTAAGGAGTGTAGCATATGATTTCGAATCAGATTATGCAGAATACGATTGAAGGGATTAAGGCAATAGCAAGAGTTGAGCTGTTTGTCGCTGATATTGATGGTAAACTGGTTGCGTCCACCAAAACAATTGGAAATAATTTTGAGAATTCTGTTCTTGAGTTTGTAAAATCACCGGCAGACAGCCAGGAGATTCAGGGATGCCAGTTCTTTAAGATTTATGATGACCAACAGCTGGAGTATATTTTGATTGCTAATGATGCAGGAGAAAATGCATATATGGTTGGCAAGATGGCAGCATTTCAGCTTCAGAATCTGATGGTTGCATATAAGGAAAGATTTGATAAGGATAACTTTATTAAGAATCTTCTTTTGGATAACCTTCTTCTTGTTGACATTTACAGCCGTTCTAAAAAACTTCATATCCAGACAGATGTAAAACGTGCTGTTCTGATTGTAGAAGCTCCAAATGGAAAGGACGCAAATATTCTTGAAAAGGTTCGTGAAAATTTTGGACAAAATGGAAAAGATTTCGTTACTGCAGTTGATGAGAATAATGTTATAATCGTAAAGGAAGTTGCGGACAGTGAAACGAACCGCGATATCGATAAATATGCTAAGAGCATTGAAGAAAACCTCAACAAAGATGGTATTAAGGATGTACATATTGCATATGGTACAAACGTTAAGGAAATCAAGGAAGTAAGCCGCTCTTATAAGGAAGCTAAGATGGCTCTTGATGTTGGAAAGATTTTCTTTGCAGAAAGAGATATTATTGCCTACAGTGAGCTGGGAATAGGACGTTTGATTTATCAGCTTCCAATTCCGCTTTGTAAGATGTTCATTAAGGAAATCTTTGGAGGAAAGAGTCCTGATGACTTTGATGAAGAAACATTGACTACCATAAACAAGTTCTTTGAGAATTCCTTAAATGTATCAGAAACATCAAGGCAGCTGTTTATCCATAGAAATACTCTTGTATACCGTTTGGATAAGCTGCAGAAGAGCACAGGACTTGACCTTCGTGTATTCGAGGATGCAATTACCTTCAAGATTGCCTTGATGGTAGTAAGATATATGAAGTATATGGAGTCGTTTGAGTATTGATACTAACAAGCACTGCACAGAAGTATGAAAACAGCCTGTACAAGCTTGCTTGTTAAGGGCTGATTTCATACTGATGTATAGGGCGCCTAGCCCAAGCGAGATGAAGCAAAGCGCAATCGAGCTTGCAGTGCTTGTTAGAGCCAAAGCAGAGAAAAAAGTAGTACAAGATTGCTTGTAAAAGGCTGTTTATGTATCTCTGTATAGGGCGCCTAGCCCAAGCGAGATGGATCGAAGCGAAATCGAGCTTGCAGTGCCTGTCAGAGCTAAAGCAGAGAAAAAAGCAGTGCTTGATATAGTCAGAATATTATAGTTTTAAAAGAGTTAGATATATAGGGGTGAACCAGTTGAGAAATACATTAGGGAAAAAGCGTTCCGGCTTAGGCGAGAATGAACCGGTTATTTTGCTGGAGAATGTGAATAAATCATATACAGCAGGTGTTCCGGCATTAAATAACGTTAATCTGCATATTAATAAGGGAGAGTTTGTATTTGTCGTAGGAGACAGCGGCTCTGGTAAGTCTACCTTGATTAAGCTGCTATTACGTGAACTTGTTCCTACATCAGGAAGAATTTATGTAAACGGCACGGATGTGATACGCTTGAAGCGCCGCCATATTCCTAAGTTCCGTAGAAATCTTGGAGTGGTTTTTCAGGATTTCAGACTTCTTAAGGATAGAAATGTATATGAAAATGTGGCATTTGCACAAAGAATCATACAGATGCCAAATAGAGAAATACGTAAGAATGTTCCGTCTATTTTGTCAACGGTGGGTTTAGCCGGAAAATATAAGGCAAAGCCAAGACAGCTTTCCGGAGGAGAGCAGCAAAGAGTAGCGTTAGCAAGAGCTTTGGTCAATAAACCGGCTATTCTTCTTGCGGATGAGCCGACAGGTAATCTGGATCCGAAGAATTCCTGGGAAATTATGGCTCTTTTGGAGAAAATCAATAATGATGGTACGACAGTCCTTGTTGTAACCCATAATCGTGAAATCGTAAATGCCATGCATAAACGTGTCATTACTATGAAGAAAGGCATCATCGTAAGCGATGAAGAAGAGGGTGAATATATCGATGAGGATTAATACATTATTTTATTGTATCTGGCAGGGATTTCGGAATATTTTCCGGAATAAATGGTTTACGCTGGCTTCCGTAGCAACGATATCTGCATGTTTATTTTTGTTTGGATTATTCTACTCTATTCTTACAAACTTCCAGCATATCGTTAAAACAGCAGAGCAGGGAGTGTCTGTTTCCGTATTCTTTGATGAGGGTACCAGTGACGAGAGAATGAAGGAAATTGGTGAGATGATTACCAAACGTGTGGAGGTAAGAGAAGTACAGTTTGTATCTGCAGAGGAGACCTGGGAAGGCTTCAAGGAGGAATATCTTGGAGAATATGCAGAGGGCTTTACAGAAAATGTACTTGCTGACTATGCACATTATGATGTATACATGAGTGATGTTTCCATGCAGCCTGCACTTGTTACGTATCTGGAATCCATAGATGGTGTAAAGAAAGTAAATCAGTCGGCTGTTACTGCTCAGACATTGACAGGTGTAAATGCGATTATCAGTTATGTAACAGTAGGAATTATTGGAATCTTATTCGCAGTTTCTATCTTTTTGATTAGTAATACGGTTACCATTGGAATATCTGTCCGAAAGGAAGAGATTCAGGTTATGAAGTATATTGGAGCAACGGACTTTTTTGTAAGAGCACCGTTCGTGATAGAAGGTATGATAATCGGATTGATTGGAGCCATAATACCGCTTGCTGCTGTATATATGATTTATAATCAGGCTTTGCTCTATGTTGCAGAGCGTTTTCCATATCTGTCACAGCTGATGCAGTTTTTGGAGGCAAAGGCTGTTTTTGCTAATTTAACACCGGTTTGTCTTGGAATTGGTGTGGGAATTGGTTTTATCGGAAGCTTTACGACTGTTAGAAAGCATCTGAGTGTATAGGCAGGAGAAGTATATGTATTTAAAGAGATTTAGAAAAGGGTTTGCATTGCTCCTTGTGGTATGTATACTGGCAGCGGGTGCAAACCCTTTTGTCAGTCATGCAGACCAGGTTTCGGATTTGAAACAGAGTATTGCAGATAAGCAGGAAGCAATTGATGAGGCGAATAAGCTTAAAAAGCAATTGCAGTCAGGACTTACGGATGTAAAAAATATTATCTCGGGACTTGAGAAATCAAAGAATAATCTGGCAGCGTATATAAGTGAGCTTGATACAAGTCTTTCATTGGCACAGGAAAAGATTCTGGAATTAACGACGTTGATTACGGATAAGGAAGCTGAGATAAAAAAGACGACGGAAGAGCTGAATGAAGCGATTCAAACAGAACAAAACCAGTATGAGGCAATGAAGAATAGAATCCGTTTTATGTATGAGCAGGGAGAGACCATGTATCTTGAATTGCTCATGTCAGCCCAATCCTTTGGGGATGTATTGAATAAAGCGGATTATATTGAAGAACTTTCTGCATATGACAGACGTATGCTTGAGGAATATCAGGCGACCAGAGAATATGTAGAAGTTTGTAAGGCACAGCTTGAGGCAGAGCAGGTATTGCTTGAAGAAGCAAAAAAGGACGTTGAAGCAGAACAACAGGCTCTGGAAACACTGATTGCAGAGAAAGAAAAAGAAATAGCAGCATATGAAAATGATATTAATAATCGTGAAAAGCTGTTGAAAGAATATGAAGCGGAGATTGCTGCACAGAATGCGGAAATCAAGGCATTGGAGGATGCAGTAGCAGCTGAGAAGGCTGCACTTGCGGCAGCGACTCAGAGAAAATATGATGGTGGTATCTTTGCATGGCCGGCTCCTTCTTATACAAGAATTTCAGATGATTATGGGTATCGAATTCATCCGATATTGAAGGTACAGAAGTTCCATAATGGTGTTGATATGGCAGCACCGGGCGGATCACCGATTCTTGCGGCATATGATGGAACGGTTGTTTCTGCTGCATATAGCTCTACCATGGGAAATTATATTATGATAGACCACGGAGATAATCTGTACACGATTTATATGCATGCATCTGCACTCTACGTTTCCAAGGGGCAAGAGGTTGTAAAGGGACAAAAGATTGCAGCAGTAGGAAGTACCGGAAGGTCAACGGGTAATCATCTGCATTTCAGTGTCCGTCTTAATGGCAGTTATGTGAGCCCATGGAATTATTTATCATCATAGAAGATTTTTCAGATATATTTTCATTAGAAAGGTGAGTCTGTTTGCATGAATGAAAAAGAAGAGAGTAGTAAAGCGTTTTGGAAAGGTCTGGTAACAGGTCTTGTTGTATCCTTGCTCATTGTAGTGCTCGCATTTACTTCTGTTAGGATATTAAAAACATTTCGGATTATTGGAGGTATAACAAAGGACAGTACACAGGAAACTGTTGCAAATTCAGGAACTGTTGAGAAGCTGTCCGTGCTGGAGGATACCATTCATGAATACTTCTGGCAGGAGGTTACGGAAGAAAAACTGGAGGAAGGTGTTTACAAGGGGGTTTTGGAAGCGTTGGATGACCCATATTCTGTATATTATACCAATGAAGAGCTTTTGGAACTTCAACAGCAGACAGAAGGAATTTATTATGGTATTGGCGCCTATATCAGCCAGAATAAAGAAGTGGGATATGTACAGATCAGCAAGGTGATGAAGAATACTCCGGCAGAGGAAAGTGGTCTTTTGCAAGGGGATTATATCTATATGGTTGATGGCGAAGATATGCAGGATAAGGATAGCACCTATGTAGTCAGCAAGATTAAGGGTGACGAAGGTACGAAGGTAATGATTACCGTTCTTCGTGAGGGCGTTGCAGAGCCAATGGATATTGAGGTAGAAAGGCGTAAGATAGAAAGCCCGACCGTTGAGTATGAAATGTTGGAAAATGGTATGGCATATATTCAGATCGTTGAGTTTGATTTAGTAACGACCACACAGTTTGAAACAGCTTATAAGCAGGCAAAGAAGGATGGAATGAAGGGATTGATTCTTGATCTTAGAAGTAATCCGGGAGGAAATCTTTCTACGGTATGCGATATTGCAAGGATGATGCTGCCTAAGGGATTGATTGTCTACACGGAGGATAAGTATGGTAAGCGTGTGGAATATACCTGTGATGGTAATCAGGAGATTGATGTACCATTAGTTGTACTGACCAATGGTTACAGTGCGAGTGCATCAGAGATACTTGCAGGAGCGATTAAGGATTATGGAATTGGTACTTTAGTTGGAACAACAACATATGGAAAGGGTATTGTTCAGAAGGTAATAAACCTTTCGGATGGTTCAGCGATAAAGCTTACAGTCAGCACCTATTTTACTCCAAATGGCAATAATATTCATAAGATTGGCATTGAACCGGATGTGGAAGAAGAGTTTGATGCAGAGCAGTATGCCTCAGGTGTTGATAATCAGCTGGAAAAGGCGAAGGAAGTGCTGGCTGGACAGATGGAGACAATAGAATGAAGGTAATTGCGTATATTTATACGGATTTCCCGGAAAAGTTCGGAATTCCAAGACAAAGTGGTCTTGTTCCTGAATTAAAGGGAACAATTGTCTTTGAACCGGAATATCGAAGCCCGGAGGCTGTAAAAGGTCTGGAGGGCTTCAATTATATCTGGCTTTTGTGGCAATTTGAAGGAGTGGAAAGAGAAAAGTGGTCAGCAACAGTGAAGCCACCAAGACTGGGTGGAAATAAACATGTTGGTGTTTTCGCTACCCGTTCTCCTTTTCGTCCAAATCCAATCGGATTGTCGTCAGTAAGACTCGAACGGATAGAAATGACAGACAAAGGACCGGTTCTTCATGTAGCAGGAATTGATTTAAGAGATAAAACGCCAATTTATGATATTAAGCCATACCTTCCTTATGCGGATTGCCATATGGATGCCAGGGAGGGATTTGCAGGAGAGGTCAAGGATTATCATCTTGAAGTGAATTTTTCGAAAGAATTATTGATGAAGATTCCGGAAGAGAAACAGGAGGCACTAATTGAGGTACTAAAGCAGGATCCAAGACCATCCTATCATTCAGACACTAATCGTCAATATGGTGTTTCTTTTGCCGGGTTTGATGTGCGATTTAAGGTGGAGAAGCAGGTTTTGGAAGTTATTGAAATTGTTTGTATATAATTATAATGCAGAAAGGAAGGGCAGCTATGAAGTATGATGTGATTATTATTGGAGCAGGACCTGGTGGCATTTTTACTGCGTATCAGTTAACAAAGAAGAGAAGCGACTTAAAGATAGCGGTATTTGAGTCAGGTTATGCTTTAGAAAAGAGAAAATGTCCGATTGATGGCGATAAGGTTAAGTCCTGCATACGTTGTAAGACATGTGCCATTATGAGTGGATTTGGAGGAGCCGGTGCTTTTTCTGATGGAAAATACAATATCACAAATGATTTTGGCGGTACTCTGTATGAACATATTGGTAAGGCGAAGGCACTGGAACTGATGAAATATGTTGATGAGATTAATATTTCACATGGTGGTGAAGGAACCAGAATGTTCTCAACAGCAGGAACAAAGTTTAAGAAGCTTTGCATGCAGAATAAGCTGACGCTTCTGGATGCATCGGTACGTCACCTGGGAACGGATGTTAATTATATTGTGTTAGGGCAATTATATGATGAACTAAAGGAAAAGGTTGATTTCTATTTTAATAAGCCGGTAACTCGTGTTGAGAGACTGGATGAGACATATCGTATTTATTGTGGCGAAGAAGCGTATGATTGTGACAAATGTGTCGTTTCTGTAGGAAGAAGCGGAAGTAAATGGATGGAAAAAATATGCGAAGATCTTGATATTCCGACAAAATCAAACCGAGTTGACATTGGTGTCAGAGTAGAACTTCCTGCAGTGATTTTTTCCCATTTAACGGACGAATTGTATGAGAGTAAGATTGTATACCGTACGGAGAAATTTGAGGACAGGGTGCGTACTTTCTGTATGAATCCGAATGGTATTGTGGTAAATGAAAACACGAACGGTATCGTGACGGCAAATGGTCACAGCTATGAGGATCCTTCCATGCAGACAGAGAATACGAATTTTGCACTTCTTGTGGCAAAGCATTTCTCCGAGCCTTTTAAGGATAGCAATGGTTATGGTGAGAGTATTGCAAGGCTTTCGAATATGCTGGGCGGTGGCGTAATCGTACAACGCTTTGGTGATCTTGTAAGAGGAAGAAGAAGTACTATGAACCGTATTGAAGAGGGAACGGTACGGCCAACACTTGCTGCAACTCCGGGAGATTTGAGCCTTGTTCTTCCGAAGAGAATTATGGACGGTATCATTGAAATGATTTATGCTTTGGACAAGATTGCACCGGGCACGGCAAATGATGATACCCTTCTGTATGGTGTAGAGGTTAAGTTCTATAACATGGAAGTAGAGATAGACGAGAATCTTGAAACAAAATATAAGGGACTGTATGTGATTGGAGATGGAAGTGGTGTAACACATTCGCTTTCCCATGCGTCAGCAAGCGGTGTTTATGTTGCAGACAGAATAATCGGGGACGGTTCTTCTGTATCGAGGAGCATCCCCCCTGTATCAGTAATTTAAAACTTCTACTGCAACAATAATGTTACTGTACAGACAGGACTTAGCATTTACTGCTAAGTCCGTGAGAAAACGTAGTGTAGCCAAGTAAAAATCCATTTGCGAAGCAAATTTTGCATGGATTTTTACTCGTTACTGGAACGGAGTGAACAGTAACACAATAATGTGTTCGTGTTGAAAAACATGCATTAAGGTATTGTGCTTTTTGCATGTTTTTCTCTATAATGAAAGTACAAAATGGGGTCACTGTGGAAAAAGGTTTCAGAGAGGAGTGGGTCTATGAGTATTTCAAAGATTGGTAATATTTCAGGCTATGGTCAGATAGCAAGTGGAAAGAGAATCAACAGGGCAGCAGATGATGCAGCAGGTCTTGCTATCGCGAATAAATTAAAGGTAAATGCACAGGGAACAAAGGTTGCAACACAGAATACGCAGGCGGGTATTCATGTCACTAACATTGCAGATGGCGGATATAACAGCATTATGGACAGGCTGCAAAGCATCAGGGAATTATCCATTAAGGCTATGAACGGAACGAATAGTGCATCTGACTTACAGGCAATTCAGGGCGAGATTGATCAGCAATTACTGGGCATTGGCGAAGTGGCAAGAAATACTGTGTATAATGAACAGAAGTTGTTGGATGGTAGTATGGCAACGATGGAAATAGCGAGCAACCCAACCGGTAAGGGAAGCTCTATCAAGATGTATAGTGCTACTTTGGAGAAGCTGGGATTGGAAGGCTATAGTGTTCTTGGTGGAGAAATCAATCTTGATGCCATTGATAAGGCGATTGAAAAGGTCAGCAGTGACAGAAGCAGCCTTGGCGCGTCTGCAAATGGTCTTGCAGCGAGAGAACGTGCAAATCAGGTAGCTTATGAGAACATGACGGCAGCCCAGAGCCGTATTGAGGATCTGGAAATGGGAAAGGCAGCCATGAATCTTCGTAAGGAGGAAACTCTGCAGGAAGTGAAGCTTGCCATGCTGAACAAGAAAAAGGAACAGGACAGGAATATACTGGGATTGTTTTAATAAGGTGATAGAACAGCCTCTGTGAAGAAATTTGCAGAGGTTGTTTTTTAGTATTGATACAGGGGGACACTCCTTGATACACAAGAACCGTGCCCCAGGAAAAATTCCCTCTATACTTTTTCTGAATATGTGGTATACTAAGTTAGATAGAATATATGTTCGGATGATAAAAACATTATAGCTGTGGGAAAGAGGAGGAATTTGAGCATGGATAAATTCATATTACATTCTGAATATCAGCCAACCGGTGACCAGCCACAGGCAATTGAACAGCTGGTTCAGGGATTTCGGGAAGGTAATCAGTTCCAGACCTTGCTTGGTGTAACAGGTTCCGGTAAGACATTCACAATGGCAAATATTATTCAGGCTCTGAATAAGCCGACTTTGATTATAGCGCATAATAAGACATTGGCCGGACAACTTTATGGGGAGATGAAAGAGTTTTTCCCCGAAAATGCAGTAGAGTACTTTGTGTCCTATTATGATTATTATCAGCCGGAGGCTTATATTCCTTCTTCCGACACCTATATTGCAAAGGATTCCGCTGTAAACGAAGAGATTGATAAGTTAAGGCTTTCTGCGACTGCTTCCCTGACAGAGCGAAAGGATGTTATCGTGGTAGCCAGTGTGTCCTGCATCTATGGTCTGGGAAGCCCCGATGAATATCAGGGAATGATGCTGTCCTTGCGTCCGGGAATGATAAAAGAACGTGATGACGTGATCAGAACATTGATTGAGATGCAGTATGACAGAAATGATATGGAATTAGAACGTGGCCGCTTTCGTGTACATGGTGATGTTCTGGATATCAATCCGGCACAGGGGGGAGAGTTCCTGATCCGTGTGGAATTCTTTGGGGATGAGATAGACAGGATTACAGAGATAGACCCGGTAACGCAAAGAACTCACGCAAGTCTTGAACATGTAACAATATTCCCGGCTTCTCATTATGTAGTCGCACCGGAGAAGATTAAAGCGGCATGTGAGAACATAGAAGCAGAGCTTAAGGAAAGAGTACAGTATTTTAAGAGCGAAGATAAGCTTTTGGAAGCACAGAGAATTTCCGAAAGAACGAACTTTGATGTCGAGATGCTTCGTGAAACAGGCTTCTGTTCCGGTATTGAGAATTATTCAAGACATCTGAATGGTACCAGGGAAGGAGAGCCACCATACTGTCTCCTTGATTTCTTTACCGATGATTTCCTGATTATCGTGGATGAGTCGCACATTACAATTCCGCAGGTACGTGGTATGTATGCAGGTGACAGGTCACGAAAGACTACGCTGGTAGATTATGGTTTCCGGCTTCCGTCAGCAATGGATAACAGACCGTTACGGTTTGAAGAGTTTGAACAGAAGATAGACCAGATGCTTTTTGTTTCAGCCACGCCAAATGTTTATGAGGAAGAGCATGAGCTGCTTCGTGCAGAGCAGATTATCAGACCAACAGGCTTACTTGACCCTGAAATTGAGATTCATCCTGTAGAAGGTCAGATAGATGATCTGATTTCCAAGATTAAGCAGGAAACAGCAAACCATAATAAGGTATTAGTTACGACTCTGACAAAGCGCATGGCAGAGGATTTGACGAGATATATGAGTGAAGTCGGCATTCGTGTAAAATATTTACATTCCGATATTGATACACTGGAGCGTGCACAGATTATCCGTGATATGCGTCTTGATGTGTTTGATGTGCTTGTTGGTATTAACTTATTACGAGAAGGACTTGATATCCCGGAGATTTCTTTGGTTGCGATACTGGATGCAGATAAGGAAGGATTTCTGCGTTCTGCAACTTCACTCATTCAGACAGTAGGACGTGCAGCAAGAAATGCACAGGGACATGTTGTTATGTATGCGGACACAATTACCGATTCCATTCAGATTACACTCGATGAAACGAGACGAAGGAGAGGCATTCAGCAGAAGTATAATGAAGAGCATGGTATCACACCGCAGACGATTAAGAAGGCTGTCAGGGATCTGATCAGTATATCGAAAGAGATTGCGAAAGAAGAGCAGGCGTTTGAGAAAGATCCGGAATCCATGAATGAGAAGGAACTTAAGAAGTTAATTGCTACTGTGGAAAAGAAGATGAGAAAAGCGGCAGCAGACCTGAACTTCGAAGCGGCAGCAGAGCTTCGTGATAAGATGACAGAGCTGAAGAAAATATTAAACGAAATGACAGGTGGAATGTCGTAGATGATTGGAATCACCAATAGAGGAGAATGAAAATGGATGAAAAACAGTTAAAGATGCTTCCAAAGGGCGAAGTGATTAAGATTCGTGGTGCAAATGAGCATAATTTGAAAAATATTAATCTGGATATTCCAAGAAATAAATTTGTGGTTCTGACAGGACTGTCAGGTTCCGGAAAGTCCTCTCTTGCTTTTGATACGATATATGCCGAGGGACAGAGACGATATATGGAATCACTGTCTTCTTATGCAAGGCAATTCCTTGGGCAGATGGAGAAACCGAATGTTGAGAGCATAGAAGGCCTTTCACCTGCGATATCGATTGATCAGAAGTCTACGAACCGCAATCCAAGGTCTACGGTAGGAACTGTAACAGAGATATATGATTATTTCCGATTACTTTATGCCAGAATTGGTATTCCACACTGTCCAAACTGTGGAAGAGAGATTAAGAAGCAGACCATAGACCAGATGGTTGACCAGATTATGGGATTAGAGCAGGGAACAAAGCTCCAACTTCTTGCTCCGGTTGTCAGAGGTCGCAAGGGTGAGCATGTCAAAGTCTTAGAACGAGCAAAGAAAGCCGGTTATGTCAGAGTCCGGATTGATGGCAACTTGTATGATGTAACGGAAGAGATTAAGCTTGATAAGAATATTAAGCATAATATAGAAATCATTGTTGACAGACTTGTCATAAAAGAAGGTATCGAGAGAAGATTGACGGATTCCATTGAGAATGTCATGAGGCTTTCTGACGGTCTGATGATCGTAGATGTAATAGGTCAGGAGCCAATGAATTTTTCTGACAGCTTTTCGTGTCCTGACTGTGGCATCAGTATTGATGAAGTGGAGCCTAGAAGTTTCTCCTTTAATAATCCTTTTGGCGCATGTCCTGAGTGTTTTGGACTTGGTTATAAGATGGAATTTGATGTGGATCTGATGATTCCGGATAAAAGTCTTAGTATCAATCAGGGAGCTATTGCAGTAATGGGATGGCAGTCCTGTACAGATAAGAACAGCTTTACGAATGCCATTCTGCAGGCTTTATGTAAGGAGTATCAATTTGATTTAGACACACCATTTGAAAAGTACAGTGAAGAAGTACAGGATGTTCTGCTTTACGGAACAAAGGGAAAGGAAGTTAAGGTTCACTATAAGGGTCAGCGAGGCGAAGGTATATATCCTGTCGCTTTTGAAGGACTGATTCAAAATGTGGAGAGAAAGTATAAGGAAACTTCTTCTGAAATTATGAGGGCAGAGTATGAAACCTTTATGAGAATTACCCCATGTAAGGAATGTGGTGGCAGACGTTTGAAGAAGAGTTCATTGGCAGTTACTGTTTGTGGAAAGAATATTTATGAGATTACCTCACTTTCCATCGGAAAGCTTTTTGATTTCCTTGATACTATGGAGCTAACGGAACAGCAGAAGCTGATTGGAAAGCGTATTTTAAAAGAAATAAAAGCGAGAGTAGGTTTCTTGAAGGAAGTAGGCCTGGAATATCTGTGTCTTTCACGAGGAACAGCATCTCTTTCCGGTGGTGAGGCACAGAGAATCCGTCTTGCAACACAGATAGGCTCCGGACTGGTTGGCGTATGCTATATCCTTGATGAACCCAGTATTGGTCTGCATCAACGTGATAATGATAAGCTGCTTGGTGCATTAAGAAATCTGCAGGAGCTGGGAAATACGTTGATTGTAGTAGAGCATGATGAGGATACGATGTTTGCGGCAGATCATATTGTGGATATCGGACCGGGAGCCGGTGAACATGGCGGACAAGTTATAGCACAGGGAACAGCAGAAGAAATTATGCAGGTGCCTGAGTCCATTACAGGACAATATTTAAGTGGCAGAATCCAAATTCCCATACCGGAAAAGCGTAGAGAACCGAATGGCTGGCTGACCGTTTATGGGGCTGCAGAGAACAACCTGAAAAACATAGATGTGAAATTCCCGTTGGGAGTCTTTACTTGTGTGACAGGCGTGTCAGGTTCCGGTAAATCATCTCTTGTTAATGAGATTTTGTACAAGCATCTTGCAAAAAGTTTGAATCGTGCAAGAACTATTCCGGGGAAGCATAAGGGAATTGATGGAATTGAATATCTTGACAAGGTCATTGACATTGACCAGTCTCCAATCGGAAGAACTCCTCGTTCCAACCCTGCAACTTATACAGGTGTCTTTGATCAGATCAGGGATTTATTTGCTTCCACTGTGGATGCAAAGGCAAAGGGATACACTAAAGGCCGTTTCAGCTTCAATGTAAAGGGAGGACGCTGCGAGGCATGTGGTGGAGATGGTATCATTAAGATTGAAATGCATTTCCTGCCTGATGTTTACGTTCCCTGTGAGGTATGTCAGGGTAAGCGCTACAACCGTGAAACACTTGATGTAAAATATAAGGGAAAGAGCATTTATGATGTCCTCGAGATGACAGTAGAAGAGGCACTCGATTTCTTTGATAAAGTTCCTTCTATCAGAAGAAAGATAGAAACATTAAATGATGTAGGTCTTTCTTACATTAAACTTGGACAGCCATCTACTACATTGTCCGGTGGTGAAGCACAGAGAATTAAGTTAGCAACAGAACTTAGCCGCCGCAGCACCGGTAAGACTATTTATATTCTGGATGAGCCAACGACAGGACTTCATTTTGCAGATGTTCATAAGCTGGTCGAAATCCTTCAGCGTCTTGCAGAAGGTGGTAATACAGTAGTTGTGATTGAGCATAATCTGGATGTGATTAAGACAGCAGATTATATCATTGATATTGGCCCGGAGGGCGGTGATGGTGGCGGAACTGTCATTGCAGAAGGAACACCGGAATATGTTGCTACGGTTAAAAAGTCTTATACCGGAAAATATATAAAGAAAATGCTGGAAAAGGCAAGAAAATAAAGAAAATTAAGAAAATAAAGAAAAGCAATCCTCAGGTTCATTACTTAAGGTTGCTTTTCTTCTTTCTTTGTTTATGATTCTTCCACCGCCTCCATCAGATACATTCTTGCATCAAAGTCCTGATACAGTGCAGTATTTTGTGCATATCCTGTTCCTGCATAACTTTGAGCCAGTTGCACACCGGCCTTATTCAGGATGCTTCCCGGAACTGTATAATCTTCTGTTTCTCCATCAAGTTTCACATATTTTGCTATCACATGATGCAGACAGGAGTCTTGTTTTATATGAATTGGTGCCAGTGTATTGATCAGGTCGCCCATGCGGCGTACATCATATTTGAGAATCCGGTTGTAGAAATGATATGTCTTTTCATTTGCAAGTCCTTTTGCTCTGAACTGATGATGACTGAAATTTGCAGTTACCAGTCCTTGTAAGGTGATACCAACTGCCTTACTTTTATCTTGAGATACGATATTCCAGTGTACGATGTCCGTATGATAAGGAATGGCTCTGCTTGCCGAAGTAAGGCATCCATAGGCACAACCGTTTCCTACACGTAAGCGGTACAGTTGCCCAAACTGTAGTGTTCTTCTCCAGTCCTTATACAACGTAATCTGTTCTTTTATCTGGGCAAGTTCTTGCGCATTTGCATCGCAAAGATTACATTCATAGCCAAGAATTCCTACACTTGCCACAGCAAATCTTGTTTCCAGTGGTGTATTGCGCAGCGTCTGATGATTTGGACACGCAGATACGTGTGCACTCCATACGGACTGAGGATATCCATAACTATATCCGTTCTGAATGATTCCGCGGCCGATAGCGTCGGTACAGTCACTTGCCCATATCTGTGGCATATAGCAAAGCATTCCCAAATCAAAACGGTTTCCACCGGAAGCACATGCTTCAAAGAGAATTTCAGGAAAGCGTTGCGTTAAGACCTCCAATATGTGATACAATCCTAAGATATAACGATGCGCAAATTCCCCCTGATGTTCTTTGGATAATGTCTGACTATAATAATCGGACATATGCCGATTCATATCCCATTTAACATAGCTTACCTTGCTCCGCGTAAACACATTACTCATGCTTTCTATGAGATAGTCCTGTACTTTTGGATTGGTCAAATCCAGGAGCAGTTGATTTCTACCAAGTGAAGGAGTCTTGTTCGGTATCTGTACGGCCCATTCAGGGTGTGCACGGTACAAATCGGAATCTTCATTTACCATTTCCGGTTCTACCCAGATACCAAAGGACATACCAAGAGCTCTGATTTTGCGGGAAAGTTCGGATAAGCCACCTGGAAGCTTGTCCTGATTATCATACCAGTCGCCAAGAGAACAATTATCACTATCCCGTTTGCCAAACCATCCATCATCTAATACAAACAGTTCGATTCCAACCTCACTAGCTGCCTTTGCAAGTTTTAATACACGTTGCTCCTGTACTTTAAAATAGCAGGCTTCCCACGAATTCAACAGTATCGGGCGTTCTTTATATTTCCATGTTCCTCGTACGATATGTTCTCTGACGAATGTATGCATATGCAGACTGATATCCTGATAGCCATTTGCTGAGTAGGTTAGAACACATTCCGGTGCATCAAAGCAATCGGTGGGCTTTAAGATCCAGGAAAAGAAATCAGGATTTATTCCTGTAAGCATTCGAAATTTTCCGTGACCACTGGATTCAAAGGATGTGCGGTGATTACCGGAATAGATCAGATTACAGGCATAACAGTTGCCATAGTCTTCCCCGGTATCAGCTTCGCCAAACATAACAAATGGATTTGACTTATTGGAGGAGAAACCTGTCATGGAGTCATTCACATATTTTCCGGCCTGTAGAAGCATATCATAACGATTCATCTCTCTGGTCCAGTCACCATGAAAACTTGTGATTTTCCACTCGAAAGCCTGTGTATCCAACTGTGCACTCATCAGACGGGTAATCTTTATGTCTTCTTTCCCATTATTAATCAACCGTGCATAACGTGTGATACAATCACATTCTTCAAAGATACTATAAAAAAGTTCCATTCGAATATTGTGGAATCGTTCTTCTAAACAGATAACCAATGTCTGAGCAGTCCCATATGCACCGGCAAGACCATTAGGAATCGACTTTTCATTTTCGATGCGATAGCCTTCATAGCGAAAATCACTACTTCGGCTATAGTCATTATATTCGATTTCTACAAAAGGTTCTTTCAGGTCTCCTTGTCCCCTTGAGGATGCTTCCAAGCAAGAATCATCCAGACACACGGTTGGCAGTGAAGCATCTGCAATAATGCTACAGCCGTTCTGATTTACCTGTTTTGGAAGCAATGCTTGTATCACCTGCTTATTTATGGATATCTTCTCCCCATAGTATAGATGCAACAGCTTTCCGGCTACATCTGCATGAAACACGTAGCTTGTATGCGCTGTGTGCAGGGAAAAAATATGATTCAAGATTTCGATCATAAGTGCCTCCTTTATGACATATATGATATATAAGAAAAATCATTTACTGTTGTTTTCGTAACATTTGATTGATTTCTGAAAGCTTATCGTCCGTTAGAATATATTTTTTCATGAATATTAAAAACGCAATTAGCAAACCACATATGGGCAGTATAGTCATGGTCATACGAAGGATGGCGACATTGGAATTGACTGATGAAATCCCTGTGGTAGCAGCAGAAGTATCCTGGCTGATGCGACTGAGAGTTAAGCAGACAGAAGCTATCATTGCTGCAACGCCGCTTGCCAGCTTTACAACAAAGGTCTGCATAGAGAAAATTACACTCTCATCCCTGCGATTATTTTTCAGCTCTCCATAATCTACGGTATTTGCAAGGAATACTGTTGTTAGTACTGTCAGGAAACCAAAAGCTGCAAAAATGAAAAAACCTGGAAGCAAAAGCATGTAAACATTTGTTGCATTCGCAAACATCATGATGAATAGAATTATATAGCCGCCAATTGCCATACCGACACTTAAATAGAAAACCTGAATGGAGTTTATCAGCTTACGCACAAGAGGGTAGAATATCATCATGGACAAAATCTGAACCGCTCCGCCAAAGGTATTGAAGAATACATAACTGGCATTCCAACTGTCTCCGGCAATATCGTACTTAAAGAAATAAATCAGTAGATTAGAGGTTATATATAAGGAACAATTAATCAATACAATTGAAATGACAACGATAAGTGCCTGATCGTTACGCAGCAATGCGCCAAACATTTCCTTAATGGATGGGGAATCAACATCCACGGTAGATTTTTCTTTAATATTCATGCAGGTAATTCCAATGAATAGGACAAACAACGTTGCAATAAGCAGTGTAAACCATTGAAAACCGACACGCTCGTCACCTTTTCCAAGTAAAGGGACACAGATCATGGTAATAATCGTGATGATTGCAGAACCTGCACCTGCACAGGAACGGGCAAGTGTTGAAAGATTTTCACGATCCTTACCTCCCTCGGTAAAGGCAGGAATCATGGACCAATATGGAATATCCATCATGGTATAGGTTACACCCCATACAATATATGTAATTGCTGCATATGCTACCAGACCGCTTCCTGACATTGCAGGTGGTGCCGCAAACATAAAATATAAGACAATGGCATTTAATAAGGTACCAATCATCAGCCAAGGACGAAACTTTCCCCATTTTGTTTTTGTCTTTGCAACAATTATGCCCATAATTGGGTCATTAAAGGCATCAAAGATTCTGGCAGCCATTAAAATAACTCCCATTGCAATTGCACTGACACCTAAAATATCCTGATAATAATACAATACATAGCTTGCAGAAAGCATATAGACCATATCCTTTCCGACTGCTCCTAATCCATAGGAGGCTTTTTCTTTAACTGTAAGTTTCATTTTGTACTCCTTTCTTCTTCATTATTGTGTCAACATATCATTTGTCTCTTGTATAACTGTAAAATCTATGGTAACTTCCGGGAAGACTTCACTCTGTAAGACCAATTGGCCATAGCCTGTTTTTCCCATGGTCTTTACATAGGTTCCGCCCATACCTCCATGGAGACTGGTCGTGCCGGGGCCAATCAGTTCTATATCACCAGTTGTAACAAATTTTATCGGTGCCTGACTAAAGGATAATACAGCACCATCTTCATTGCAGGCACGTATTCTGATAGCTGCTACATCATAGGTCTGTCCTTCCAGCAATGTAGTATGAGAACAGGTGACCTCTAAGTGTAGCTGTTTCATCGGCTTTTTGATTACAGCCTTTACGACATTTCTGTCCTGAATTGCTTCAAAACGATAGACGGTTGCCGTACCTCCCCAATTACCGATATACTTGTTATACAGTTCTACTGCATCTGAATACTTCATTCCATAAAGGAGCATGCATTTTGCTGCAAGTAGTAGTGTTGCAGGGGGGATATGATTCAGGCCGTTCTGACCGACAGACAGCAATATTTTTTTAATATCTCTGGCTTTTCCCTTGCTGAAATGTTCTTCACTTTCTAGTGAATCCCCTATAAAATCGTCTATTTTAATCGGTCCATGAGGTAAATTTGCGTATTCTGTATCCTTTGCATGAAAGCTCCTGATAAATCTGTCATTCTTATAAAGGTTAACACATTCAGCATTTGTAATTGCATACACATCCTTAAGCAGGCATGCAGGATGCTCACCAATATCCATAGATGATGAAATTTCCAATACAGGTGTCTGTTCGCTTTGACTTTGATAGAGTGCTGCTGCAAGCTTGGGATTCCGGAACATATCGCAGACACCATGATAACAGATTCTATCACCGCTTCCAAAATCCTGATGTGTATTATAGTCAAACATACACCATGCAAAACCACCTGCAATATCGGACTCTCCATAGTAAGCATTCATGACGCGTGCATGACGAAGCATATGTTCTACGCGATGCTCCTCGTCATCGAATGCCTTAGTTGGATACATATGTCCGTTATATTCGCTAATGAGATAACCCTTTTGCGGGTCAGATGTTACCTTGTTTTTTTTCTTACATCCTGCGTTATTGCCTTCATGGGAAAAATCATTAAAGGCATAAACATCCTCAAGCAAGGAGCTCTTCTGTATAAATCTTACACCGCTCGTCTGTCTGGTTGGGTCGAGCTTATGAGCAATCGCATTTGTTTTTCTGTAAAATATATCATCATCCTGCGACTCGTTGATTCTGACACCCCATAAAATAATGGATGGATGATTACGATATTGTGTGACCATTTCTTCTGTATTGATAATTGCCTGCTGTTTCCAGTCTTCGTCTCCGATATGTTGCCATCCGGGAATTTCAGTAAATACCAATAGTCCAAGTTCGTCACAACGATCTAAAAAGTAATGCGACTGTGGATAGTGCGAAGTTCTTACCGCATTCACACCAAGCTCCTTTTTTAAAATGTCTGCATCCAGACGCTGCATGGATTTTGGCATTGCATATCCTACATATGGATAGCTTTGATGTCTGTTTAAACCACGAATTTTCACTTTTCTGCCATTCAGATAAAAGCCATCTTTGTGAAAAACTGCTTCACGAAAACCGATACTGTCTTCCCTTGTATCAATTACTTTTCCGGCCTGCAGCAGTTCAGTACGAAGCACATATAAGGCAGGATGTTCTATATCCCAGATCTCAAGACCTTTGATATCATGGCAAAGCGTATTGGCTGCAAAAGTCCGAAGGACTTCTCCTGTAGACTTATCAATAATCTGCTGTCTAAAACTCAGATTATTATGTGACATATGTGCCATGCTTTCACACGAAATCTTGTTGTATTTCTGTGTTTCCTCTGAACGTGTTTGCAGATAGATGGGAGTATCCGGTGTATGGATGGTCAGATCGCTTTGCAGAATCGGTTCTCCTTTTACAATACCAAACGTTTTAGCGAATACATCAGAAATGTAAATATCTTCCTTGACTTCGATATATACTTCCCTGTAAAGCCCGCCAAAGGTCATGTAATCAATCACATGTCCAAAAGGGGGAAGATTCTGTTGCTCTCTGCTGTCAACCTGAATAACTAAAACGTTTTCCATGTCATAACACATTGCTTTTGATAAGTCTACCTGAAATGCTGTATAACCGCAGGCATGTTCTGCAAGTAATGTACCATTCAAATAAACCTTTGCGAGGTGTCCAGCTGCTTCTACCGTCATCAGCACATGCTTATATTTCCAGCTTTCTTCTGCATGAAAACAACGGCGATATCCACATATTTTCTGGTAAATTGCTTCATCAAAATAGTGATACGGTGTTACTGCCGTTGTATGTGGCAGTGTGACTAACTCAAAATCACGGCATTGCGTCTGTGCTTCCAGTAAATCTTCCGTATATACATCAAAAAATTGCCAATCACGATTCCAATAGACCTTGTTTTGCATCATTTGTTTTCTCCTCTCTGACAGAGCTTTCATCGTTTCTTATTCGTTCAGGAAACTAGGAAACTCAATTTAGTTTCCTAGTTTCCTGTATTATACCATGATGTTTTTGTTGTGCCAATTCTACATATTCCAACATTTTTCCAGTTTGGTTTTGTACATATTGTACAGTATATCAAATATAAATATAACATAATAGTAACTGTTCAGAACCAATCTTTAAAAATGCTTCGTATTTAATTGATGTGGCGTACATTTTGCGAAATTATGCTTGGCTTTGAACAGTTACTTTTTATATGCTCATGAATAATTCATGATAAATAATATGTTTACAAAACAATTGTCAGATTATATAATATATTTACATAATATTTTGAAAAAGACTAAAGTATTATGTAAAATCAACCGATATAGTTACCAGATGGCAGGATTTAAGTTTCTCGTGTATTTATTGTAAAAAAAGTGTGAAACCCCTTTGAAAAATGGTTAGATTAGGTTATAATGACCTAGTATGTTTAAAATGATATCATTGGGTATAATGAAGATAGATAACCATTAGAAAGGGGCAGAGAGCCATGCAATACACAGATATTGGAATCGACCTTGGAACCGCAAGTATATTAGTTTACATTAGAGGAAAAGGAGTCGTATTGAAGGAGCCTTCCGTAGTAGCCTTTGATAGAGACACTGAGAAGATAAAAGCCATTGGAGAAGACGCAAGATTAATGTTAGGTAGAACACCTGGAAATATCGTAGCGGTAAGACCGCTTCGTCAAGGTGTTATTTCTGATTACAAAGTTACAGAGCAGATGATGAAGCATTTCATCCAGAAGGCACTTGGAAGAAAGACTTTCCGTAAACCAAGAATTGCCGTATGTGTTCCCAGCGGGGTAACAGAAGTAGAGAAGAAAGCAGTAGAAGATGCTACCTATCAGGCAGGCGCAAGAGATGTTTCTATTATTGAGGAGCCAATTGCTGCTGCAATTGGAGCTGGTATTGATATCAGCAAACCATGTGGAAATATGATCGTAGATATCGGAGGTGGTACTTCTGATATTGCCGTTATTTCTCTTGGTGGAACTGTAGTCAGCGCGTCTATTAAGGTTGCAGGCGATGACTTCGATGAAGCAATCGTCCGTTATATGAGAAAGAAGCACAATCTTTTGATTGGTGAGAGAACAGCAGAGGATATTAAAATCAAGATTGGGTCAGCATTCAAGAGAGCAGAAGTAGATTACATGGACGTCAGAGGACGTAACCTTGTAACAGGTCTTCCCAAAACGATTCGCGTTTCTTCTGAGGAAACAGAGGAAGCTTTACGTGAGACAACCTCTCAGATTATTGATACGATTCATAGTGTTCTGGAAAAGACTCCACCTGAACTGGCAGCAGATATTGCTGACCGTGGTATTGTATTAACCGGTGGTGGCAGCCTGTTGCGCGGACTGGAGGATTTAGTAGAATCCAGAACAGGAATCAATACAATGACAGCAGAAGATCCTATGACAGCAGTAGCTATAGGTACCGGTAAATACGTAGAGTTCCTTGCAGGATACAGGGAAGATATCTAGATACAGACTGCCTCTTAATTCTTGACGATTAGGAGGAACATATGCTTAGAGGTCTTTACACAGCCTATACTGGCATGCTGAATGAACAGTATAGAATGGACATCATGTCGAATAATCTGGCTAATGCAGATACCGTTGGATTTAAGAAAGAGGGATCTACAAGTCAGGCATATTCAGAGGTAATGGCAGTAAAAATTAAGGATACAACGGAGAATCCTAATACACCAAAGCGATTAGGGAATATGAGCCTTGGTGTAAAGATTGGAGAAACCTATACGGATTTTAGTCAGGGGTCATTAAGAGACACGGGAAATACGTATGATCTGGCACTTTCCGGGGATGGATTCTTTAATATCGAATTTACCAATAAGGCTGGAGAGACTTCTACAAAATATACAAGAGCCGGAAGCTTTGTCCTGACGACAGATGGCTATCTGACTACAAAAGATGGCGATTATGTTTTGGGGCAAAATGGCAGAATTCAGCTATCAACAACAGCAGGTAATACCGTAATTGATGAGAATGGTAATATTTATCAGGATAACCAGCTTGTTGCTAAGATTAAAATTACAGAATTTGAGGATACCAATTATCTGACTCATTATGGCGAGAGTATGTGGGATGCAAAAGAAGGTGCAGTAGCGAATGATGCAACGGACTTTAAGGTTCATCAGGGCTATTTGGAAATGTCGAACATATCCGTTGTTACGGAGATGGTTAATATGATAAGCATCCAGAGACAATATGAAGCAAACCAGAAACTGATTACAACCTATGATGAATCACTGGATAAGTCCGTGAATCAGGTAGGAAGAATTTAATGAGCAACGGCTCATTAAATTCGGCAACTTTGTGCAGCACACAAAGCTTGCAGGCTGATAACGATAAATACGCATGATGGAGGGATAAATATGGTAAGATCCTTATGGACTGGTGCAACAGGTATGATTGCACAACAGTTGAACGTTGACAATATTTCCAATAACCTGGCAAATGTGAATACGACTGCTTATAAAGCAGAAGCAATGGAATTCAAGTCATTGCTGTATCAGACAATCCAAACGAAAACAACAACGGCAAATGGTGAGAATAAGCCGATTGGTGCTGAGGTTGGTCTTGGAACGAGGAATTCATCCATTACGTCTATTTTTACACAGGGAAGCCTTTTGGAACAGGCAGGCCCTGCAAATTTTGCAATTGATGGACAGGGTATGTTTGGAATTAAGGGCGCAGATGGAAATACATATTATACAAGAAATGGTCACTTTGTATTTGCAGTAGGACAAGAAGGAATGACACTTACAACCTCGGATGGACTGCCTGTGTTAAATACAGAAGGAGAACCCATTGTTCTGGAGGACGATATGGTTGTAGATAAGGTGACTGTGAACAAGGATGGTACATTATACTATCCGAATGAAGATGGCAAGTATGAAAGTATGGATATTACCATCGGCTTATGGCAGTTTAACAATCCGGCAGGACTAAGTAAGGTTGGTGACAGCCTGTATGAAGAAACAGCAGCCAGCGGTGAGGCGATGAGTGAAGCAGATAATGAGAACCTCACAAAGAGCAATTTGAAGCAGGGCTATTTAGAGGGATCTAATGTACAGATTGCTGATGAAATGGTTAACCTAATCGTTGCTCAGAGAGCATATGAAATGAACTCCAAGGTTATTACTACCTCTGATGAGATGCTACAGCAGGCAAATCAGTTAAAGAGATAGGAATAAAGATAACACTGACGTGATGGAATAGACTTGGAGGGATTGATTATGGAAATAAATGGAATTGGTTCAGCATATTCAGACTATCTTACGAGTTCGGCTTCCCAAAACAAGGCATCTGCATTGGAGTCAAAGCTTGATTCGGATTATTCGAATTCATCAGATGAAGAACTGATGGAGGTATGCAAAGAATTTGAAGCATATTTCTTAGAGCAGGTTTTTGATGCCATGCTGGAAACAACAAAAGTGTTTTCAAATGAAGAAGAAAGCTCCTATGCAACGAAAATGGTTGATTATTTTAAAGATTCAGCCGTTCAGGAACTAACACAGCAGGCAACGAACCAGAATGGTATAGGAATTGCCCAAACCTTATATGAACAAATGAAAAGACAATATAGCGCAATCAATCCAGCCTCACTTTAGAGGCTGGTTTTCTTATGTTATAGGAAAATGCTGCAGGGCATCATCTGTGTTACGAATATTTTATGAAAAATAAATGGTTTTTTTGACACTTCCTTGTTAAGATAGATAGAAGGTACTGAATAGTTATAATAGAAGAATGAAATGGGAGGAAAAGCACTTGGAGACGCTGAAGGGCTTTGTGGAACATATCATATATAAAAATCCGACAAACGGATATGGCGTGATAAATCTGATGTCTGATGAAAGTGAGATTACCTGTACCGGTATTTTTACAAGACTGGATGAGGGTGAATGCATAGAGGTTCATGGAGAGTATGTGGAACATGCAGTTTATGGGATGCAGTTTAAAGTGAGCCAGTATATGATTGTGCCGCCAGAAGATGCTGTAGCAGTGGAACGATATCTTGCTTCCGGAGCAATCAGGGGAGTGGGGGCTGCACTCGCAGCAAGAATTGTAAAGCGCTTTGGAAATGATACCTTTCGTATTATTGAAGAGGAACCGGAACGGTTAGTGGAAGTAAAAGGTATTAGTGAGAGAATCGCAAGAGAAATTGCGGAACAGGTCGAAGAGAAAAAAGATGTTAGAGAAGCGATGCTTTTTCTACAGAAGTATGGCATTTCAAATACTTTGGCAATTAAGATATATAACCAATATGGTATGCGGTTGTATAAGGTGATGCAGGAAAATCCTTATCAGCTTGCAGAGGATGTGTCAGGCATTGGCTTTCGGATTGCTGATGAGATCGCAAGTAAGATTGGAATTCATACAGATTCAGATTACCGTATTCGTAGCGGTATTTTATATACACTTATGCAGGCAGGCGCAGAGGGAAATGTTTATCTTCCGGAGCCTCTTTTATTGTCCAGGGCAGCATCCATGCTGGAACTTACAGAGGCACAAATCGAACCTCAGATTGCCAATCTTGCTATGGATAAAAAATTGGTCATGAAGGAACAGAATGGGGAAAAGTGTATTTACAGCATGCCAAATTATTATGCAGAGTTAAACTGTGCAAGAATTCTTCATGAATTGCAGGAAGCATTCGGGGATGCACAAAGACTTACGATGGTAGAGCGGCAACGTTTGGAGAAGAAGCTTAGAAAGCTGGAAGAAGCAAGCGGGATGGAACTTGATGAGCTTCAACGAAAGGCGGTTATGGATGCGATTGAAATTGGTATTTTTATACTGTCTGGCGGACCGGGAACGGGTAAGACTACAACAATTAATATGATGATACGTTATTTTGAAGAGGAAGGGTGCGATATCTTTCTTGCAGCTCCCACAGGAAGAGCGGCGAAACGTATGACAGAAGCTACCGGATTTGAGGCAAAAACGATACATAGGCTGCTGGAATTGAACGGCTCTGCGTCAGATGAAGATAAAAATGCTTCTTTTGAGAGAAATGAATTAAATCCCTTGGATGTGGATGTTATCATCATAGATGAGATGTCCATGGTGGATATTTATCTTTTTCAGGCTTTGCTTAAGGCAATTACTCCGGGAACAAAGCTTATTCTTGTTGGAGACCGCAATCAGCTTCCAAGTGTAGGTCCCGGACAGGTTTTGAAGGATTTGATGGAAAGCAATTGCTTTGCCAGTGTCATGCTTAAGAAAATATTCCGACAGGCAGGCGAAAGTGATATTGTAACGAATGCACATTTAATTAATGAGGGAAAGCAGATTGCGTTAGACAATAAGAGCATGGATTTCTTTTTCCTCGCAAGAGATAATGTCAATGTAATCTATAAGCATATGATTCAGCTTATTACAGAGAAACTGCCGAAGTTTGTAAAAGCAGAAGTATACGATATTCAGGTTTTGACACCGATGCGCAAAGGAGCACTTGGCGTTGAAACACTGAATCAGATATTGCAACAGTATCTAAATCCACCTTCTGAACAGAAAATACAGATTACGCATGGAGAAGGTATCTTGCGTGTGGGCGATAAGGTGATGCAGACAAAGAATAATTATCAGCTTGAGTGGGAGATTGTGAGCAAATATGGGATTGCCATTGATAAAGGACTTGGGGTTTTTAATGGCGATGTTGGAATTGTCAAGGAAATTAATGAGACAGCGAAAACGGTATTGGTGGAATATGACGATGCCAGGAGAGTGACCTATCCAATGAGCGGATTAGATGAATTGGAGCTTGCCTATGCAATTACCATACATAAATCACAGGGAAGTGAGTACCCGGCGGTTATTATGCCCTTGCTTACGGGACCAAAAATGCTGTTTAATCGGAATCTGTTGTATACAGGCGTTACAAGGGCGAAAAGTTGTGTAACTATTTTGGGAAGCAGAGACACTGTTATGCAGATGATTGCAAATGAGAATGAACAGAAACGTTATACAGGGTTGAAGGCAAGAATATGCGAAATAGCGACAGGTATTTAGAAAATATTGTAAATTTAGTTTATCCAAGGCGTTGCCCGGTCTGTGATGATATTGTTCCTGTAACGGATGGTCTTATATGCCGGGAATGTATAGCGAAAGTAAAATACATAAAATCTCCCAGATGCCGCAGATGCGGCAAACAGCTTTTTGACGAAAATGTCATATTCTGTAAAGACTGTGAAAAGAAAAAACATATATATGAATGTGGATATGCACTATATGACTATCAAAGCATGCGTAGAAGCATTTACCGATTTAAGTATAACAAACGAAGTGAATACGCAAAATATTATGCAAAGGATATTTGTGAACATATCGGAACAGAAATAAGAAGTTTGCAGGCAGATGCATTCATTCCGGTTCCTCTGCATCCGGTCAGGAAAGCTAGGCGGGGATATAATCAGGCAGAGATCCTGGCAAAGGAATTATCAGGACTGACAGGGATTCCATGTTATGGAAATATTGTAAAAAGGATTGTCAATACAGTCCCGCAAAAAGAACTTGATGACCGGGAAAGACAAAATAATTTGAAAAAGGCTTTCCATATCCCTTCAGATGTTGTAAAATTAAATAAAACTATTATTGTGGATGATATCTATACCACAGGCAGTACAATAGATGCTGTTGCGAGGGAATTAAGGCAGCATGGTGTGGGGAAGGTTTATTATTTAGCCCTTTGCATCGGTGAGGGAATGTAATGGAGGGAATGATATGAACGTAAGAAACTGCAGAAAATGTGGAAAGCTTTTTAACTATATTTCAGGTATGCCAATTTGCCCTGCATGTAAGGAGAAGGCAGAAGAGACATTTCAGACGGTAAAGAAGTATATCCGCGAGAATCCGCATGCAGATATTAGAGAAGTATCTGAAAAATGTGAGGTGGAAACAGCTCAGATTCAACAGTGGATCAGAGAAGAACGTCTTGAGTTTACAGAGGATTCTCCGATTAAGCTTCCATGTGAGAATTGTGGAGCAATGATTCGTGCGGGAAAATATTGCGAAAAATGTAAAGCTTCCATGGCAAAAAACCTTTCAAGCGCAATTGATAAACCGAAAGCAGTTGCATTACAGCCTAAGAAGCAAACGGATACCAGCAATAGAATGCGCTTTCTGGATAAGCGTTAGAGGAAAGGACTGTACTTATCCGTTACTGGAACGGAGTGAGCAGTAACAAGGACAGCATGTTTGGGAGGCTGCTGTACTATAGTTAGAGTATATGCATAAAGGAAAAAGAAATGTTAAATGAAGAGCGTATAAAGTTAATGACAAAAATGGCATCTTATGAGGCAAATGAAGGAAAACGCAATGAGTCCATCGGTAGTTATTTCAGGGGTGATTATATCAGCCTCCAGGTAATCAAGTCGATTATCAGTGCAACGATTGCGTTTGCAATTTGTTTTGCCTTATTTGTGTTCTATGATTTTGAAGTATTTATGTCAGATGTTTATAAGATGGATTTGCTGGAGTTTGGAAAGAATGCATTGTTATATTATGTCGTATTCACTGTAGCATATGCTTTTATATCATATCTGATTTATACACATCGTTACTCTAAGGCAAGAAAAAGTCTTAAGATTTATTATAATAATTTGAAAAAGCTTGCGTATCTCTATGATAAAGAGGGCAAAAAATAATATAGACAGAATATAGAGTTATGAGAGGATATATTTATGACTAATTTACTTGTGCTGAGAGAACAACTGAAGAAATTTTATGGGAAATATGAGATATATATTACACCGGTATGTAAGTTTTTGGTTGCTTTTATCTCATTCATCATGATTAATCAAACAATAGGGTATATGAGTGCGCTGAATAGTATTGCAGTGGTTCTGATTTTGGCATTGCTTTGCTCTTTCCTGCCAATGAATCTGACTGTTGTGATAGCTGCCGGGGTGACTCTGGCGCACTTATATGCGTTTTCGCTGGAATGTGCTGTTGTTGCATTAGCGGTATTTATTCTAATGTTCATTCTATATTTCCGCTTTTCGCCGAAAGACACATTAGTTGTACTTTTGACACCGCTGTGTTTCCTGTTAAAGATTCCATATGTAGTTCCGCTTGCAATGGGACTTATAGGAACGCCGATATCAGTAGTTTCGGTAGGTTGTGGTGTAGTTGTGTATTATGTTATTCACTATATGAGTGAAAGCGCTTCTGTGCTGAACACCTTTGATGCAGAGGGCGTCGTTGAAAAGTTCCGATATATCATTGATGGGATAATAGGAAATAAAACAATGCTGGTAGTACTTGCGGCATTTACAGTGACGATTGTAGTGGTATATTTCATAAGAAGACTTAGCGTTGACTATGCATGGACAATTGCTATGATTACAGGTGCGCTGATCGATATTTTGATTTTATTGTTTGGTGATTTGATTTATAGCACGAATGTTTCTATTCTGGGATTGATTCTTGGCAGTATTGTATCCGTCTTTTTGGTAAAGGTTTTGGAATTCTTTGTGTTCAATGTAGATTATTCCAGAACGGAACTGGTTCAGTTTGAAGATGATGAATACTATTATTATGTGAAAGCAGTGCCGAAGAATACTGTTGCAACACCGGAAAAAAGGGTAAAAACAATTCGTGTTCCTGAAAAAGCAGTGAATCATCCACAGAAAGATGCAGATGGTACAAGAAGAATGCCAAAATAATAATGACGGGAATGGTAAAGAATGGGAGAGCAGATTTATTCCTTTTTAAATAAATATATTTCAACTCTTTCTTGGCACAGACTGAGTGTGAGGTGGGAGGATATAGTGGAGATACTCATTATATCCTTTTTGGTGTACCAGATTATGACATGGGTAAAAAATACAAAAGCATGGTTCCTGATGAAAGGTATTTTTGTTATTTTACTCTTTATTTTTTTAGCAATTATATTCCAGATGAATACTATTCTATGGATTGTGGAAAATGTGATCAGTATTGCCGTAATTGCCGTGGTGGTCATATTACAGCCGGAACTGAGAAGAGCGTTGGAGGAGCTTGGACGAAAGAACTTTATTGCCAGTATTGTGCCTTTTGAAAAGCCTGCAATTGAGCGATTCTCTGATAAGACAATGAACGATATCGTGAAAGCAAGCTTTGAAATGGGCAAGGTAAAGACGGGCGCATTGATGGTAATTGAGCAGCATGTAGTGCTTACCGAGTATGAGAGAACAGGAATCGAAGTGGATGGTATCGTATCCAGCCAGCTTTTAATCAATATTTTTGAGCATAATACACCCCTTCATGATGGAGCAGTGATCATTCGCGGTAACAGGGTGGTATCAGCAACCTGCTATCTGCCGCTTTCTGATAATATGGAAATCAGTAAGGAGCTTGGAACAAGGCATAGGGCTGCCGTTGGAATATCGGAGGTAACAGATGCATTGACTATTGTTGTATCAGAGGAAACAGGTCATGTAAGTGTTACATATGAAGGAATGCTTTACCGGAATCTTGATGCAAATGGTCTAAGAGAAAAGCTTCGTATGATTCAGAATAAAGAAGTGGAAGAGAAGAAGCATAGGTTATGGAAAGGAAGGGCTAAGGATGAAAAATAAGCTGACACATAATCTTGGACTGAAAATTCTGGCTCTTGTTTTTTCAATAGGATTATGGTTTGTTGTTAATAATATCACGGATCCGACCATTAAGAAGCCTTTTACAAATATTCCTGTAGAAATTATTAATGAGGAAATGCTGACGAATGAAGGTAAGGTTTATGAGGTCCTTGAGGATACAGATGTCATTAATGTTTCCGTAATAGGAAAAAAATCTGTTTTGGACTATATTACAAAGGACGATATTAAAGCGGTAGCCGATTTGTCGGAACTGACCTTTATGAATACAGTCAGTATTAAGGTATCCAGCGCAAAGTATAATTCTGAATTGGAATTTACCACTTCTGTAGATAATCTGAAGCTGTCTATTGAGGATGTAAAGCGCGTTCAGATGATTATAAATACCTCAACATCAGGAGTTCCTGCAGAGGGCTATATAGTAGGAACAGTAACTCCGAGCCAGAACGTTGTGCGTTTATCCGGTCCGGAATCCTTAATTAGTCAGATTGACCATGTGGAAGCAGTAGCTAATATTGCAGGATACTCTACGGATATAAATTCCAGCGTCGAGTTAAAGCTTTGTGATAAGGACGGTAATGAAATTAAGAGCAATTCTATTAAAATGAATATTGCAACGATTAATGTAGCAGTCACTATCCTCGGAACGAAAGAAGTTCCATTAAACTTTATTGTACAGGGAGAACCGGCAGAAGGATATGTAGTAAGTGATGAAATCATTACAGTGCCGGAGAAAGTGACAATTGCCGGAAGAAAGAATGCATTAGAGAATGTTTCAGAAATAACAGTGGTAGATTCTGCGTTGAAGGTTGATAATATGTCAAAGGATTTGACAGAAATCATCAACATCAAAAAATATCTCCCATCAGGTGTTCAGTTTGCAGACAGTACATTTAATGGCAATGTTAGTGTGACTGTTGGAATAGAGCCTCTTGTGACACACGAATATGCAGTTCCGGTAGAAAATTTTGCAATTGGAAATGTACCGGAAGGCTTTAAGGCTTCCATTAAGGAATTGGAAAATGAAAACATCAAGAATTATAAAATATCCTTAAGTGGTATAGAACAGGATATGAAAAAGATTGATGAAAAGGATATCATTGGTGTCATTGACATGCAGGTTTTGGCTGAAAAACAGGGAATCGAAGAATGGACAGCAGGAAGCTATGTGAGTGAGATTACCTTTAATCTCCCGGAGGATATTATTATAGAGGAGCCTTATAGCTTTACAATTATCCTGGAAGATATCAATGCAGAAACTGAAAATGAATAGTTACAATGAATGAAAGTAGAAAAGCTTGGGAGGAGCATTATGGCTAGATTATTTGGAACAGATGGTGTAAGAGGTGTGGCAAATGATGAGCTGACACCGTTGCTTGCTATGCAGCTTGGTCAGGCAGGTGCATATGTATTGTCAAAAGAAAAGGAGCATAAGCCAACAATTATGGTAGGCTGCGATACAAGAATTTCAGGAGATATGCTTGCGAATGCTTTGATGGCAGGAGCCTGCTCTGTTGGAGCAAATGTAGTATATGTTGGAATTATTCCGACTCCTGCAATTGCTTATCTGACGAGAAAGTATCGTGTTGATGCCGGAGTAGTAATTTCCGCATCTCATAATCCGGTAGAGTTTAATGGAATCAAGTTCTTTGATGGGAATGGCTTTAAACTGCCTGATGCATTAGAGGATGAAATTGAGGATTTGATTAAAAACGGTATGAAGGATGTTCAATTTCCTACAGGACCAAGTGTTGGAAAGATTAAGTATCGTACAGATGCACGGGAGGAATACATTAATCATGCAGTGAATTCTGTATCTGTTGATTTACGTGGCCTGAAGATTGTGGTTGATTGTGCAGAAGGTGCGTCTTATTATACTTCTGTAGAAACTTTGAAGGAATTAGGGGCAGATGTTGTTGCAATCCATAATAATCCGGATGGAACGAATATCAATGCAAACTGTGGCTCTACTCATATGGAGGAGCTTCAGGCAAGAGTAGTTTTCGAACACGCTAATGTCGGACTTGCTTTTGATGGCGATGCTGACAGACTTCTTGCAGTAGATGAGAATGGAAAACAGATTGACGGCGATGAGATTATGGCAATCGTTGGTAATCATATGAAGGAAAAAGGAACCTTAAAAGATAATACAATTGTGGCAACTGTCATGAGTAATCTTGGCTTTTTCCTAATGGGAAAAGAGCATGGTATCCATATGGAACAGACAAAGGTCGGCGACCGGTATGTATTGGAAAGAATGCAGGAGATTGGCGCGAATCTTGGTGGAGAGCAGTCAGGACATATCATTTTCCTGGATGAGAATACGACAGGAGATGGATTGCTTAGTGCCTTACATTTACTTCAGGTTATGGTGGAAACAGGGAAGAAGTTATCGGAACTGGCAACAATTATGACGGTTCTTCCACAGGCGTTGGTAGGCGCAAAGGTGCCTAACCATAAAAAGGAAAGCTATATGGAATATGCAGAGATTGCGGAAGCGATTGAGCGGACAACAGCAAAATTTGCCGGAGAAGGAAGAGTATTGATCAGACCTTCCGGAACAGAGCCATTAGTAAGAGTTATGATAGAAGGTAAGGATCAGGAGTTAATTGAAAAGGAAGCAAAAGCGCTTGCAGAGTTGATACAGAATGTGATGCTGTAGGTTGTTTTTTGATGTATTTGGAGGGAAATGTATGGTAAGCCAAAAAGTAGTTATTAAGAATCCGACAGGCTTGCATCTGCGTCCGGCAGGAACACTCTGCAAGGAAGCAATGCAGTTTAAGTCACTCATTACTTTCACGTTCCGTGAAAGCACTGCGAATGCAAAGAGTGTATTGAGCGTATTGGGAGCGTGCGTGAAATGCGGAGACGAAATTGAAATCTTTTGTGACGGTGCAGATGAGAAGGAAGCTTTGGCAGCTGTTGTAAAGGCAATTGAAGATGGTCTGGGTGAATAATAAAAAATGAATCGAGCAGATTTTTGTCTGCTCGATTATTTCAGTCATATGCAAAAGATTCTGAGAGTACATTCATTAGAAAGGTGGATATAAAATGTTAAATTATAAGAGATATCGTAGAAATCCGGTTGTTGATTATCCGGAGAGGGAGTGGCCAAATAAGGAGATACAGAAGGCTCCGGTTTGGTGTAGCGTTGACTTAAGAGATGGTAATCAGGCATTGATTGATCCAATGGTTGTTGATGAGAAGATAGAGTTTTTCCAGTTCCTTGTAAATATGGGATTCAAGGAAATTGAAATTGGTTTTCCGGCTGCGAGCCAGATTGAATATGATTTCCTTCGTCAGTTGATTGAGCGCCAGCTGATTCCGGATGATGTATGTGTTCAGGTATTGACACAATGCCGTGAGGAATTGATTGAAAGAACCTTTGAAGCAATTGAAGGCTGTAAACAGGCTGTTGTACATATTTATAATTCTACCTCTACTCTTCAAAGAGATGTCGTATTCCATATGGATAGAGAGCAGATCGTTGATATTGCAGTTAAGGGCACCAATATGGTAAAGGAAAGAGCTGCAAAATTCCCGGGAAAAATTATTCTCGAATATTCTCCGGAAAGCTTTACCGGAACAGAGCTTGACTTTGCCCTGGAAATTTGTACTGCTGTTCAGGAGACATGGGGAGCTACTAAGGAGAATCCGATTATCATCAATCTTCCATCAACAGTAGAAATGAATACTCCTAATGTTTATGCAGACCAGATTGAATGGATGAACAAGCATTTTAAGAATAGAGAGAGTATTATTTTAAGTATTCATCCACATAATGATAGGGGAACGGGTGTTGCTTCGGCAGAGCTTGCCATGCTTGCCGGTGCAGACCGTGTAGAAGGTACCCTGTTTGGCAACGGTGAAAGAACAGGTAATGTAGATATTTTGAATATTGCATATAATATGTTCTCTCAGGGAATTGATCCTGAATTAAAGATTGAAAAGATAAATGATATCATTGAAATTTATGAGAGATGTACAAAGATGCCGATTCATCCAAGACATCCATATGCAGGTAAGCTGGTATTTACTGCTTTTTCAGGCTCTCATCAGGATGCTATCAATAAGGGCGTCGCTGCGATGAAGGAAAGACAGAACCCATACTGGGAGGTTCCATATCTTCCAATTGATCCGGCAGATATTGGGCGTGAATATGAACCAATTGTACGAATCAACTCACAGTCAGGTAAAGGTGGAGTTGCTTTCATCATGGATACCTATTTTGGATTTAAGCTTCCGAAGGGGATGCATAAGGAATTTGCCAATATTATACAGGCACTCTCCGAAAAGCAGGGTGAAGTATCACCGGAGCAGATTATGGAGAAATTCAGGGAGAATTATCTGGATCGTAAGGAACCGATTCATTTCAGAAAGCTTCGTGTAGATGATTTGTCAGGCGAAACTACTTCTGAATTCGATACTTCAGTTGAAGTAGTATATACAGATCATGGTGTGGAGAAAAAATTCGCTGCAAAGGGAAATGGTCCTATTGATGCGGTACAGAGAGGACTTCAGGAAGCGCTTAATATTAGAATTAAGGTTCTTGATTATGAAGAACACGCTTTACAGAGCGGTTCTAATTCCCAGGCAGCAGCATATATTCATTTGCTTGATACTGAGGAAGGAACTGTCACGTATGGTGTTGGCGTAAGCTCCAATATTACAAGAGCTTCTGTTAGAGCAATCTTTTCAGCAATCAACAGATTAGGCCTCGGTGATAGATAAGAACAGAAAGGTATGGTTTTAAATATGAAGAAGATTATTGTAACCGGTTGTAATGGACAGCTTGGACGTGCCATCAATCAGATTTATGAAAATAGTACAGAATATGAATGCGTGAATACCGATGTAGCAGAATTGGATATTACGAATATTGATGCGGTAACAAAACTGGTAGCAGAGGTAAAGCCTTATGCGATTATCAATTGTGCAGCACATACGAATGTAGATGCCTGCGAGACAGATTGTGATAACGCATATAAGATTAATGCAATTGGACCAAGAAACTTAAGTATCGCAGCAACACAGAATCATGCAAAGCTTGTTCATATCTCTACGGATTATGTTTTTGGTGGAGATGCAACTTCTCCTTACTTGGAGTTTGATCCTACCGGACCAAAGAGCATGTATGGAAAGACAAAGCTTTCAGGAGAGAATTTTGTGAAGGAATTCTCCCAAGAGCATTTTATCATTCGAACAGCATGGTTATATGGAGATGGAAAGAACTTTGTAAAGACAATGCTTCGTCTTTCTGAAACGAATGATAAAGTTCGTGTCGTATGTGATCAGTTCGGTTCCCCGACAAGTGCTACAGAGCTTGCGAAAGCAATAGCATATCTCTTACCGACAGACAATTATGGTTTATTCCATGGTACATGTGAAGGCTCAACGAATTGGGCAGATTTTACGAAGGAAATCTTCCGTCTTGCAGGAAAGAAGACATATGTGGAAGCAATTACTTCAGAGGAATATAGTGCAAATGCAAAAGCAACTGTTGCACCACGTCCTTCTTATTCTATATTGGAAAATTATATGCTGAAACTGACAACGAACCACATGTTTGCACAGTGGGAAGATGCGATTGCAGAATATATAAAGGGGATTTGTTAAAATCCCCTATAAATTCATTACGATAAATGCGATGATGATTCCAAGGATTGCACCAACAAGAACCTGTAAAGGAGTGTGACCAACCAACTCCTTTAACTTATCTTCTGTAGACAGTTCCTTATTCATACTGTTAAAAAGTTCCATCATTTCATTAATGATTTTTGCCTGAATACCGGTTTCGCGTCTTACGCCTCTGGCATCATACATAACGATAATGGCAAGGATGGCTGTAACAGCAAACTCAAAGCTGCCTAATCCGTATTGAATGCCGGTCGCAGTACAAAGAGAACAGACAGTGGCAGAATGAGAACTTGGCATACCGCCGCTGCCGACAAGACGTTCTGCAACGAAACTTTTGGTAAAATAAAAGTGAATAATCGTCTTGAGAATCTGGGCAACAAGCCAGCCCGCTACAGAAGACAACAGAATACGGTTTTGAAGTAACAATGATAACTGATTCATAGATAATACCTGCTTTTGTTCATTTTATACATGAATTATAATAAGAAATGGGGAAAAAGACAACATCATTTTTATGTTGCCATGCTGATTTTTGGCGTGTATACTATAGAAAGCAGTGTGAGAAGCTAGAATTAAGAATATATATATTAAGAGAGGTACTATAATGAATAATAATATTGCATTGATTACAGGTATCACAGGACAGGATGGCTCTTATCTTGCAGAGTTTTTATTAGAAAAGGGTTATGAGGTACATGGTCTGATCAGAAGACATAGTATTACCAATACAGCAAGAATTGATCATCTGATTCAGTCTGAATATTATAAAGTGAAATTTTTCCTGCATTTTGCAGATACAACAGATTCTTCTAATTTAATGAGACTGATTGGAGAAATCAGACCAACGGAAGTTTATAATCTGGCTGCACAGTCTCATGTAGGAGTTTCCTTTGAGGTACCGGAATATACAGCAGAGGCAACCGGCGTTAGTACCTTGAAGCTTTTAGAGGCTATTCGTGTAAATGGCGGTACCTGCAGATATTATCAGGCATCTACTTCAGAATTGTTTGGAGGCCTTCCTGAGACAGCACCACAGAGCGAGACGACTCCGTTTTATCCAAAGAGTCCATATGGTGTGGCAAAGCTTTATTCTTACTGGATTACCGTAAACTACAGAGAGTCCTATAATATGTTTGCATGTAATGGCATTCTCTTTAACCATGAGTCTCCAAGAAGAGGAGAGAACTTTGTAACAAGAAAGATTACCCTTGCCATTGCTAATATTATTGCAGGAAAGCAGGACAAGCTTTCTTTAGGAAATATGAATGCAAAGAGAGACTGGGGATTTGCAGGTGATTATGTAGAGGGTATGTGGCTGATGCTCCAGCAGCCGGTTGCAGGTGATTATGTTCTTGCTACGAATGAGACACATACAGTACGTGAATTTGTAGAGGCTGCGTTTGCGGAGCTTGGTGTCAGCATTCGTTGGGAAGGCGGAGGCGTGAACGAAAAGGGATATGATGCAAAGACAGGTAAGCTTCTGGTAGATGTAAATCCTGAATTCTATCGTCCGGCCGAAGTAGAGTTCCTTTGGGGAAATGCTGCAAAAGCCGAAAAGGAACTTGGCTGGAAGAGAAAGGTTGATTTTAAAGCGCTTGTTTCTATGATGATGAATGCCGATCTAAAGGAAATTGCAGGCATGTCCTGTGAGGAATATAAGGCAAATAATCAGTAATTAATTACCGAAACGGAAAGGTTTGGTTTGAAAATGAATAAGACAGATAAAATATATGTAGCTGGTCATAGGGGGCTGGTAGGCTCTGCAATTGTGAGAAATCTGGAAGCAAAAGGATACACAAATGTAATTGGAAGAACACACCGTGAGCTTGATTTAACGAATCAGGCTGCAGTGCGTGAGTTTTTTGAAAAGGAACAGCCGGATGTGGTTGTCCTTGCAGCTGCAAAGGTTGGTGGAATCAATGCCAATAATACAACACCTGCTGAATTTGCATATGAGAATATGCAGATTCAGTGTAATGTGATTAAGTGCTGTCATGATTTTAAGGTAAAGAAGCTGTTATTTTTAGGAAGTACCTGTATCTATCCAAAGCTTGCACCACAGCCGATTCCGGAAGATGCATTATTGACAGGCCCATTAGAGGTTACCAATGAGGCGTATGCCATTGCCAAGATATCAGGACTTGAGATGTGCAAATTCTACAAGAGACAATATGGTGATGATTTTATCAGCTGTATGCCAACAAATCTATACGGACCGCATGATAACTATGATTTGTCAGGCTCACATGTTATGCCTGCAATGATTCGTAAGTTCCATGAGGCAAAGGTTAGTCAGGCGCCTACTGTCGAACTTTGGGGAACAGGAACACCGCTTCGTGAGTTCTTATATGTTGATGATATGGCAGATGCCTGTGTGTTCCTGCTGGAGAATTACAGTGGGGAACAACATGTTAATATAGGAACCGGTAAAGAGGTTACGATTAAGGAGCTTGCAGAAACAGTAAAGAGGGTTGTTGGATATACAGGTGAGATTGTATGGAATGCAGCAATGCCTGATGGAACACCCAGAAAGCTTACCGATGTTACCAAGCTTCATAATTTGGGATGGACTCATAAGGTAGAATTAGAAGAAGGCGTAAAGCTTGCTTATGAGTGGTTCTGTGAGAACATTCAGGACGCAAGAATGTAGTGTGCAAAAACCATAAACGGAAGTTTTTGCACGCGGCAAATTTGTGCTTTGCACAAATTCGCAGAATTTGAAGAAAGCATGGTGATTAGTATGAATTCAGACGAGCGAGTGGATATACTTAAACGTACTACATGCCTGTTACTTCAAAGTGGATTTCAGGCGAACCAGATTGGTTATCGTTATCTTCGAGAGGCGGTACTTATTGCGTGTCAGGATGAAGAGACTGTTACAAGTGTGACGAAGCTTTTGTATCCTGAGATTGCAAAACGTTTTAGAGCAAACGATAAGCAGGTGGAGCGGGCAATCAGAAACAGTATAGAAACAGCCTGGGTGAAGGGCAATCAGAAGGTTTTGCACGAGATCTTTGCGGAGCATCTCGAAAAAACTTCTACAAGACCTACGAATACAGAAGTAATCAAGGTTTTAAGAGATAGGATTAGTAAGGAGCAATAGTCTTGAAAACATATACAAAAAAACTTAGCATTATCGTACCCTGCTATAATGAGGAAGAAAGTGTCCCTCTTTTCTATAACGAGGCCAGAAAGCAGGAAGCATTCTTTCATGAGAAGGATGTTGAATTTGAGTTCATTTTTGTAAATGATGGTTCAAAGGATGGTACGGTTGCAGCAGTAAAGAAACTGCATGAGCAGGATGAAAGAGTGCATCTTGTATCATTTTCACGAAATTTTGGAAAAGAAGCTGCCATTATTGCAGGACTTGAAAAGGCAACAGGTGATTTTACGGTGCTGATGGATGCAGATTTACAGGATCCTCCTGCAATTTTGCCGGAAATGTATGGATATATAGAACAGGGCTATGATTCTGTAGCAACCAGACGAGTGGACAGAAAGGGAGAACCGCCTATCCGCTCTTTCTTTGCAAGAAGATTTTATGGTCTGATGCGTAAGATATCAAAGACAGAAATCGTAGACGGAGCAAGAGATTATCGTTTGATGACAAGGCAGGTTACAGATGCCATTCTTTCCATGAAAGAGTATAACCGCTTTTCAAAAGGAATTTTTGGATGGGTAGGATATGAAACAAAATGGATAGAATATGAAAATGTACAAAGAGCAGCAGGGGAAACAAAATGGTCTTTCTGGAAGCTGTTCCTTTATTCTTTGGATGGTATTATGGCATTCTCCACGGTGCCGCTTTCTATCGCATCCCTGTTTGGTATTCTTTTCTGCCTGTTGTCATTTCTTTTTATGATATTTATTTTCTGCAGAGCATCGATTTATGGAGATCCGGTAGCCGGATGGCCTTCCACCATTTGTATTATCTCATTTATCAGTGGCGTACAATTGTTATGTCTTGGTATCATGGGACAATATATGAGTAAGATGTACATGGAAGTGAAGGACAGACCAAAGTATCTTGTAAAGGAAGAGTTCTGATGATGGAACTGATTAGTATTGTTGTACCGGTTTATCAGGCGGAACGTTTTATAGCAGAAACCATAGAGAATGTTCAAAAGCAAAGCTATGAGAACTGGGAACTGCTTCTTGTAGATGATTGTTCAAGTGATGAAAGCTGTGCTGTGATAGAGAAAAAAGCATCTGCTGATTCCAGAATCAGACTGATTCGGCAGGACAAAAACCAGGGGGCAGCACAAGCCAGAAACTGTGGCATACGCAATGCTTCCGGGAGGTATCTTTGCTTTCTTGATTCGGATGATTTATGGGAACCGGATAAGCTGGCTACAGAGCTTGCTTTTATGAGGGAGAAGGAGGCAGGCTTTGTTTTTACCGGATATGAATTTGCAGATGAGAATGGGAAAGGACTTGGTAAGATTGTCAGAGTCCCGCAAGAAATAACATATTCCCAGGCTTTGAAAAATACGACTATTTTTACGTCTACCGTTATGATTGACCGTGAAAAGATACAGGATGAGGATATTTATATGCCTGAGATTGCCAGCGAGGACACAGCAACCTGGTGGCATTTGCTCAAGGTTTATGGGAAAGCGTATGGGTTGAATCAGAATCTTGTAAAATATCGTAGAAGTGCGAATACCTTGTCTTCCAATAAGGTAGAGGCAGTCAGAAGAATCTGGAAGCTTTACCGGAAGCAGGAGAAACTAAACCTTGTATATAGTGCATATTGCATGTGCTTTTGGGCACTTCGTGCAGTACTTCGAAGGGTATAAGGATGAATTTATGCTCGTAACTATGAGGGTACTGAATAGTTATGAATTGATATTGAGGTGAAGAAGTGAAACACTTAGAATCCGTAAAAAGAATTATCGTATTACAGCTTTCCTTAATTGGGTTGCTGGTACACACAGGCATATATGTGTATGTATGGCGTACCATATATAATGATATTATGCAGAAATATATGTGGAGAAACTTTACAGGAAAAGGCTTTTGGATGCTTGCTGCTGTATATTTACTGTTGCTGCTCTTTTTTACAGGAACCTATGGAGGTTTGAAGATAGGATATCTTAAGCCTATGGATGTGTTCTTTTCACAGGTGATTTCCATTCTGTTTGTGAATGTGATTTCTTATTTTCAAATATGTTTGCTTTCTTTAAAGCTCGTTACTGCGTATCCGCTCCTTATTATGACGTTGGTGCAAATCGTTATCGCCGGGATTTGGACCTTTATCTGTCAAAGATTTTATGCGCAGCTCTTTCCACCAAGAAATCTGCTTCTGATTAGTGGTGACAGACCGATTGAAGGAATCTTGCAGAAATTTGAGAGCAGGAAGGATAAATATAATATTGTTAAGTGCGTGAATGAGGATGAGGGGCAGCAAGTCTTAGAGAAGGAAATCCTTGAGCGGTATGATGGTGTTATTTTGTGGGACATTAATACAGCATTAAGGAATAAGCTGTTAAAGTTCTGTTACAGTAAGGACATCAGAGTATATATGATGCCTAAAATCCCGGATATTATGATTCAGGGTTCTGCACAGCTTCATCTTTTTGATACACCGATTCTGTTTACCAGAGAATATTCCATGACAGTAGAACAGAGATTTTTGAAGCGTGCAATAGACATTATCTGTTCCCTGATTCTGATTGTGCTTAGCTCACCATTTATGTTGATTACTGCTATTCTTGTTAAGTGCTATGATGGCGGTCCTGCATTGTATAAGCAGGTTCGTTGTACCAGAAACATGCAGGAATTCAAGATTCTGAAGTTTAGGAGTATGCGTACCGATGCAGAAAAAGATGGTGTCGCAAGGCTTGCTTCGAAAAATGATAACAGGATCACACCAATTGGAAAATTTATCCGTAAGGTCAGAATTGATGAGCTTCCACAGTTATTTAATATTCTAAAGGGTGAAATGTCCTTTATCGGTCCAAGACCGGAAAGACCGGAGATCATTAAGCAGTATCAGGAGGAAATGCCGGAGTTTACTTTCAGAACCAAGGTAAAGGCCGGGCTTGCAGGATATGCGCAGGTATATGGCAAGTACAATACGACTCCTTATGATAAATTGAAACTGGATTTGTTTTATATAGAAAATTACAGTATATGGCTTGATTTAAAGCTTATGCTTCTTACCTTGAAGATTTTGTTCCAGCCTGACAGCACAGAGGGTGTAGAAGAAAATCAGATTACAGCAATGAAGGAAATCAAAAAAGAGGAGGAAGAGAAGTAATGCAGGCTATTGAATCCAAGTATTGGCGGGAAGGAATTGACAGCAAAGCGCTTCTTGTATGCTTCCTGCAAAAATTGCCATATTTGCTTCTGATGGGAGTGACCGGTGCCATTTTAGGCAGCGGTCTCTATTTGCTTATAGAGGTAATGACTTCAGAAGGCATAATATATCAGGCAGAAACGGAATATTATATTGATTTTGCAGATGGCAGGTTAGAGGCGAAGGATTACTATAATGACTTTACATGGAATGATGTCATGGCAACAGACCTTATTCTTGGAAATACGATGGAAATCTTAGGGGATTCTTTTGAAAGAGATACCGTGAAGCAGATGATAAGGGCAGATATTTTGTCAGATGTTAGATACTTAACAATTACGATAGAAGGCGAAGATTCCGAAGCAGTAGAAAGAATCAGTGAGGCTACTAGAGTTTCCCTTGAGAATTTTGGAAAACGAATGGAAGAATTTGATTCCATTCGTCAGATTGAGAATAATGGTGTACAGCAGAAAGAGGAATCATTGTTTACCTGGCGTGCATGCGTACTTGGAGCTTTGATTGGAGTTCTTGTAGGAGCGTTTTGGATTGCGTTTGATTTTTGTATGGGAAGTAAGTTTTATACGAAACAGGCTGTTAGTCAATGCCTGGGAATTCCTGTATTTGGACTTTTATATGCAAGAGGTAATGAGGCTGATGGAGTGCAGGAAAGAGCATTACAGTTAGCCTTACAGTATCAAATGGAGAAGGCTGAACAAAAGAGACTGGTAATTGTGAATGGGGCTTTGGGCAATTATGCACAGAAATGTTATGATGAATTGGTATCATTATATTCTAAGGAACAGCTTGGAACTGAGTTAGAAGTTCAGGATATTCCTGTTACGTGTAGAGAAGACTTTGACAGGATGCGACAGGCAGGAGGGGTACTTCTTGCAGTTCCATTTGGAAAGTCATGCAGAGAATCGGTAATGGAGCAGATGAATCAATTAGAAAATCAGGATTGCAAAGTACTTGGTGCAGTACTTGCGGATGTTGATAAAAAGTGGATGAAGCTGTATGGAGTGTGAAAAATAAATTTTTCACACGCAAATTTGGGCCTGCGACCCAAAGTTTGCAGGTTATGGAAAGGTACGGTTGTTAGAATGAAATTACAGGTTCTTGTTTCTGCGGTTGGGCAGGAGGTGTCCACATTAGCGGAGCGGATGCATCTGGAAAGTGATGCGATTATCATTAATCAGACAAAAACGATTGCATATCAGGAGTATGAGCATGCAAAGCATAAGATATGCTGTTACAGCTTTGCAGAAAAAGGTGTTGGGTTAAGCCGCAATAATGCACTACTTCGGGCGACAGGTGACATTGTTCTCTTCTCGGATGAGGATATTGTTTATGATGCAGGATATGAGGAAAAGATTTTAGAGGAATTTAAGAAGCATCCGGAAGCAGATATGCTATTATTTAATATGCGCGTGGGAGAAGCAAGAGCTACCTATTATACGGAGAAGCTTCATAGAGTGCATATCTGGAATGCAGGACGTTATCCGACTTATTCCTTTGCAGTAAGAAGAGAAAAGCTGCACGCAGCGCATATTACCTTTTCTTTACTGTTCGGCGGTGGAGCAAAGTATAGCAATGGCGAGGACAGTTTATTCTTAAAAGATTGTTTAAAGTATGGCTTTAAGGTCTATGCAGTGCCGGTCACGATAGGAATGGAAGTAGAACGGGAATCGACATGGTTTTGCGGGTATCATGAGAAGTTTTTTGTAGACAGAGGTGTCTTATATCATTTTTTATACGGCAGGCTTGCCGGACTTATGGCACTTAGATTTTTGTTAGCACACGGAAATGTGATGTGTAAGGAGATTCCAAGAAAGGAAGCATTTGCCATGATGAGACGTGGTATTGCTTCCGTACGGCGTTTATAGCAGGATAGGAGTTTTTTATGTCAGCAGGCATGGCGATATCGATTGTTTTCTATATATTGATAGCATTTATTACAATATACCTTGCAGGAAAGGTGCAGGGCGTGGCATATACAGTAGAAGGTCAAACACGAAAAAGTTTTTGGAACCGATTATGTCTTATGGGAGTCTTTCTTATCCTTTTCCTTTGCTCTGCGCTGCGCTTTGACATAGGAAATGATTACAGACAATATACGCAGACGGCACATGAAGCATTTGTAGGCGGCTATGTGGTTACTGAACCCGGATTTAACTGGCTTGTACGAATCATCTACACTTTAACAGGCGGAGAATATTATGAGTTCGTTTTTGCAGTATTTGCATTTGTAAACTTAGTATTTTTCTTAAAGGCACTTTATGAACAGAGTGTAGACTTTTCCTTTAGCTTTTTCCTCTTCATGACCTTGGGATTATATTTTCAAACATATAATACCGTGCGTTATTATTTGGCACTGGCAATTGCACTTTATGCAATGCGCTATGTTCTGAATAAGGATTACTTGAAATTCATTTTCTGGATTCTATTGGCATCGCCCTTTCATAAATCTGTATTGCTTACGATACCTGTTTACTGGGCTGCTTCCTATGCGTGGAAAAAATGGATGATAGTTTCCGGAGTTCTGTTCAGTGCAGGTTGTTTTCTTGGAAAAAGCATCATACTGAAAATCGCACTTTGGTTCTATCCCTCTTATGAGAATACAATATATTTAGAGGGCGGTACTAGTCCGATTAGTATAGTAAGAGGACTGCTTGTTTTAGGGCTTTATTTCTGGTATCGGAAACATACTTCAGAGAGTGAGGATAGGGAGTTTAGGCTTTATGCACAGCTTAATCTTTTATCGGTTGTTGTATGTGTATTCTTTTCCTTCCTTCCGGTCATTACAAGGATTGCTTATTATTTCTCGGTGACTCAGCTTTTGATGCTGCCTAAGATTGTTTATGGAATAAAGGAGAAGAAGCTTAGGAGGAATATTAAGTGGATTATAATCATAGCGTGTGTTATTTATTTTGCTGTATTTCTTGCCGGAGCGAATAAACCAGGGGTAGGGCTGCTCCCTTACCGAAGCTGGCTATTTGAGACAGAGAGGTATCTATATAAGTAACTGTTCATCAGATATATGCATATACTGCGAAGCAGGATTCATCAGATGAATAGCAGAAAGGAACATAAATTTGAGAGAGGAAATCAACTACAGCATTCTTGTAGTCTGTCTGAACGCAGGACAAAGACTGCTTGATACTATAGACAGCATCATATGTCAGGACTATCAAAACTATGAGATTATCATTAAGGATGGAGAATCCACAGATGGTTCTATAGAGCGAGTAAAAGAAAAGTATGCAGCTTTCGAAGATAAAATGCATATTTTTGTCAGGAAAGATGCAGGAATCTATGATGCCATGAATCAGGCGATCACCTATGCTAAAGGAGAATATTATCTGTTCCTGAATACAGGGGATTCTTTTTATGATGAACACGTTCTTAAAAAAATAACGGATGGTATATATACAAAACTGGATGAATTGGGGAAAATGCCGGATATTGTGTATGGTAATCTATATCATAAAGCATTGGATAATGTCATCTATGCATCTCCTAAAATCAATGATTTCACCTGTTACCGTAATGTTCCCTGCCATCAGACCTGCTTTTACCATAAGAGCATGTTTACAGAGAGAGGCTATGAGCCGAAATATAATGTAAGAGCAGATTATGAGCATTTCTTATGGTGTTTTTATGAGAAGAAAGCAAGGATCTGCTATCTTCCGGTGATGACAGCTTCCTACGAGGGCGGTGGCTATTCGGAAACGGAGGAACACAGGAAACAGTCAGCAAAGCAGCATAAGGAAATTACACAACATTATATGGGGAAAGCAAAGGCTTTCAAATATAAGCTGATTCTGTTGTTAACGCTTGCACCGCTTCGCAGCTTTTTGGCAGGAAATAAGTATTTTTCAAAAATATATAATGCAGCAAAAACAATGATTTACCGCTTGAGAAAATAAATATGTTAAGGTATTGGGAGGAATTTGATGAGAGTATTATGGCTATGTAACATTATGCTTCCATTTATTGCAAAAAGTTTGGGACAGAGAATTGTAGTAAAGGAAGGCTGGCTGTCAGGGCTTGCATCTAAGCTGATGCAGAATAAAGACACTAATAACATAACACTTGCTATTTGCTTTCCGGCATCGAATGATCTAAATTTTGTATCAGGAGATGATTCCCTTTTTCTAAAGAATTCCGTAAAGGGTGTAGCTTATTATGTGTTCCGGGAGGATACCGTACATCCGGAGAATTATGATGCATCCATGGAAGAAAGCCTTGGTGCGATTATTCAGGATTTTGAACCGGATATTGTTCACATATTTGGTACGGAATATCCGCATACGCTAGCTTGTGTAAAGGCCTTTGGAAGGCCGGAGAGAACCTTGGTTGGAATCCAGGGACTTTGCGGAGCTATTGCAGAGGTATATATGGCTGATTTGCCATATTCTGTCCAGAAGAAAAAGACTTTTCGTGACATCCTGAAAAAGGATGGTTTGCTAGAGCAGCAGCAGAAATTTGTGCAGCGCGGTGAACATGAGAAGGAAGCACTTTCCTTAGTTGGTCATGTAACAGGACGAACAGATTTCGACAGGGAAGAGACAAAGAAGCTGGCACCGCAGGCTAAATACCATTTTATGAACGAAACGCTTCGTGATGAGTTTTACCATGAATGCTGGAATATCGATAGAATACAACGGTATTCCCTGTTCTTGAGTCAGGGAAATTATCCGATCAAGGGGCTTCATTATGTTCTGGATATTTTGCCGGAGATTGTTGAAAAATATCCTGAAACAATGGTTTATGTGGCAGGTGATGTGATTACAGCGAATAAAAGCATTAAGGATAAGATTAAGATTTCAGGTTATGGAAAGTATCTGCTTGATCTCATTCATAAAAAGAAACTGGATGATTATGTTAAATTCGTAGGAAGCCTTAATTCAGATAAAATATGCGCAAGATATTTAAAAACACATGTATTTTTATGCCCGTCTGCGATTGAGAATTCCCCTAACTCTGTTGGGGAAGCCATGCTGCTTGGCGTTCCGGTTGTCAGTGCAGATGTAGGTGGAGTGCATAATCTTTTGACACATAACCGTGATGGTATTCTTTATGAGAAGAACCAGCCACAGCAGTTAAAGGATGCAATCCTTCGTATTTTTGGTGATGACAAGCTTGCCTTAAGTATGTCTTCCAATGCAAGGGAACATGCACGGATTACGCACGATGCAGAGAAGAATTACCGCAGATTATTGGAGATTTATCATGAAATTAACCATAGTATCTAATTATATTAATCATCATCAGATTCCATTATCCAATGAGCTATATCAGAAGCTCGGTGGCGATTTTGCCTTTATCCAGACAGAACCAATGGAGGAGGACAGGGTAAAAATGGGCTGGGGAAGTGAGATTGCTTCGATTCCCTATCTAAAGCTTTATTATGAGGAGCCGGAAAACTGTGCAAAGCTCATGATGGATAGTGACATTGTGATTTTTGGTGGTGTAGAGGATGAAAATTATATAAAGCCAAGACTTCAGGCAGGAAAGATTGTCATTCGTGCCAGTGAGCGTTTGTATCGCGAGGGACAGTGGAAATCAATCTCACCCAGGGGTAGAAAGAAGAAGTATGAGGATCATACGCAATATCGTGACAGCCAGGTTTATCTTCTTTGTCATGGGGCTTATGTCGCTTCTGATTTTGAGATTATAAAGGCGTATCCGGAGAAAAAGTTTAAGTGGGGATATTTCCCGGAGGTGCATGAATATAATTTGGAGTCTCTATTTTTCCGTAAGCTGCATTTAGACGGAAATGGGAATCATCAGGTTAGCATTTTATGGGCAGGGCGTTTTCTAAAGCTAAAACATCCGGAATATGCAATAAAAATCGCACGTTATTTAAAAAAAGAGGGTATTTCCTTCCATTTGGATATGGTAGGCGGTGGCGAGTTGGAAGATAAGCTTCACAGAATGTCCGAGAAATACCATCTGCAGGATGAGATAACCTTCCATGGTTTTCAACCACCCAAAAATGTGCGGAGATTTATGGAGGAAGCAGATATTTTCCTGTTTACCAGCAATTATCTGGAAGGCTGGGGTGCTGTTTTAAATGAATCCATGAACAGTGCCTGTGCGGTTGTTGCAGGACATGGTATTGGTGCAGTTCCATTTCTGGTTCAGAATGAATATAACGGACTTGTCTATAAGACAGGAAATTATAAGGAATTTGAAGAACAGGTAGTAAGACTTGCTAAAGATGAGAAGCTTCGTAAGGAGCTTGGAATACATGCATATGAGACAATGGTTTCTCTTTGGAATCCTAAGGAAGCGGCAAAGCGTTTATATGAATTCTGTGAAGGACTTTTGCAGGGAAAGGTTGAGCCAAGAGAGGAAGGTCCATTAAGTATAGCACCTGTTATCAAACCGAAGGATGGATATGAATATGCAAGAAATCCTTATATAAAGCGTTAGGAGCAATTATTACATGAAACAGAAGAAGACAAAAAGCAGAATCTATGTCTGCCACACTTTTTACCATGTATATGTATCAGTTTTGAAGGAAATGAAGCTGCAAAGAGAGGCTAGTGCTTCGGGAGAGCCTTACCAAAGGGGCGATATTGCCTTAAGTGAAATTTCAACGAAGTTTGGAAATCTTGGTGAACGGTTATCCAAAACAGGTATTTTTCATGAGGTATTGATGCTGGATGAAAAGAGAGAGGAATTTTTCCCGGAGCTTGCCAAGTATCGTAAGAATTACAGTAATATTTTGAAGCATATGATAAACCGTATGATTTTCACGAAGAAGCTTCCAAAATGTGAAGAGCCATACATTACAATAGATTTTAAGGAATATCAGGATATTTATGTATTCTGTGACAGTGATCCGATTGGATATTATCTGAATTATAAGAAGATTTATTATCATGCTGTTGAGGACGGACTTGATTGTCTGAAAAATCTTGATGATGCTTATGTGGCGAATCAAGGGCACTTTAAACTAAAGACCTGGTTTTCGAGACACAATCTCATTTTCATCATGAATGGATGGGGCAAGTATTGCCTTGATATGGAAATCAATGACAGAAGTGTTGTACCTACAGATTGTCCAAGATTTGTTGAGGTTCCAAGGAAGCCTTTAGAGCAGGCTCTTACAGGTGAGCAGAAGAAAAAGATGGTTCAGGCATTTATTGAGGATGCAGATATGCTCTTAGAGCAGATGAAACCCCGGTATGAAGGTGAAGAGTTTGCCATGTTCCTTACAGAGCCTCATCCTGTTGATGAGGAAGCACGTAAAAGGGTATGCCTTGATGTTATTGCAAAGTATTGCCAGGGCTATCGGGTATTGATAAAACCGCATCCAAGGGATATGATAGATTATGTAACCTTATGTCCTGATTGTATCGTACTTCGCGGCAGGTTCCCGATTGAAGTGCTGAATATGTTTGAGGGACTTCATGTGAAGAAGGCAATCTCAATTCTTACGACTGCTATGAATTCCATGGATTTTGTAGATGAGAAGATTAATCTTGGAGCCGCCTTTTGGGATGCTTATGAAGATCCCGAGAAGCATGCATTTAATAAGAAAGCCGGTCTGTCACTGGCAAATGAGCACAAAGTGGAGAATAAGTAAATGGTAAAAATTTTAAAGAAAATCAATATCTTAATGGATAAGAAGCAGAAGCGTTCCATGTTCGGTCTTTTGGTTATGATGGTAATATCAGCCGCTCTGGAGACGGGAACTGTTATGATGGTTATGGCAGTAGTAGAACTGATCATTAATCCGGCAACATTAGAGCAGGGAGATACCTATAAAAAGATTTGTGAGCTGTTGAATTTAAGCGGAACGGTTCAGTTTTCCGTGCTTGCAATCCTTTTTTTGATTTTTTTATATGTAGCAAAAAGTGCCTTTCAGTTCCTTTTGCAAAGAAACCTGTACCGTTTTGTATATTCTAACCAATTCAAGACAGCATCTAATTTAATGAAGAGCTTTGTCAAGAAGAATTATGAATACTATCTGAATGCCGAAACCTCAGTCATTCAAAGAAGTATTACTGCTGATGTCAGCAATATGTATGCTTTGATTCAGTCTGTATTGCAGATTGCATCGGAGACAATCGTAGCGCTGTTTCTTGTCATAGCACTTGCCATGCAGGACCCTGTGATGACAGTTATTATTGCTGTTCTTCTTCTGGTCACATTAATTGTGATTAAGAATATTATCAAGCCAATTATGAACCGGACCGGTAAAGAGAATCAGGATTACGGCGCAAGCATGTTCTCCTGGATTGCACAGACCATTCAGGGAATGAAAGATATCAAGGTTGCAGGTAAGGAGCAGTACTTTATCAATGAATATTGTAAGGTTGGCGAAGGCTATGTAAAGGCAATGGAACGTTTCAGCCTTTTCAATAATACACCAAAGCTTTTAATTGAGACTGTCTGTATGGCAGGGCTTCTTGGTTATATTCTGGTGTTGATCGTATCCGGTTCTGATGTGTCCGGCATGATTTCTCTCTTTGCAGCGTTTGGAATCGCAGCTATGCGTCTGTTGCCTGCTGCAAGCAGAATCAATAACCAGATGACAAGTATGGCATTTAATGAGCCATTCTTTTTCAATGTCAGTGATAATCTGGTAGAGGAAACAGATGAAGAACATACGGATATTTCCTATGCTGTTGTAGCAAAGGAAAAGCTTCCGGTTACAAAAGCAGTTAACTTATGTGACATTACGTATCACTATCCGAATTCCGATAAATTGATTTTCAACCATGCCAGTGTCTCTTTCCCGATTGGAAAGTCGATTGGTGTTGTAGGTGCAAGTGGGGCAGGAAAAACAACGATTATTGATATCCTGCTTGGTCTTTTGAAGCTTCAGGGTGGTAAGGTCATGGCAGATGATGCAGATATTCAGGAGCATTACAGAGAATGGCTTGCCAATATCGGATATATTCCACAGATGATTTTCCTTCTGGATGCAGATATCAGAAAGAATGTTGCGTTTGGAGTACCGGAAGAGGAAATTGATGAAGAGAGGCTATGGTATGCCTTAAAGGAAGCACAGCTTGATGAATTTATCAAGACCTTGCCGGAGGGCGTTAATACAGGTATCGGTGAACGTGGAATTCGTTTGTCCGGTGGACAAAGACAGCGTATCGGTATTGCAAGAGCATTGTATAACGATCCAGAGGTATTAATCCTTGATGAGGCAACCTCAGCTCTTGATAACGATACAGAAGCAGCAATCATGGATTCCATTAATCGTTTGCATGGTAAGAAAACGTTGATTATCATTGCACACAGATTACAGACCATAGAGAAATGTGATATGGTATTTCGTGTAGAGGATGGAGCAATTGTTCAGGAAAGAAGTGTGAAAAATCCATAAACGGAAGAATTTTCACAAGCAAGAAAGGGTGTGGAGGATGAAGCTTAGTATTGTAGTACCTGTGCATAACATGGCAGCAGGAAATAAATTGCGTTTCTGTTTGGATTCTCTTGTGAATCAGACAATTTCAGATTATGAAATCATAGCAGTGGATGATGCATCAACGGATGAATCCTTTACCATTCTAAAGGAGTACGAATCAAAATATCCATGGAAATTCAAGGCTTTACAGTCCTATGAGAACAGAAAGCAGGGCGGGGCAAGAAACATGGGAATGGATATTGCAAAGGGAACCTGGCTTGGTTTTGTAGATTCGGATGACTGGGTAGCGCCTGATATGTATGAGAAGCTCGTGCGTAAGGCAGAGGAAACCGGTGCGGACGTAGTAGGCTGTGATTATAATATGACAGATGAACAGAGCATGGAAATCGGCAAGGTGGTACCGAACAATACGGCTGACCAGACAGGCATTCTTAATATTGAAAAAGGCAAGCTTCTTGTTATGAATCCCGGTAGCATGGTAATTAAGATTTATTTGAAGGCTGTCATTGATGAAAACCATTTACGTTTCCCGGAAAAGACCTTTTATGAGGATAATTGTGCCGCACCAATATGGATGCTACATTTTACACATTTTGAGAAGGTAGATGAGCCTTTATACTATTATTATCAGCATGAAGCCTCCACCGTTCATGAGATTAGCATGGAAAAATGTGAGGCAAGGCTGCTTATGGGCAAGAAGCTGATAGAAGAAGCAAGAAAATGCGGATTTTATAAAATGTATCGTAAGGAATTTGAATTTGCCTTCACAAAGCTTTATTATATGAATACATTGTATACGTATATGCTTGGAATGAAGCATCCAAAGCTGAATTTCCTGAATATGATAGCAAAGGGTATGATTCAGGAGTTCCCGGATTTCCAGGATAATCCTTATTATTTAAAAGAATATGATGAGGAACAGAAGAAAATGGCAGCATTACATATAAAGTCTCCATTTATGTTTCTGATTTATTTTAAGCTTTTATATGGATATCGTAAAATTACCGGAAAGATAAAATAAAAAGTATAGGCAGGTAAGAATATGCAGTTTACAACCTTTGAATTCGCAGTTTTTTTCCCCGTCGTAGTGTTATGCTTTTATATGATGCCAAAGAAAGTCAGGGCACTCTGGCTTCTCTTGGCAAGCTATTATTTTTATATGGGCTGGAATCCCAAATATGCTTTACTGATTCTTGCTTCTACCGTGATTACCTATGTCTGTGCAAGATTCCTTGGGTGCATTGAGGAACAAAAGAAGCTTCCAAGAAGGCTGGTAATGGTCAGTGGTCTTGTTTTGAATCTTGTAATTCTTATTTTCTTTAAATATTTCTATTTTTTACATGATATGATATCTGATGTGATGTCACTTTTAGGATATACCCTGAAGGAGAGCCGCCTCGATATCATACTTCCTGTGGGCATTTCCTTTTATACCTTTCAGGCGTTAGGCTATTTGATTGATGTGTATCGTGGAGATATCGAGCCTGAGAAAAATTTCATAAACTATGCGTTGTTTGTATCTTTCTTCCCACAACTTGTTGCGGGACCGATAGAAAGAAGCGGACATTTGCTGGGACAGATCAAAGAAATCACCAGGAAGCCTTCATGGAGCTTTGAAAAAGTTACCAGAGGTCTTCTGATGATGCTTTGGGGTTATTTTATGAAGCTTGTCATCGCAGACCGTGCAGCCATTCTTGTGGATGAGGTCTTTGGGGCATACTTCTTATTTGAGGGATCGGCTCTTTTATTTGGCTGCGTATTGTTTCTTGTACAGCTTTACTGTGATTTTGCAAGCTATTCTGCAATTGCTATTGGTGCAGCAGGAATCCTTGGAATCGAGCTTATGCCGAATTTTGCGGCGCCTTTCTTTTCAAAGAGCATTTCTGAGTTCTGGAGAAGATGGCACATATCGTTAAGTTCATGGCTTCGTGATTATGTATACATACCACTTGGTGGAAGCCGTTGCTCTAAGCCAAGACATTATCTGAATACGATGATTACCTTTCTGATTAGTGGATTGTGGCATGGCGCAAGCTGGCATTTTGTTTTTTGGGGAGCTATCCAGGGAGCAATGATTGTGATTGGTGATATGCTAAGTCCGTTGAAAAACCGGGTGAAGGAGAAAGCGCATATACATATGGAGGTAGTGCTTACCTTCTCATTGTCTGTGGTGTCCTTTATCTTTTTCCGTGCAGATTCCGTCCGTGATGGATTTTATTATCTGGAGCGTATGGTTACGAGATTTGATATCTGGTCACTGACATCCGGCAATATTTATCATATGGGACTTGATACAAAAGAGATGGGTGTGTTATTTGGAGGAATACTGATTCTCTTTATAGTAGACTGGTGTTATGAGAAGAAAAAGCTTTATTTCGACACCTTAATTAAAAAACAGTGCCTTGCTGTACAATATGTGGCAGCCATTGGTCTGCTTCTTGCCATTTTCATCTTTGGAGTTTATGGACAAGGCTATGATGCCACACAGTTTATTTATTTTCAGTTCTAATATATTTATTGGTACTAGAACCACCTATCTATTATTTGGGGCTGCATGTGTCTGGTTGGGCATATGGACACAAAAGCTAAGAGTTACTAAATGCCCTCTTCTGACAGCTTTGATTGGCACCCCCTTCCGGAAACTCGCTCAGTGCCCGTTGCAGACCATGCCACGTAATGAGTAAAGCGTTTTGTGCTATTTTCTTAATGGAGCAAGGAGGCATCAAGTCCTGCCAGTAGCATTGTTTGAGCGAAGCGAGTTTGCGAAGGGCAGGACTAATCAAAGATGCTGAACGCTCCATTTAGGAAATACCAAATAAGCGTCCCGAAATAAGTGGCATGGTCTGCAACGGGCGCTGGACTCAAACATTCCTATAGGGGGGTGCTTGCAGCCAGAAGAGGGCATTAAGGAACTCTAAAGCGTTTGCTTTAAATATGCCCAACCAGACACATGCAGTCAAAAGAGAGATAAATAGGTGGTTCTAGTACCAAAGACATACATTGAAGCGGAAAAGGGGGATTTGCATGAAGAAGAGGATACTTGCTGTTGTGGGGTTCCTCGCATTGACGATTCTTGCGTTGGGGATTGCGCAGGAAGTATTAAAGGCGAAGTTCATTCAGGATTCGACAACGATTATAGATGGTTTTTATGCAGAGAAGAGGAATGATATTGATGTGCTGTTTCTTGGCAGCAGTAATTGCTTTTGTACGATAGACCCACTGGTACTGTATGAAGAGTATGGGATTGCTTCCTATGATTTTGCAAGCTCCTCACAATCCATGGATATTTCATTGTTATATCTTAAGGAGGCTCTAAAAAGACAAAAGCCAAAGGTTGTTGCCCTGGAGGTAAATTATATTCCGGGGCAGAATACAAGCGGAATTGGAGAAGACAGCATGCTGTGGGGACTGACCAACATGCCACTTACTGTAGATAAGCTACAGTGCATATACCAGCTTCTTGGAAAAGTAGATGAAGAGTATATGTCTTATGTATTTCCACTGCTTCGTTATCATGAGCGATGGAAAGAAATATCAAAGCAGGATTATACATATCCGTCACAGGATAAAACAAACTGGAGCAAGGGTTATCTGCGTACAGATGAAGTCTCTGATTCACCGGTTGACTTGTCAGAATATACGCAGGAGGGAACCTCATGGCTGGACGAAAGAGCAGTGGAATGTCTTGGAGAAATGGCCAAGATATGCAAGAAAGAAGGAATCGAGCTTATTTTGTTCAAATCACCAAGGGTTGGCTGGTATCAGTATTTTACGATAGAAATAGAAGCGCTTGCTAAAGGATATGGGATAACATTCCTTGATTATAATGCTCTTGTAGAAGAAGTAGGGCTTGATATGACAAAAGATTTCAGAGATATTGCTCATTTGAATAATCAAGGTGCTGCTAAGGTTTCCTCACATATGGGTGCATATTTGAAGGAACATTTTTCCCTGCCGGACAGGAGAACGGATGATAAGGAAAACAGCTGGGACCAGGCAGTTGCATATCAGAAGCGGCTGCAGTTGGGAGAAGGCTATTTTGCAGATACCATGACCGTTAAGGAATGCAAGGAAATGCTGGATGGCATGGAAGATTATGCGACCATTCTGACCTATAAAGGCAGAAAGGATAAGATACAGTACCAATGGATCTATGTAGAAGGCAATCCTGTTTTATCGAAGGCCTGGAATGAAGATGGCATAGAGCATGAAAAGATTAATAACATGGATGTAGTCCTTGTAAGAAAAAGTAAGGGATTGCAGATACTTGTAAATGGAGAGAATTATTATTCCCCATTGCAGAACTGGTCTGTAATTGTATATGACCTCAAAACAGACAAAGTTGTAGCGGTGCTTGGTTATGATGAATAGTAACTGTTCAGTACAGATACGATGAATAAAGAAAATGATTTTTTGCCATACTATTTTTGACGTTTTATGTAGTTTGTGGTAAAATGAGTTGTTTATTGAAATTAAGAGAATGAAAACAGCTTTTATGGAGGAAGAAAAATGTTGTTAGATGATAAAACCATATTAATCACAGGTGGAACAGGTTCTTTTGGAAAGTGCTTTACGAAGTACGTTCTTACGCACTATAACCCAAAGAAGATCATCATTTATTCCAGAGATGAATTCAAGCAGTGGATGATGGCAAATGAGTTTGCTGAATATAAGGAGAAGCTTCGTTTTTTCATTGGTGATGTAAGAGATTATGAGCGTATGAAGAGAGCCTTTGAAGGTGTTGATTATGTGATTCATGCTGCAGCCATGAAGCAGGTTCCGGCTTGTGAATATAATCCAAATGAGGCAATCAAGACAAATGTTGTAGGTGCCCAGAATGTAATCGATGCATCTTTGAATATGGGAATTAAGAAGGTAGTTGCGCTATCTACGGATAAGGCAGTAAACCCGGTAAATCTTTACGGTGGAACCAAGCTTGTATCAGATAAGCTCTTTATTGCAGCAAATGCATATTGCGGAAATAAGGAATTGAACTTCTCTATCGTTCGATATGGTAACGTAGCAGGAAGCCGTGGTTCCGTTATTCCATTTTTCCATAAGCTGATTCAGGAAGGAGCAACAGAGCTTCCAATCACAGATTACCGTATGACACGTTTCTGGATTAGTCTGGAGGAAGGTGTAAAGCTTGTCATCAAAGCATTAGAGGAAGCAAAGGGTGGAGAAACCTTCATCAGTAAGATTCCCTCCTTCAAGATTACCGACCTTGCAGAAGCAATGGCACCGGGTATGAAGACGAAGGAGACCGGTATCCGTCCGGGTGAGAAGCTTCATGAGGTAATGGTTACCGTAGAGGATTCCATGACTACTTATGAATATGACAAGCATTTTATCATTTATCCACAGATGTTCTGGCAGGAATCAAAGCGTCCTAATCCAAGTGGTAAGAAGGTAGCTGACGATTTCTATTATTCATCAGGAAATAATACAGAATGGCTTAGCGTAGAAGATATCAGAGAGCTTTTGAAGGATGTGGACTTAGAGAAATAAAGTCTTGTAAGAACGCATACCGGCAGATTATGGAAGGGTGAAGTATTGAATGGAAAAACCAGCAATTGCCGGAGGTACTCCGGTTCGAAATACAAAATTATTTTATGGACATCAGTATATTGATGAAGCAGATGTAAAGGCTGTCACAGAGGTGCTTACCAGTGATTATCTGACCTGTGGACCAAAGGTAACAGAGCTGGAAAACAGGCTATGTGAGCTTACTGGCGCAAAATATGCGGTAGCATGCAGCAATGGCACGGCTGCATTACATATTGCAGCAATGGCAGCAGGACTTCAGGAAGGTGATGAACTGATTACGACACCGATTACCTTTGCAGCCTCTGCAAATTGTGCATTGTATTGTGGTGCAAAGCCTGTGTTTGCAGATATCAATCCGAATACCTACAATATTGATCCAAAGAGTGTACAGGAGAAGATAACAGAGAAAACGAAAGCAGTTGTGGCAGTAGATTTTACCGGTCAGGCTGTGGAGCTTGAACCATTGCTTGCCATGTGCCATGAAAAGGGCATTGTGCTGATCGAAGATGGTGCGCATTCTATTGGTACAAAATACAAGGGTAAAATGGTAGGAAGCATTGCAGATATGACTACCTTCAGTTTTCATCCGGTAAAGACTGTTACAGGCGGTGAAGGTGGTGCAGTTCTTACGAACAGCGATGAATTATATGAAAAGCTGGTTCTGTACCGTACACACGGAATTACGAGAGAAGCCAATCTCCTAGAGCGTGAACCGCATGGTCCATGGTACTATGAACAGGTTGATCTGGGATATAATTACAGACTGACTGATATCCAGTGTGCCTTGATTCTAAGTCAGTTAGATAAGCTTGAACTGTTTCAGGCAAGAAGAAAAGAGATTGTGGAAAGATATAATCAGGCATTCATGGAAGTTCCTGAATTATTTGTTCAGCAGGAGATACCGGAATCAGATACAACAAGACATTTATACATCTTAAGAATCAGACCGGAAAAGCTTACCATTGACAGAAAGGGATTCTTTGAGGCATTAGGTGCAGAGAATATCTGCTGCAATGTGCACTATATCCCTGTTTATTATCATCCATATTATGAGAAGCTAGGCTACAAGAAGGGAATCTGCCCGAATGCAGAGAAGCTTTATGATGAAATCTTAAGTCTGCCACTGTATTATTCACTGACAGATCAGGATGTAGAAGATGTTATTTGTGCAGTAAAGAAGATAGCGGCATTCTATCGTAAATAGAAATGGAAAAAGCCTGGAGGAAGCAAAAGCCTACAGGCTTTTTTGCCATGATTCGCAATTTGGAAGGGATGGTGTAAAGATATGAAGAATGTAGCAATCATTACCGCAAGAGGCGGAAGTAAGAGAATTCCAAGAAAAAACATTAAACCGTTTCTTGGAAAGCCTATTATAGAATACAGCATAGAAGCTGCTTTACAGTCAGATATGTTTCATGAGGTTATGGTTTCCACAGATGATGAGGAAATTGCGCAGATTGCCAGAAAAGCAGGGGCACAGGTGCCTTTTTTCAGGAGCGAAGCTACCGCAAATGATTATGCAACAACTGCTGAGGTACTGGAAGAAGTAGTTGCTTCTTATGATAGAATTGGGAAGCATTTTGACCAGATGTGCTGCATTTATCCAACGGCACCCTTTGTAACGGCAAATGCCATTAAGACAGCCATGATGCTGCTAGAGCAGGAGAAAGCAGATGCATGTATTCCCGTTGTGAAGTTTTCTTTCCCACCACAGCGTTGTGTTATTGTGAATAATAACCGGTTACAGCCAAAATGGCCGGAAAATATGAAGAAGCGTTCACAGGATTTGGAGCCATTTTATCATGATTGTGGACAGTTCTACTGTCTGAATACCAAAAGCTTTCTGGAACAAAAGGTAATCTGGATGAAGAATGTCGTACCGTTTATCCAGGATGAAAGTAATGTACAGGACATTGATACGATAGAGGACTGGAAGATTGCAGAAATGAAATATAAGATTCTTAGAGGATTATAAGGAGCAGGAAAAGATGGAGAATACAAAATATATAGAGGTAAATGGCAGACGGATCGGAGATGGATATTCTGCCTATATCATAGCTGAAATGTCAGCCAATCATGCAGGAAGCTTAGAGTATGCAAAGGAAATCATACATGCTGCCAGAGAAGCAGGTGCAGATTGTATTAAGATTCAGACCTACACACCGGATACGATGACAATAGACTGTCACAATGAGTATTTTGGTATTACAGAGGGAACATGGAAAGGCGAAAATCTGTATGCCCTTTATCAAAAGGCTTATACACCATGGGAATGGCAGGAGGAGCTTCGTGATGAGGCAAAAAAGGTGGGAATAGATTTCCTTTCCACACCATTTGATCAAACATCTGTAGATTTTCTTGAGAAGCTGGAAATGCCTTTTTACAAGATCGCATCGTTTGAACTTGTAGACATTCCTTTATTGGAGTACATTGCTTCTAAGGGGAAACCAATTATTATGTCAACCGGAATGGGAACTCTTGAGGAGATTCAGGAGGCAATCGATGCCATTTACAGTCAGGGAAATAAGCAGCTTGCGATTATGAAGTGCTCCAGTGCATATCCGGCTAAGGTTGAGGAAATGAACCTTGGTACGATTGTTGATATGAAGCAGCGGTTTGGTATTCCGGTTGGGCTTTCCGATCATTCTCTGGGATATTTTAGTGCTGCAACAGCAGTCGCAATGGGTGCAAGTATCATAGAAAAGCATTTCTGTATCAGCAGGGCAATTAAGAATCCTGATTCTACTTTCTCCATGGAACCGCAGGAATTCAAGGAAATGATTGCACAGGTTCGTGAGGTAGAAAAGGCGAGAGGCGTTGTGACCTATGGCGTATCAAAGCAGGAGGAATCCAATGCCTGTTTCCGCCGTTCTTTGTTCGTAGTAAAAGACATTGCAGCAGGAGAGACGCTTACACCGGATAACATCAGAAGCATCCGCCCGGCATATGGTATGAAGCCCAAATTCTATAAAGAAGTATTAGGAAAGAAAACCAATAAGGAATTAAAGGCAGGAACACCTTTACGCATGGAGGATTTACAATGAAGCTGGTGTTACGTGAGGTAACAGGAAAAGATATCGACTTGTTATTCCGGTGGGCAAATGATCCGGTAACAAGACAGAATGCATTTCATACGGAACAGATACCATATGAAACACATCGTGCATGGTTTGTGAGGATGTTAGCAGACCGTGATGTCATGAAGTACATTTTATGCAGTGCTTCCTCCAATACAGAAGAAATGCAGGATATCGGGCAGATACGGTTATCCATAGAGGATGGAGAGGCTTTGATTGATTACAGCATTGATCCTGAGAAACGTGGGTCTGGATTTGGAACAAAGATGATTCTCATGGCAGAGGAGAAGCTTCGTGAATCAAGAGCAGACGTTATTTATTGCAAAGGTCAGGTAAAGCATGAAAATATCGCATCAGCAAAGGCTTTTGAAAAGTGTGGCTACGATAGGGAAGAGAAGGAACAATATCTGGAGTTTACAAAGAGGATAAGGTAACTTGAAATGAAGATTATTATTGCAACCATTAAGTCTTGGAATATCGAAAGAGCTAAGGCGTTACAGGAAAAATACAAAGGTATTCATGAGATTGTGATTTATACACAGAAATCAGAACTGACGGTAGAAAATGTGAGGGCATTTCAACCGGATTATATTTTACTTCCACACTGGTCTTTTATCCTTTCAGATGAAATAACACAGAATTGGTCATGTGTGGTTTTCCATATGACAGACTTACCTTATGGAAGAGGCGGCAGTCCTTTGCAAAATCTGATTGTAAGAGGACACAAAGAGACTAAGATATCCGCAATCAAGGTCACATCAAAGGTGGATGGAGGCCCTGTTTATATGAAGAAGCCGTTATCCCTGGAAGGATCTGCGCAGGAAATTTTTGTCCGCTGTTCGGATGTGATATTTCATGAAATGATACCGAAGTTTCTCGAGGAGAAGCTGGAACCTGTAGAGCAGACAGGTGAACCTGTTATTTTCAAACGAAGAACGGAAAAAGATGGAGAAATAACACCTGATATGGAATTGGAGAAAATCTATGACTATATCAGAATGCTGGATGCAGAGGGCTATCCAAGAGCGTTTATGGATTTTGGAGAATACCGGTTAAGCTTTGAACAGGCAAGGATGTCAGAGGATGGCAAAGAGGTAGAAGCAAGGGTAGTATTTAAAAAGAAAGAGGATTAACATGAGAACGATTTTAGTAGTAGCAGCGCACCCGGATGATGAGATTCTTGGTGTAGGAGGAACTGCAGCTAAGCATGCTGCCTGTGGAGATGAGGTTTATGCGATTATCCTGGGAGAAGGTCAGACCTCACGTGGAGACAAGAGAGAGGATATTAGTCAGGACGTGGTAAAGGAGCTTCACAAGAATACCATGAAAAGTGCCAAAGCAATTGGCTATAAAGATGTATTCTTTGCAGATTTTCCTGATAACCGTTTTGATCAGGTGGACCTTCTTGACATTGTAAAGGTAGTAGAGAAAAAGGTTCGTGAACTTCGCCCGGAGGTTATCTACACACATTATAGCGGAGACTTGAATATCGACCATCAGTATACGGCAAGAGCAGTTTTAACAGCAACAAGACCTATCGGGGACTATCCTGTAAAAGAAATCTATGCCTTTGAGACACTTTCTTCTACGGAATGGAACTTTGATTATAGCGCTCAGCCTGCCTTCTGTCCCAATGTATATGTGGATATCACCGAGTACTACCACAAGAAGGAAGAAGCTATGAACTGCTATGTATCAGAGCTGTGTGAATTTCCACATCCCCGCTCCCTGGAGGGAATGGATGTGCTGTCCAAAACACGCGGGATGACCGTAGGAATGCAGCGTGCCGAGGCCTTCATGCTGATTCGTAAGATAGGATAATACATGGCAGCCACCAGTGCCCAAGCGTTTCTGCCATTTGAAGACTGTTGCTGGCTATCTGCCTCTGCTTGAACATATGGACACAAAAGCTAAGAGTTACTAAATGCCCTCTTCTGGCAGCTTCGATTAGCACCCCCTTCCGCAAACTCGCACCGACCACGTCTCATCCCATGCCATGAAATGAGTAAAGCGTTTTGTGCTATTTCCTTAATGGAGCAAGGAGGCATCAAGTCCTGCCAGTAGCATTGTTTGAGCGAAGCGAGTTTGCGAAGGGCAGGACTAATCAAAGATGCCGAACGCTCCATTTAGGAAATACCAAATAAGTGTCCCGAAATGAGTGGCATGGGATGAGACGTGGGCGGTACTCAAACAAGTCTACAGGGGGTGCTTGCGACCATAAGAGGGCATTAAGGAACTCAAAGCTTTTGCTTTAAATATGTTCAAACAGAGGCAGGTAGCCAAAGGAAAGTTAAGAAAGCAGAAGCGTTTGGGCACTGGTGGCTGCCAGGAGGTGAGATAAATATGTTTATAATACGTGCAGATGGAAATTCTGTGATTGGCATGGGACATGTGATGCGGTGTCTTTCCATAGCAGATGCTATGAAACAGCAGGGCGTGGGGCCTGTATTTGTAACGGCATGCGGGGAATGCATCCCTATGATAGAACGAAGGGGCTTTCAGACAAGGCTTCTTACAACCGATTATCGTGATATGCTTTCAGAGCTGCCGCAGCTTGCACAGATTCTTGCTGAAGAGAATTGTGAAATTAAAAAACATGTGATATTAGTGGACAGCTATCAAGTGAGCGAGGCATATTTCAGAGAGTTGCATAAGCTTGCAAGGACAGCTTGCTTAGAGGATATGGGACAGCCTTATCCTGTGGATGTGCTGATTAATTATAATATTTACGGGGAAAAGCTTGCTCCCTGCTACGAGGCTGGTGGTATGAATAAGCCACAACAGATCCTTTTAGGTACCGCATATATGCCACTTAGACAGGAATTTCTGGAGGATGTTACTTATATGTTAAGAGAAAAAATGACAGATGTTATGATTACAACAGGCGGAAGTGACCCATTCTTTGCAGCAAAAGCATTTGCAGATGCATTTCTTACGGATAAGACCTTACAAAAGGAAAATATCAGGTATCATATCATTAGCGGACCTTTTAACAGCCATGCAGCTGATTTGAAGGAGCTATATGCCGGAAATGAAAATGTTGTGATACATGAAAAAGTAACGAGCATGAAGGAAATCATGCGTCAGTGTGATGCGGTTCTTACTGCGACAGGCAGTACGATTTATGAGGTCAGTGCTCTTGGTGTTCCTATGCTTGTTTTTTATTTTGCAGAGAATCAAAGACAGGGAGCAGAAGAATTAGAAAAGAAAACATGCGTTATTAACTGTGGCGATTTTTCAAAGGTACCGGAAAACGTAGTAGAAAGGGCAGTAGCTACATTAACTCGTTGCACTCAGGAGAAAAGTTACCGTGAACTTTTGAATCAGGAAGAGAAGAAGCTGGTTGATGGTAAAGGAGCTTGTAGAATTGCCAAAGCTATTATTCATTTGCAGGAGAAGAAGCGCTGATATGAAAAAAAGAGAAAAAAATTACGAAATATTAAGAATCCTTGCAATGCAGATGATTGTCTGCCTTCATTATCTGAGTAAGGGAGGCGCACTTGCTGCTCCAACAGGAAAGCTCACGGCAACAGGCTATACTGCGTGGTTCATAGAAGCTTTTTGCCTTGTGGCAGTAAATGTCTATGTGTTGATCAGTGGCTATTTTGGAATTGGAGAAGAGGCAGCGCCAGATACAAAACAGATTAAAATAACGAAAGTTTTGAAACGGACAATCCATATTTTTATTCAAGTCTGGTTTTATTCCGTTGTCATCGGTATCCTTTTTATGGTCATAGGACTGCAGGAATTTGACATTTATACGGTATTTATGTATGTGTTTCCGGTGTCAACTGAGCATTACTGGTTTGCAACAGCGTATTTGTTGCTGACACTTTTGATGCCATTCTTAAATGCCGGATTTGATAGAATGGAGAAGAAATCGATACAGGGGATATTAGGATGTATGCTTCTTGTATTTTCCGTTGCAAAGACGGTATTGCCTATGCATCTTCCGTGGGATCATAAGGGTTATGATGCATTTTGGTTTGTTTTTCTGTATCTGACAGGAGCATATCTTAGAAGATATGGTGTAAGGCTGATTACAAATCGTGTGAGAGCTGTTTTACTATATGTCGTTAATACGTTGATTATCTATGCAAGCTTTCTCATATTACATGCGCTGTATCTTAGAACAGGTATGCTGGAGGATTTTATCAGCTATGGTTATTCCTATAACTTCCTTTTTTGCTATCTGGCAGCAATCGGACTTTTTCTTGCTTTTCAGAGCAATCCTAAGGAAGGAATGCCTGCAACCTGTGGTCCTGTGTTGCAGACAATTTCCGGTGCAACGTTTGGCGTGTATCTGATTCATGAGCATGTGAATCTTCGTTATTTGTGGCCGACATGGTTTCGATGTGCTGAATTTGCAGAAGCTTCCGTACCTGCTTTTCTGCTTCATATGGTAGTAACGGTCGCATCAGTTTATTTTGTATGTACAGGCATTGAAATTGTAAGAAATAAATGTATGAGCTGTTTTGTGTTCCGCAAAATGGAGTAAATTGCTTGATAGATCTGAAACAGGAGAAAACGAATGACACAACAGAAAAAAGAAAAAATAACAGATGTCATAATGATGCTTTTTTTATTATGCTATCCCCTTCGCAAGGCAAATATCGGCCTTGATATGATGGATGCAGGATATGCATTAGGAAATTATCGTTTCTTCAATACCATGAATGAGACATGGAAGCTGGCAACCTATCTTGCCAATGTAGTTGGGGTGCTATTTACCAGGCTGCCCTTTGGCGATACCTGGGTGGGCATGAATGTTTACACCAGTCTGCTGATTGGAATAACAGCGGCGGCTTCTTATCAATTTCTGGTAAAGCAGGGAATAGGAAACAGATGGCTTCTTTTTCTTGGAGAGGTGGTTGCATTATCCCTTTGCTGGGCACCTTCTGTGATTCTCTATCATTACCTTGGCTATATTTTGATGACAGTGGCAGTCATGCTTTTGTATGTTGCATTAACGAAAGGAAAAAAAATATACCTTGTGTTTGCAGGAATTATTCTGGGAGCCACGGTAGCAGTACGAATGCCCAATATTACGTACATGGCACTCATCATTCCTGTTTGGTACTATTCGCGGCAGAACCGTAAGGAAGAATCACAGGAAGAAAAGTGGTTCCAAAAGCTCTTAGGACAGACGGGTTACTGTATCCTGGGCTATTGCCTGGGGCTGGTAGTTCCAATCGGGTTTATTTGCATTCGTTATGGCATGGAAGCATATCCTAAGATGATAACATCCTTATTTGGTATGACGGATACAGCAACGGATTATAAGCCGACTTCCATGATTAGCGCCATGTTTGAAGATTATGCAGCATATAGCTTCTGGCTGATACTGTTTGTTGTATACATGATTGCAGGACTTGTCCTTGTACATCTATTAAAGGGGCGCTTTGAAAAGGCAAAGAAGATATTATTTGTGGCAGGCATGTTCGTACTGCTTCGGCTTTGCTATGGAAGAGGTATGTTTGACTTCAACTATACAGCATATTTTTCCATGTATAAGTGGGTAACGGTTTTCTTATTGATTTCGATTTTATTATGTATCTGGCTGTTAGCATGCAAGAGG
>JALEWA010000090.1 GCA_022788085.1 Lachnospiraceae bacterium
TTCCCTGACTGCACATTGTGATATGCAAATCAGACAACGCTATATTTTCCACTCTCGCATCCTCTTCGCCTGCTATGAAGATACTGGATTCTGCCTTCATATAGATATGATCAAAGGTAATGTCCCTGATTTTTCCAGGATTTCGGTGCTCCTGATTTCGATAAGTCGCATCAATAAAAATCGGCTCACCATTTCCCCACCACATCGTAGGTCCGTTTTCTCTTATTCCGTCTGCATATTTTAAGACGTTGCCAGTCACATGATGAATATGAACATCTTCAATGGTCGCACCATCTCTTACCCAGATGCCAACACCTCTTGAGCAGTCCTTAATCACGCAGTCACTTAAAATAACATTCCGAATGTCACCATGTGTTTCTGTTCCAATCTTTAAGCCGGAATCATGGGAATACAAAATACAGTTACTAATAACAATATTTTCACAACTTCCGTATTTTTCTGCCATTGGCTTGGTAGTCTTTAATACAATGGCATCATCACCGGTCTTTACAAGGCAGCCGCTTATCACCCTGTCCGTAAATCACACCCTCGCCGGATATTGTTATATTCTTCTCATGACAGGCAAAAAGGAAACAGCCTCCATCCCATCCTGTGCATGCATTATCATCATCAAACAGCTTTGCAAAATCAAGAATATCCTCTTCCCTGAGGCTGCTAATCAGTGTTGCACCCTTTTCCAGATGAAAATCTATATTGCTCTTTAATACAATCGTTCCACTTAAGAATTCTCCTGCCGGAATAATAACACGGCCTCCATTTTTTGATGCTTCATGGAAAATCTTCTGTTTACGGATTTTCCATATTGTCCTCTAATCCCATGGAAAATACCTCCGGCAAAAACAGGAAGTTCTCCTCACCTGACAAAGTATGATCAAAATGGCTCTCCGGATCAACTGCAAGCCACTCCTTATCTTTTTCCCCTGTCTGATCCAAGCCTTCTCATCCTCTGGAATCGCATGATAATAGATGGTATGCATCTTTACCCAGGGAGTCTTGCCACCCTTCTGTGGCCATAGCTCCAGAAGCTTCGAAACATTTGGAAAAAGTCTGCCGGCATCTGCTTCCCCACCTAATCCTTCTGTATAAAGAAAAATCATATCTTCATGATAATACATTGCCACTGTAAGACACTTCTTTTGCTCTATGGCCATTCTTACCGTTTCCGCATCTGTCATTACAGCTTTCTTCAATTCTTCTATTGTCGCATGCTCCTTTAGACATGCCCTGTAATTTCTTCTCTGAATCATACCCCTACTCCGTTTACGGATTTTTTACATCAATCTCTCCTGACAATACCTTCTTGTAATCCTCATAATTCTTCTCAAGAAGCGTTGGTGTATCCAGCCCATATGGACACTTACTCTTACACTGGTTGCAATGAAGACAGTTTTCTATCTTTTTCATCTTCTCCTGAACCTCTGGTGTAAGCTGAAGTTCTGACGGTGATCGACGAAGTAATAATGACATTCTTGCACAATTATTGATTTCAATTCCAACGGGACATGGCATACAATAACCACAGCCACGACAGAATTCACCGCTTAGCTCCTTGATATCCTTCTCAATCAAAGCCTGAATCTCTGTGGTCATGGCAGGTGGATTATCAATATAGGAGATAAACTCATCCAGTTCTCGTTCTCTTTGCACTCCCCAGATTGGAAGTACGTTGTCATACTGGGCTTCAAAGGCATAGGCTGCTGCAGAATTGGTGATAAGGCCACCGGATAATGCCTTCATGGCAATAAATCCCATATTTGCCTTTTTGCACTTTTCCACTAATGCAATGTCTTTTTCCGATGCCAGATAGCAAAACGGAAACTGTAAGGTCTCATATAAGCCTGACTCAATTGCTTCCTCAGCTACGGCAAGTCTGTGATTGGTAATTCCAATATGGCGTATCTTTCCCTGTGCTTTTGCTTCCAGCATTGCTTCATAAAGCCCTGTTCCGTCACCCGGCTTTGGGCAAAAGGAAGGATTATGAAACTGATAAATATCAATATAATCTGTCCGCAGATTTCGAAGGGATGTTTCTAACTGTTCCCAGAATTCCTTTGCATTGGAAGCGGCAGTTTTCGTCGCAATAAATACCTTCTTGCGCATACCATCAAAAGCTTCTCCCAATTTCTCCTCACTATCAGTATAGAATCTTGCCGTATCAAAGAATGTGATTCCTGCATCATACGCCTTTCTTGCAAGCTTTACGGCATCCTCTGTGCTGATTCTCTGAATCGGCAATGCACCAAATCCATTTTTATTCACTGTAATTCCCGTGGAACCTAAGGTTACCATTTCCATATTCTTATCCTCCGTCTATCTGATTTACTGCACTTCTACCTGACAGCTTCGCATCGTTTCCAGTGCTGCCTCATGCTTTTCTACCGTTACGCCTGCACAGCAGGATGCATCCAGCTTTACCGTAAGCTCGGGCATATTTGCTTTGATCAATAATGCATTTGATACCACACAGATATCCGTACATACACCAATCAGCTCCACTTCTTTTATGACACCTTTGTCATATTCCTTTTTCAAATCATCAGCCAGTGCAACACTGCCAAAGGTCGGCTTATCATAAATAACTGCACCTGCCTGTTTTTGAAGCTTATCCAAAGGCTCAATCAGTTCCCAGCCTTCACTTCCTTCCATACAGTGCGGTACCGGAAGTTTTTTCCCTTCCTGTGTCTCCATGTAATCTGATTGATGGGTATCTCTCGTATAGATAACCGTTCCATCAAAACTCTTAATCTTCTCTACAACCGCCGGAACAATTGCCTGTGCCTCTTTTGTTCCAAGGACGCCATCGACAAAGTCCTTCTGCATGTCAACAACAATTAATACCTTTTCTGTCATATGCCTGCCCTCCATTTGCTTATTTTAACAGTTTATAGTAGCTGCTTGGCTTTCTTGAGAAATCAACACTCTTTTCTTCCAGCTTTTCCACACGCCCTGTATCTATAAATTTCTTTTTAAAGGAACGTCTGAAATTTGCTACGTCAAATTCCTCACCCGTCAATGCCTCATAAATAATCTGAAGTTCATAAATCGTGAATTTTTCTTTGTCTCGCAACAGTTCTAAAGCTATATCGGAATAAGTCACCTTGCCCTTAAGTCTTTCCAGTCCCTTTCGGATAATATCCTTATGATCGAAAGCCAAATCTTCCTCCGTTAAAGTCAAATCACGCTCCTTAGAATAAAGGGTAAAGCCTCCATTTTCCTGCTTTACTTCGAAAATGCAGGCATCCACAGCATCATCACCTGCAGTAAAGGAAAGATTTCCTGCCGGAACAAGTGCTATATAGGCCACTGAAATTACCCTTGTTCTCTTATCCCTGTGAACCTCACCAAAGGTATAAAGCTGCTCTAAGTATATGCCCTCCAAATTCGTTTCTTCCTTTAATTCTCTTGCTGCTGCTTCATCCAGGGACTCATCCATTTCTACGAATCCACCCGGAATGGCCCATTTTCCACGACAAGGGTGTCCTCCGCGTTTAATTAAGAGAAGCTCCAGATGCTGTTCTCTGTTCATTGCAAAAATCAGCATATCGACTGTCACGGAGGGACGTTCATAGTCACCCGGCTTATACTGAGCAAGGAATTCCTCCTCTGTCATCTCTTCGTAACTTTTCATTGTAATAACCATGCCTTTCCAAAGATATCACTTAACCACGAAAACCATGCAGTAAGCTCATCTTCAAATCATAATAATCCGGTGTCATATCCATATAATGTCTGTGAGGGTTAACAAAACGCTGCTCCTCATCCCAGATTTCTTCCTCTAACTGTTTGCTTACATATGCACGTATTTCCTCCAATGTCGGAAGTTTATAGACAAGCTTGCCGTTTTCAAAAATCTTTACCTGCAGAGATTTTACGGTACAACCTGTAAATTTCAAATTTCTCCAAGGCATTTCAGGATCTACAAAACGGTAATCCTGTGACATATCCACTACCTCATCTGCCTTTGCAATGAGATCAGCTTTTGCCTTACCATTCTGGTCATAGACACGGTATACCTTTTTCAGTCCTGGGTTCGTAATCTTTTCAACTGTTCCGGAAATCTTGATTCTTGGTGAAAATACGCCATTTTCTTCAACGGCTGCAATCTTGTAAACTGCTCCAAGCAAAGAGATACTTTCCTCGGAATAATCACTGGAAGCACCGGTAATCAGACGTTCTCCAACGCCATAACCATCAATTCTTGCCTTCTGCGTATTTAAAGAAGAAATGGTATATTCGTCCAGACTGTTTGATACGATAATCTTACAATCCTGCAGACCTGCATCATCCAGCATTTTTCTTACCTTAATGGACTGGTAAGCAAGGTCTCCACTGTCAATACGGATTCCTTTTAAACGTTTGCCCATTGGCTCTAATACTTCCTTTGCCACACGAATTGCATTCGGCACACCGGACTGCATCGTATCATAAGTGTCGACCAGTAGAACCGTGTTATCAGGATAATTCTCGGCATAATGCTTAAATGCTTCAAACTCATCCTTATAATACATTACCCAGCTGTGAGCCATCGTACCGCTTACCGGAATGCCAAACATCTGACCTGCAAGAACTGTCGCCGTGGAATTGGCTCCACCGATATAGGAAGCTCTTGCACCATATACAGCAGCATCCATGTTATGAGCACGTCTTGCACCAAAGTCTGAAACAGCCTTCCCTTCTGCAGCATTGACAATTCTTCTTGTTTTCGTGGCAACAAGTGACTGATGATTTACCTGTGTAAGAATTGCTGTTTCCACTAACTGCGCATCAATCAAAGGAGCGACAACGGTAATGATTGGCTCATTTGGATACATAATCGTTCCTTCCGGAAATGCATAGATATCACCGGAAAAATGAAAATCCTTAAGATATTCCAGAAAATCCTCTGTAAAAGTATTTAAGGAGCGAAGATATTCTATATCCTCCTCTGAGAAATGAAGATCCTCAATATATTCTACAATCTGCTCTAAGCCTGCAAAGATAGCAAAACCGCCTCTGTCGGGATTTTTTCTGTAAAATACGTCAAAAGCAACTCTTGCTTCTCTGTCTCCATCATTAAAATAACCGTTCGCCATAGTAAGTTCATATAAATCCATTACCATAGAAAGATTTCTTTTACTTGACTGTTTCATACTCTTAACCGTGCCTTTCTCATAACCTGGTATATTTTTATCACAGGTTGAAATTTACATTTTCTTGTTGAATTTATAATAGTCTTTATGACCATTCGTGTCAATACTTTATGATAAAAAATTCTCAAAAAGAAAAAGACGCAGGAAATCAGCCCACATCTTTTTCATATTTTTATAATACTTTTATTAAATAGCTTGAATATGCATAAAGGACCTGTCCATTCAATAGAACTCTGGACCAGCCATTATTACCTACCCCTGTCCGAAATATCATATCGCCATTCTTAATCTTTACCACAACTGTATTAGGATCATCGGTACTGGGGACTGTTCTTAAATTAAGCTCATTCTTTGCTGTTACTACCTCATAAACATCGGTAAACTGAACATTTCCCAGAGGATTTGCTTCTATCACAGGTGCTCCTGATTTATCCTTTGCTTCTGCATTCCCCGAATAACTAAAATAAGCCACATTCACATCTACACCACCACTAATTCCGGCAATCGCTGCTTTTTGGGTATACTGCCACATCGCATATACACCATTGTAATCACATGCCGGCGTCTGCGGAAACGGAAGCTCCGGATACCATGCTACCCACACTTTATATTTTGCAGCAAGCGTCGCCATATCCCAATCCCTGCTGTTGTTCATTGCATTCTTGGAGGAGTAGAACATTGGCGTATAGCCTCTTGCCGCTATCGTATCCAGAAATGTAACTGCAAGGGCTGTTCTTGTTGCCTTATCAAGCCCCTTTTGTCTGCTGTCTGCATTATTATAGCCCTCACAATCGTAGGTCACCGGATAAGTAATCTGATACTTATCAAGAATATTGGCTGTAAATTCTGCTTCTTCTACTGCTTCTGCTGCATTCACTGCTGTAGAGAAGAAATATGCACCTACTTTAATACCAACCCTTTGTGCTTCCTGAAGATTATATCTTGCAAATGGATCCTCATTTAAAAGACCTGTCGCCTGTGTACGATATCCTACACGAATCATCGCAAACTGTATCCCAGAGGATGCTACCTGATCCCAGTCAATCTGCCCCTGATAACGTGAAACATCAATTCCCAGAGAAGGCTGCATAATCTCTGCCGGAGCCGCCTGCACCGTTTTATGCGGTAACATGACTGCTGCCAGAAATACCACAACCATTATGAATGTCTGAAATCCTGCTGTTAATCTGTGTCTTTTGTTCTTTTTCATGCTTCTCTCCTTTCTCGTAACTATTCAGTATCTTCATAGTTACAAGAACAAATCCATGCAAAATCACCTTCGGTGATGGATTTGTTCCTGTTAAATCTACATTTTCTCACGGCATCCGCAGTCAATGCGTATGCCTGCCGAACAGTTACCCCATACTGCATTATTGTACCTCGGATAGTTATCTTAGTAAAGGGGACGAAAAATTATCGTACATTTTTCCACAAAATATGATAGAATAGACTCGTTATCTTCGTAAATTGGGAGGAATTATCATGTTACAGAATAAAGATATATTAGAGCTAAAAAGACGCTTTAAAAAGGAAGCCTGCACCTTTACCAAAATGTGCGGTTGTTATGTAGATGCCAATAAGAATAAAGTTGTCGAACTAAATGAAACCTTTTTGAATCTTGAAGATGAGGAATTCTATAAATATCTTGAGATTGCCAAGAAAGCTTTATCCGGAACTATCGGAAACAATCTTCTTGAGCTTAGCTTTGCAAAGGAAGAAGAAGAACCTGGTGTAAAACAGCAGTATCTTTTGGGGTTACGTGAAAGCGGACTTCGCAATCCTGAACTGCTTGAGCATTTATACGATATGATTATTGAAAACTATGATTATGTAGGAAACTATCTGATTCTTATTTTCCATGATGCTTATGATGTCATTACCAAGACAAATGATGACTTAAAGTTGGACGAGTCTGAAGAAGTTTATACATACTTACTTTGCGCTATCTGTCCTGTAAATCTTTCAAAACCGGGGCTTGGATACCGTGAAGCAGAAAACAGAATTGGCGCCCGTATTCAGGATTGGGTAGTAGGCGTGCCCGATGTTGGCTTTCTCTATCCTTCCTTTATTGAACGAAGCACGGATATTCATACCCTTACCTATTATGTACGTGACGCAAAGGATTCCCATGCCGATTTTATCCAGGCTGCATTGGGTTGTGAGGCAAAACGTACTGCAACCGAGGAAAAAGACACCTTCCATTCTATGGTTAAGCGTGCCATTGCCCCGATTATCGAAAAAAGTGATGATGTTCTCTTAGAGATTCAGGAAAACTTAAATACGCTTGTTGAGGAAAAAGAAGCAGAAATGGAAGATCTGGTGATAGGTGAACCGGAAGAATTCACACTGACACCGGAAATCATCAAGGAAGTCCTCACACAAAGTGAGATTCCCGATGCTACTGTTTCCTTAATACAAGACCACTTTACAGAAGAATTTCAGGACGCACCTCCTGTCGTAAAGCACCTTGTAGATGAAAAGGCTATTGAAAAGAATCAGAAGGCAAAGAAGGAATTAAAACTGTTAGAAGAAGTCGCCAGCCTACGTCAGGAATTAAAAGAAAAAGATGAAGCACAGATTGAGAATCCATCTGACTTATTTTTACGGATGAATCCTGAAAAAGCTGACCATATTAAAACAGAAACGATTGATGGGCAGAAATATCTGTTAATTCCCGTAGAAGAGAACGACCAGATTCACCTCAATGGTGTGGAAACAACTCTATAGCACAAATAAAAAGGGGCTGTAAAAAAGCCCCTTTTTACTTTATCTCACGAAACGCAACTCTGTTTCTGCCTTCGCATTTTGCCCGATATGCAGCCCTGTCTGCTTCCTCAAGGATTATATCCACATTCTTTTCCGGTCTATGATAATATACCGCTCCAATACTTGCCGTTACTGTTACTGTCTGACCCAAATTGTCGTACTGAGTATGAAGTTTTTCTCTCAGATACTCCAATTTATCCTTCATGGTCTCAACCGGAATATTTTTTACAAAAACACAGAATTCATCACCACCAAAGCGTGATACCAAATCTACATTTGCAAAATTAACCTGAAGCTTCTGTGCTGCTTCCCGAATAGCATGATCTCCCATAAGATGTCCAAGACAATCATTTACCTGTTTAAAATGATCTAAATCAAAGAATATCATGCAAAAGTTCTTCCGTTCTTTTTCCTTCAGATACTCCATTACCTCTTCCAAAAAAGCGTTTTTATTCAGAAGTCCTGTCATAGAATCTGTTCTTGTCTGTAACTTAAGCTTCTGTGTTTCCTTTGTCATTTGATCAATATTAACAATATTACCGATAACCTTTTCGACCTCTCCTTTTTCATTCATAATCGGATATCGCCTTACCCTGCACCAGACATATCCTGCATCCTTCTTCATCAGTCTGACAACACATTCACTATCCTTGCCTTCCATGCTTGTTGCAATATATGCCTGCTTTAAAACAAAAGCATCCTCCTTATGTACTTTCCAGCGTTTTATAATGTCATCCGGATCTGTCGATACCTTGAAATCATCCAACGCCCAGCCAAACTTCTCTCTCATGATACCTGATACCGGCATATTTCCTGTCTTCATATCAATTTCAAAAATAATATCTTCTGATTTCTCCATAATCAGCTCATATCTCTTTTGCTGAATTGCAAGCTTTCGTTCCTTTTCTGCCAGTATCTGATAATTCTTCTTTCGTATATTGGCAAAAACAATCTGTACTGCAAAGCAGCCAACCACCAATAACACTCCAAGCAAAATGGACAGACTGTTCTCATATACAAAATCCTTCCATGTATACTGATATTTTGAAGCTACCATATTCTGGTATATGATCATTCTGACCTCATCCTGCGGAAGCTTCGAAATGGCAACATCTAAAATATTCCGAAGCAATATATAGTCAGTTGTTTCATCCTGCTTGGCATAATTCATCACTGCCAGACAATGTTCATCACTGATTGCCGCTACCGGAATAATAGCAAGGGACGAATATTTTGGATTTCCAAGCCAATAGTCTGCTATATATTGATTAACAAGAACAACATCCTCTTTTCCATTCAGAACTGCCTCAAAAGCCTCTTCTTTGGTATCATAATTTGTCTGTACATAATTGGGATATGTAGCCTTAATGTCCTTTTCCAGCATTGGTGAAATTGTACTCAATGCAAGTCTAAGACAACTATTCTGATAAAAAATCGTATCCTTTTTACCAACCATCACTAGACTCATGGAATCATATGGTCTTGTAACTGCCATTTTGCTCATATTCCTATTTGCCTGATTATATGTCACATGTGTCATAATATCGATTCCATTTTTCTGAAAGGATTCATAGCCTACATCTTCCTCCGGCAAAGACACATATTCAAATTGTAAACCACTGATTTCCTGCAGCCGGTCCATAATGTCCCTAAGCATACCTTCAAATTCACCCGTTTCCGGATTTCTATAAGCAATTGGCTTATTGTCCTGAGGATATCCAACCGTTATTGTTCCTGCATTCTTAATGAATTCACGTTGTTCTGGTGTAAAATACTGAATATCATATACAGAAAGATATATTTTCTCTAATTCACTCAACAGATTCGGTTTTGTATTCTGTATCTTTTCCATTGCTGTGTTCAGTTCTTCCATCAGTTTCTCATTTCCCTGATAAGAAATATAATAAAACGGAACCTGACCAAATCTTGCAAGTACCTTATCATTCTCCTTTGCCTCCAAGAGATTTACAACCGCTGCGTCTACAACTTGTTGATGCAAAAGAGTAAGCATGCTTGTAGTAGAATCACAATAGACATACTGCACAGTAAAATGATTTTTCTTGGCATATTCCTTGAAATACGGCACATAAACAGAATTTCTTACCATAGCTACCCGCATACCTTCAAACTCTGAGTATTCCTCGTAATCCAAATCTGCTCTGTCAGCATTTGCTATAAGCGCAGTAAATCCTTTACCAAAGCTGTAATCAGAATACAGATACCTTTCGAGATACTCTTCAGTTTTTTGTGCCGGTGCCAAAAAATCAATTTCCTGATGATCTAACTTTTTAATACCATCTTCATAATCTGATAATGGCACAAATTCATACTTCCAGCCTGTTATTTCTGCAATTTCATGCAGATATTCATAATTATAGCCTGACACATTTCCATCTATAACCTGGTTATATCCTGCCAAGGGATATATTCCAATTCTGACAATATCCTGCGTTTCTTCGGCTGCCATTGTCTGCAGGCAGATTAAAAGGAACATGATACTTATGAATGTCATGCCTATAAGGAGGAATACTATGTATTTCTTATATCTATTATAACTACAAGTAGTAGCCTTCATCCATTTTCCTCACATAAACCTGTTTTTTACTATGGTATTAATTTTACTATAATTGTATGCTATTTTCAATATTTTCAGGCAATTTGTTGTACTAAAAAAAGAATGGCAGAGATTCTTATCTCTGCCACTCTTTTTCATTATTTCTTCTCTACGCCAATGGTCACGTTCTCACCATTTACGTTCCATTCTTTTGCAATACCGCCTTCTCCATATACAAATTCGTCTGCAAGAACCTTTTCTCCAATTGCCTTTTCATTCTTCTGAACAATCTGCGCTATCTTATCATTTCCACTGATAGAAACCTTAATATGATCCATAACCTCGAAATCGGAATCCTTACGCATCGTCTGAATCTTACTGATTACTTCATATACAAAGCCTTCCTCTAACAATTCTTCTGTCAGGTTTGTATCAAGAACTACGGTCACTACATTATCTGCCTCAGTTACATAACCTTCCTTCTGTGCAATATCGATTAACAAATCTTCCTCTGCAAGCTTAACCTCAACACCGTTTACATCAAAGGAAATGAAGCCATTAGCCTTTAACTCATCCATTGCGGAATTACCGTCAATAGAAGCAAGTGTCTTCTGGATACCGCCAAGCTGCTTACCATACTTTGGTCCAACAGTACGAAGCTGCGGTTTAAAGGTATAGGAAGTAAATTCTCTTACATCATCGGTAAAGGTAACTGCCTTCACGTTCAGCTCATCCTCGATGATTTCCTGATAGAACTTGTCAAGCTCAAACGGAGCCTTGATGAACATGTTTCCGATTGGCTGGCGGTTCTTGATATTGGCTGTATTTCTACATGCACGTCCCATAACGACAACCTTAAGGACATGCTCCATATCCTCTTCGAGCTTCTTATCAATCAGCTTCTCATCAACAGTTGGGAAGTCGCATAAATGAATACTTTCCGGTGCTGTCTTGTCAATACTTCTTACAAGATTCTGATAGATATCCTCTGTCATGAAAGGAATCATCGGTGCTGCTGCCTTAGCAATCGTAACAAGTGCAGTATACAGAGTCATATAAGCGTTAATCTTATCCTGCTCCATACCCTTTGCCCAGAAGCGTTCACGGCCACGTCTTACATACCAGTTACTCATCTCATCCACAAAGGAATCAAGTGCTCTTGCTGCTTCCGGAATTCTATAGTTCTCAAGGTTATTGTCTACTTCAGCTACAACAGAATTAAGCTTTGACAATAACCACTTATCCATAACAGAAAGCTTATCATACTCTAATGTATACTTTGTTGCATCAAAGTTATCAATATTCGCATACAGTACAAAGAATGCATACGTATTCCACAGAGTACCCATGAACTTACGCTGTCCCTCCTGAACTGCCTTTCCGTGGAAACGGTTAGGAAGCCAAGGAGCTGAGTTAATGTAGAAATACCAACGAATTGCATCTGCACCGTAAGTCTCTAAGGCTTCAAACGGATCTACGGCATTTCCCTTTGATTTACTCATCTTCTGACCATTTTCATCCTGAACATGTCCTAATACGATAACATTCTCATATGGCGCCTTGTTGAACAGTAAGGTTGATTCTGCCATCAGGGAATAGAACCATCCACGTGTCTGGTCTACAGCTTCTGAGATAAACTGTGCAGGGAACTGCTGCTCGAATAAGTCCTTATTCTCGAATGGATAATGATGCTGTGCAAAAGGCATTGCTCCTGAGTCGAACCAGCAGTCGATAACCTCCGGTACACGATGCATTTCCTTACCGCAGTCAGGACACTTAAAGGTCACTTCATCAATATATGGTCTGTGAAGCTCTACCTTGGCAGAATCAGGATTTCCTGTCTTTTCAGCCAGTTCAGCACGGCTTCCGATACACTCCTGATGTCCGCATTCACATTCCCATACTGGAAGTGGTGTTCCCCAGTAACGGTTACGTGAGATACCCCAATCCTGAATATTTTCAAGCCAGTCACCAAAACGTCCCTTACCGATGGATTCAGGAATCCAGTTAACAGTGTTATTATTTCTGATTAAGTCATCCTTTACGGCTGTCATCTTGATAAACCAGGATTCTCTTGCATAGTAGATCAATGGTGTATCACATCTCCAGCAATGAGGATATTCATGCTCGAACTTAGGAGCATCAAATAATAAGCCCTTATCCTCCAAATCCTTTAATACCATTGGATCTGCTTTCTTAACAAATACTCCGGCATAAGGAGTTTCCTCTGTCATTTCACCCTTGCCGTTAACAAGCTGTACGAAAGGGAGATCATAATTTCTTCCGACCTTGGCATCATCTTCACCAAATGCAGGTGCGATATGAACGATACCGGTACCGTCTGTCATTGTGACATAAGTGTCACATGTGATGAAATGTGCCTTCTTATGCTGTTTTTCAATGATGCCATTTGCATAGTCAAATAACGGCTCATACTCTTTTCTCTCTAAATCAGTACCCTTATAGGTTTCCAGCACTTCATAAGCCTTAGCTCCTTCTTCTTCAACGAGCTTGCCGAGTACCTTATCAAGAAGAGCCTCTGCCATATAATAGGTATATCCATCAACAGCCTTTACCTTGCAGTATGTCTCATCCGGGTTCACACAAAGAGCCACGTTGGAAGGAAGTGTCCAAGGTGTTGTTGTCCATGCAAGGAAGTAAGCATCCTCACCAACTACCTTGAAGCGTACTACTGCGGAACGCTCCTTTACGGTCTTATAGCCCTGTGCAACCTCCTGTGAGGATAACGGTGTACCACAACGAGGACAATAAGGAACAATCTTAAAGCCCTTATATAAGAGCTTCTTATTCCAGATTTCCTTCAAAGCCCACCATTCAGACTCGATGAAGTTATCATCATAGGTTACATATGGATCATCCATATCAGCCCAGAAACCAACGGTACCTGAGAAATCCTCCCACATACCCTTGTATTTCCAAACGGATTCTTTACACTTCTTGATAAATGGCTCCATGCCATATTCTTCAATCTGTTCCTTACCATTTAAGCCCAGAAGCTTCTCAACCTCAAGCTCAACAGGAAGACCATGGGTATCCCATCCTGCTTTTCTTGGAACCATATAGCCCTTCATGGTTCTGTAACGTGGAATCATATCCTTGATAACACGTGTCAGAACGTGTCCGATATGTGGCTTTCCGTTAGCCGTTGGCGGTCCATCATAAAAAGTATAAGTCTCGCCTTCCTTACGGTTCTCCATACTCTTTTTAAAGATATCATTGTCTTTCCAGAACTTCTCGACATTCTTCTCTCTGTCCACAAAGTTCAGATTCGTGTCAACTTTGTTATACATTGTTTACCTCCTAAAAATGACAAGGCTCCCAGTCCTGTAAATAGGACGAGAGCCTTACTATCGTTATACCACCTAATTACATTGTACTCCACTTTCCCTTTCTAAAAAAAGAAAACTTTCATACCCGTTTCCTGTAACGTAGAAAAAACGTCAGAACTTACTAGCATTTAACCACACGTTCAGCCTGCAACTCAGGAGTGATATTCCCTAACCTCTTACTCATACCGGTTTCCACCTAATCCGGCTCTCTTTCATTTTCGGGGATTACGTACTGTCTCCGTCATAGTCTTTCTTTCCATATATAGTAAGTATTATAAACTTGCTTAACTTTACTTGTCAAGAATGTAACAATGAGTTTTTACGACCTATACTCTTAAATATTCTAAAATACAAAATTCCCATTGATAAAAATAGGAATCTTTTTTCCATTATACATTATACCCGTTATGTTCATATCATCAGAGCCAATCATAAAATCTTCATGCTCCATTGAACAATTAACTCCCATTTTCAACAATTCTTCTTCAGATTTTCCCTCCGTACCCTTGACAGTTGAAGGATATGCCTTACCTAATGCTAAGTGACAAGAAGCATTTTCATCATATAGACTATTATAAAAAATAATCTCTGATTTTGAAACAGGAGAATCGTAAGGCACTAATGCAACTTCCCCTAAAAAGTTTGTTCCAAAAGTACTTGAAACAAGCTTTTCCAATAATTTCTGATTTTTCCTTGCACTGACATTGATTACTTTACCTCTATCAAATTCGATTACAAAATCTTCAATTATATCTCCCATATAAATCAGAGGCTTAGTTGCATATACTACCCCATTAACACCATCTCTTTTAGGTGTCGTAAATATTTCCTCTGTAGGAATATTAGCAATAAATTCTATTTTATCTTCTAGAGTTCTTTCGCTCCCTCCAGTCCAGATATGTCCCTTAACCAATTCAAGAGTAAGCTTAGTACCAAGACTATTTTCAAAAATTAACTCTTTAAAATTATATTTATTTAAAATATTTAGTCGTACCTCAAGTTCTTTAATATGTATATTCCAATTATTAATTGGATCATTTCTATCAATATGAGAAGTCAAAAAAATCTTTTCCCATAACTTTTCCATAGCTTTATCAACCTCAAGATTTGGAAAAATCTTTTGTGCCCAGGAAGGCGAAGGAATAGATAGTACACACCATTGTGTCCTATTACTCATTAAACTATCCCTGTAATATTGCAACGCTATTTGAGCTGATTGCATATCTTGCTGAATCCGCTCCTGTGAAACTCCTTGTAAAGCACTTGGATCAGTCGATAATATGGATATGACCGCAGCCTTTTCTTTACACAATTTGTTCATCATTAACTTATTCCATTCAGGATAACTAGTGAAAACATAATCTGGAGCATGTATATATCGAATTCTCTCACCCTCATCATCAATCCAACGTATAAAAACTTCACCAGACTCTGCACTGTATGCAGCTTTCATCAATTCATGAGCAAACCATGCACACTCTATTGGACAAATGATTAATAATTGTTGTTTTGGCTGGATATTAATCCCCTTCCTTATTATTAATTCTACATACTTCTCCAATAATTTATGATTCATTTAATAACTCTCCATTTATGTTAATATTTATATTAATATAGTATTTGTATCAACTTATTATTAAATAGAAATGAGTGCTTTCCTAACAATTTCTATATAATCAACCTGATCATAAATTGTATATTTAGAAGCAAGCTTTTCTAATTTTTGTGCCAGAATAATTTGTTCCTTTTCTGTATATTCTTTACAACATTTTTGAAATATCCACGAGCAATTATAATAGCAAAACCTCCCTTTCATATCACATTGACGTTGGCATGACGTTGGAAAGGCTTTAATAAAATCTAATGCAAATCCCCTTTCAAATGCCATGAATGTTGCTTGTCTTTCAATGAATTTAACATTCCACTTTGAATCAACTCCATGGATAAATTGAACTAAATGGAGCAATTCATGTGCTGTTATAAAGCGCAATCTATATTCATCATAATTAATCATACAATTTTCAGGAATTATAATATTTAAGACCGGCTCTTTATATGCAAAAAAGCCATTTTTCCTTAATGCTAAATATACTTTTCCAAATAATTCAGGATATTTTCCCAATGCAGGCACAAGGAAAAGGTTTGCATATTCATTTAATTGCTGTTTTCTTTGTGGTGTTGATTTTGGACACAAATATCCCCATCCAACGTCATTAAGAATGTTTGGTTTATTCATTAGTATGTTCCTCCATTTCTACTTTTATCTTCAATTGCTTGTAGAATTCTTGTCCTAAAGCATATTCCAAAATATTTCTTGCAGAATCAATGATAGATGGAGCGTCTTTAAACGGTTTATCAACACAAGGTAGTGCATTTCCCCAACGCGATATATAATAATTCGAATTGTTTATGACTGTCAAAAATATCATTCCTGAATCCAAAACTATCATTTCTATTGGTTCAATAAAGCAATCAAAGCCTTTTACATTTTCTGTATTGATACATAAATCATCAGCTACTTTATGCAATGAGCAAAATCGGTCAAAATCTAATGTTGACAAAAAAATGCATGTACCTTCGGTTTCGTTTAGTTGATACTGACCTTGACACAGTTCTCCCTTTTCTAATTTACTTATTTTATCCTTTTCTAAATATTTTTTAACATATGATATATACCTTGAAATTTTCCATTCATCGCAAGGAGATACTATACCACCTCCGTTACAACAGGTTCCACATCCATTTGATGTTTTATTATGAGAACACATCTCTCGGTTACATGTCCATCTTTTATTTACAAAAGCATTTATATCAATTAAAACGTTATCTATTTGGACAATTTTCACCGAATCTATATATTGCAAAATTTCTTGTTGATTCATTCTAAAATCTAATAATTTTTCTTCTGTATCTCTATAGTAATACATTTTATTTTCCTCATTCTATAATATCAATTGGATAGAAATCATAATCGCTACAAAGTGCATTATAGGTAACCCCAATAACATTATTTCTATATACTTTAATGTCATTTGTCTGATGCAATGGTATATATAAATGATAAAAATTTACAATATTTTGTATTGTAATATATTTTTCTTCTCTTAATTTTTCGTCTTTTTCCTTACGAGCATCTTCAATCAACCCATCAATAAAACTTCCATAACAAGATGAAATACCGCAGTAAGAAGCAACAAGTCCCTTTGAATGCACAAACTGATATACATAATTATCAGGATCTGGATAATCTGGTGCCCATGACACATAAAACAAATCAAAGTTCCCCTCTTTTAATTCTTTCAAAAAACTAGTCCATTCTCTAATATCCAAGTTTACATTAATACCTATAGACTTTAATAATGGAATCCAAACGGAGACAATATAGTTATTATTACCATTTCCATATGGCAGCAATAACGTTAAATTACTTCTTATCAGTCCATTCTTTATACTTTCTTTAATTGGAGTCAATGTATATTCATATCCATTAATTTTATCTGAATATCCCAAAAGCCCCTTTGGAACTAGTCCATTAATGCTAACTCCATATCCTTTACGAGTATACTTTATATACTCTTTAGAATTAAATGACTTTGTAATTGCTTCCCTAACAAGCAGATTTTGCATCATGGTTTTTCTTAGATTAAAGCCTAAAAAAACCATATCCAAAGACATATTATTCTCAACAACAATATCTGTTCTGGCTACATATTCTTCAATGTCAACTCCCTCATCGATTGTAATCTCTCCGACACCTCTTAGAAAGTTATCTTTTCGAATTTCAATATCATCTTCAAATAAAATATCAATTTCCTCAATCTGGGGAAGTGTTCTCCAATATCCGTTATTTCTTAATAAACGTATATTCTTGATTGAAACCTCTTCAATATAAAAAGGGCCTGTCCCACACGCCACATAGCCTAATGTATATCTCTTCTTTAAAATTGATGGGCTTATAATAGATGCCTCCTGTAGTGCAAAAATATGTATAAATCCTGGTGAATATTTTAAGGCTGATATTTTTATTGTATAATTATCTATTATTTTAATTGAATTTATATCTAATAACTCTTCAACAAGTGCGTTTCCTGAATCCTTAATCATTCGTATCAATGAAAGATAAACTGCTTCTGCATTCAATTTACTACCATCATGAAAAAATACATTTCTCCGAATATAAAAAATGACACTCATACCATCCTTTGACAATACAAAATCCTCGGCAAGAACATTAACAAACTTTGTATAATCTTTTGCTTTATAAAATATTAACTTTTCATAAACATTATCTGTAATCTCCTTGCCAACTGTTTCTGTTAGATGAATAGGATCTACACTAGTGGGATATCCAAGTTGATATCTTCGTATTTTTTTTCTCATTTTAAACTCCATTCATTATATTAATTGTTATTATTTTATTGGTACTTTTATTCTTGAAAGTAATAAGCTCATAATCATATATCCTAGTCCAATGAGTATATATGCCAATATAAATCCAAATGAATCTATTATTACACCAAAAAGTACTGATCCTAGTGCATTTCCCAAAGCAACGCTTGCTGAAATCAATCCCAGATCAAAGCCACTTTCATTATCCCTAGCTGAAATAGACTCTATTTTTTCAAGTATTGGAGAATTTAAACTAAAAATTGTCATAAATAATAGAATAACTAATGTAAATATTATAGGATTTTTTTGTGAAGGAAATAGAAAAGCTAAAATTGAACATATCAAATATAGCATAATACATTTTCGCTTATAATCATTTTTGTCTGCCCATATTCCACCAACAAGTGAGCTAGGAACTCCTAAAATATTATCCATAGTAAAAACAATTCCCATTAATTTCATTGGTATACCTATAACCGAAGTAAAATATATCGGAAGAATCATAGACCAAAGAGGTGGTGTAACAACATTTTGTACAAAGTTTACACTACACAAAATTAAAATTGCTTTTGGAATGCTTTTTATCTTAGTTATGACTTGTGTATTAGCTTCTCTTTTTTCATTCTTGGAAGATTTATTTGCCACTGTCTTATTCTCTGGAAGAAAAAGTAAAGTAATTATTGCTGATAATAAATATACGAAGCCTATGATAAAATATAGCACCCACACATGATTCTCAAAATATAACCAACCTGAAATCACTCCTCCAAGTGCTGAACCAACTGTGGAAAATGAACTCACTAAGCCTAACATTTTCCCACGTTCATTTTCCGTACAAATATCCTTGATTAAAGGAG
>JALEWA010000142.1 GCA_022788085.1 Lachnospiraceae bacterium
TTACCGACCTCAAGGGCGACATTTACGAAGCAAATAAAAAATATCGCCGTATCAAACGATTCTCTACAATTCATTGGCAGGAATCGGCTCACTATGACCCTCTTGTGGATGCAAGAAAGATGAAACCAAACGAAAGAGCTAAAATAGCTGCAATGGTCGATGAACATACAACCGATACAGATTTAGTTCTTTATCGTGGTGTATGCGACCATGTTTTTGAACTTATGCAGAAAAACGCCAAAGAAATGCCTGACTGTGATTTATACGAAAGAGGATTCTTGGCGTGTAGCCTTGTAAAAGGTCAAGAACTTAACTATAAAATCAAATTAAGGATTTATGTTCCTGCAGGCACTAAATGCGTTTATCAGGGTAATGTGAACGAAGAACAAGGCTTCTATGAAGTTGATGTGATGCACAGCTCCAAACTCAAAATCATTTCAATAGATGATGAGTACATCAACTGTAAGCTCCTTGCTACAGCATAAAAATAAAGAGGTATCTGTCAATTTGGCAGCATACCTCTTTTCTACATTATTTTAATTTATAATACATTATAATAATTTATTTTAACCTATTTTAATGTATTATAGTTTATTATAAGTTATCAAATTCTCTTACTTCCTGCGAAACATGGACTAATAGCTTCAATCCATACTTTCTAGCAACATACATCCTATGGCGACCATTAGAAACAACTCTATACAATCCCTCGATAGTCTTTTCAACGCCTATCCATTGTCCTACATCCATAAAGCTGCATCTGAACACATCCAAGGTGTGCTGTTCTTCTCTGTTACGTTCTATATCATCCATAGAATTATATTCCAAGGTATGAATGGAGCCAGTACGCTCAAACTCTTCTATCAAAGGCTGCACACTTTCAAGATAAGCTTTGTAGTCGGACTCATCTTTCCATTGAGCCTGATTAAATGGTGGAGCTTCCAGTTCTGCAATCTCAGAAGCTTCAATAACCTGCAAATAATCAGTAGTAACCACTCTCCTACTCTTTTTAGCAGGAAGCTCTTCTACTCTATGTTTCCTATGAAAAAATCTAAACATTTGAAACTCCTTTCTCAACTCGCCGTTGTCAAAAAAGTAAATTTTTTATCGAAAACTGTTGACTTTTAGAAGCCCTCGGATGCAGGCTGGTATTGTTGAGGACAACGGCTTCAGGGCGCACTCTCCCTATCATTTCTGATAGAGAGTCAACGCAAATAAAGATGCAGGCAGTATATCGCCTGAGGTATCCGTATTCTTGAACATCTGACTTGATTAGCATTACTATTTCGCTTCCTGCTACTCTAGCAAGGGTCTCACACACTTTCTGCAAGCTCCACCGCCTATCGTCCACTTGCGTAAGGCTTTCGCCTAATCTGTGCGCTCCCCGCAACCGTAATACCATAGCTGCCACGGGTTTCCATTGTGCTTCCACGGGATAGTTTTAACCATACCAAGCAAATGAGCTTGGGTTAGGCATAACGGGGTCATTCTTCCGCATCCAACCCCTGACGACCAGAACCGTGATGTTCCGTCCAGTTCTTGCCGAGTACATTCTATGAATGAGCTGTACTATACTACCATTTTTTATACTGGTATCGTCTTTCCAGATAGCTTGTCCTATCGAGTAGTATGCTCCATGAGAACCGCCCTCTTCGATTACTTCAAAGCAAGTTTGGCGTTAAAAAAGGTATGTATATGACTACCTGCAATCACATACATACCTATAAGCTTCCCTAGGGGAAAATGCTCTATATCGTGCGTCAAGCCCTTATAAAATCTACATATAGCGGTTGACTTTGGGCGTAAAAACCCTTATAATAAGTGCATAGAGATAGCCCATTGGGTTATCATCAGCTTATGATTGTGATTCGTGGTTGAGTCAATTTTATAGGAACGCCAATTCCTATGAAGAGCTGAAATGAAACATATATTAAAGAAAGGAGCTCGCTAAAGCTTCTTTTTTTATTGCTCAAATCATCTACTCTTATATTGTATGTTATTTTTTTCTTAAAATCAATAGTTTTTCACTCCAAAGTTAAAATTATCTCAAAAAATCCTCTATTTTCACTTGATTTTTAATTTATATTACATTATAATAACTTATAATAAATTAAAAAAACTTATTTTAGATTAAAATACATTATTATAATTTATTTTAATCTATTAAAAAGGAGGTTTTCACTTGGCAGAAGTAATATGCGTAGCAAATCAAAAAGGCGGCATAGGCAAGACAACAACAGCAACCGCCTTGGCATCTATCCTTGCATCACAAGGCAAGAAAACACTCTTGATAGATGCTGACCCTCAGGGCAACAGTACCGATACATACAGAGCCATTTCAAAGGATATGGCGACCTTGTATGATGTGGTTCTGGATAGAGACGACCCATTACCGATTGCAGAAGCAATCCAAAAAACAGAAATAGGCGATATTGTAGCATCTGACCCAGAATTAAAGAAAGCAGATATAACACTCGCTAATGATGCTGCAGCTCTCTATATTTTGAAAGAAGCATTAGAAGAGCTGAAAGGATATGATTACATAATCATAGACACAGCTCCTGCCGATAATATGCTTCTAAAGAACTGCCTTGTAGCAGCTAATAAGGTTGTAATTCCTATTACAGCCGATAGATACGCAATACAAGGACTTTCTGACCTGAACAAGACCCTTGTTTCAGTTAGAAAGTATCAGAATCCGAATTTGAAAATAGCAGGCTTGCTATTGGTAAAATATAAGAGCCGTCAAAAACTGGCTAAAGAAGTAAAGGAAGCATTGGAAAATATTTCAGCGCAGATGCAGACCAAAGTATTTGATACTACTATCAGAGAGAGTGCAAGCGCACAGCAAGCACAAGCGAAGAGAACAACACTTATCAAATACGCTCCAAAATCTACAACAGCGCAGGACTATGTAGCCTTTACAAAAGAATTATTGAAGAAAGGGGCTAAATAATGAGAGTTAAAAACGAGACTAAAACCGAAGAAAAAAACAATTCTTTCGGCGTTACAGACGGTCTTGATTTTGGTATGGAAGCCGAAGAGACAACAGAAGAGGTTGTAGAACAGCCTGCAGCAACTCCAAAGCAGTCAAAGAAAACTCCTGCAAAGAAAGCAACAACAACCAAAGCAGAAGTAGACCCAAACAGAGATTATAGTCCATACTACACTCCAAAGCCAAAGCTTGGTTCCAAAGGTGGAACCCTTGGAAGAGGAGCTGTAGACAAATCCGAAAGAAAGGTACAGTTCAGCTTAACTTGTACCCCTGCTCAAAAGGAAATGTTTTCAGAAGCAGCAAAGAAAGAGAAGCGCAAGCTTCCTGATTTCATTTGCTTGGCGGTAGAAGAGTACATAGAAAACCATAATTTATAATAAATTATTTTACATTATAATACATTAAAATAAATTATTTTAATAGTGAAAGGATGAACGATTATGTCTGAACAGAATAATAATATAGCCACAGAAAAATTAAAAATTGCTATGGTAAAGCATACTGAAATAACTAATATATCAAAGCTTGCAAAGGCAACTGGAATGTCGGCTCCTAATGCAAGTAATAAATTAAGCAGAAACGACCTACGAGAATCAGAACTACGCAAGCTTGCAGATGCTCTCGGCTATGATGTAGAAATAAACCTTGTATCAAGAATAACTGGCGAAAGAATCTAAAAAGGATGTGAATTTATATGAAGAGCATAGCACTTGATTTCAAAAATAATATGGTATGCTTTATGACTGCAGGACAGCAGGGAACAGAAAGCAACCCTGATATGCAAAAGGTAGCTTTTAATAGCTTTATTCCTGAACAATTCAGAGATAGAAACTCGTTTACATGGAACTTTGAGAATGAGACCTTTGCAGTCAATCAAGATTATGAAATACCTGCAGGCTGCATCATGACAATGGATTGCTTTGTACCAGAGTGTATCATCCCTATGCCAAAGCTTGGCAAGAGATATGATGAATTTGTAGCAATAATGGGCTATGAACAAGTAGACCTTAAAGCAGAAATGCCAGAAGCATTGAGAAAATTATTAGGATTAGAATAGAGGTATAACTATGACGGAAGCAGAAAGAAGAGAAGCCTCTCGTCAATTTTATAATAAATGGTTCGGAAGAGGACGAGAGGACGAGGACGACCGTTCTTATTGGTTAGATATATTAGATAGAATATTAGGCATTGAAAATGCAACCGACCATATAGACTTCCAAAAGAAAGTCATTGTAGACGGTAACACCAAAAGAATAGATGCATACATTCCTGAAACAAAAGTCATTATAGAGCAAAAAACATTAGGAATAGCTCTTGATAAAAAGGCTGCTCAATCTGGCGGTATCGAACTAACACCATATGAGCAGGCAAAGCGATATAATGACAACCTACCTTACGATGAAAAAGCTCGTTGGATAGTAACATCCAATTTTGAAGAAATTTGGATTTACGATATGAATATGAGAGTTCCTGAACCAGTAAAACTCCAATTATCCGACTTGCAGACAAAGTATAGTATGCTATAATAGAAGTGAGAATTTGAATTTGTAGAGGTGAGTTATGAAGTACAGTCAAAAGATAGTTTTAAAAGATGGGAAAGAAGCTTATCTAAGAAATGGTGTAGCATCTGATGGAAACGCTGTGTTTGAGAATTTTAATTTAACACATGCGGAAACAGACTATTTGCTTTCATATCCCGATGAAAATAGTTTTAATTCAGAGCAAGAAGGACAGTTTTTAGAGCAGAAGACAGAAAGTACGAATGAAATTGAGATAATCGCTTTGGTTGATGGTAAAGTTGCTGGAACTGCGGGAATTGAAGCTGTAGGAACGAAATACAAGGTAAAGCATCGAGCTGAATTTGGCATAAGTGTGTCAAAAGATTATTGGGGGCTTGGAATAGGCCAAGCTTTGATGGAAGCGTGCATAAAATGTGCCAAGGAAGCAGGTTATGTTCAGCTAGAACTTAATGTGGTGGCAGAAAATACAAGAGCAATTTCTTTATATAAAAAAGAGGGATTTGTAGAATATGGTCGGAATCCTAAGGGGTTCAAATCTCGGACAAGTGGATTTCAAGAAGTCATATATATGCTGTTAGAGCTGTAGGCAGATAAATCGTAATTGAACAAAATCGCTGCGCCACAGCCTTGGTAGGCTATCGTGCAGCAATTTTGTTCAATTCCAGTTTTCAGAGCTGGATAAATTTAGAATTTGCGGAGGTGAATTTTATGAATAATTACAGCGCAGTAAAAAAATCATTCAGTACACAGGCAGAAAGATTTGCAACATATCATAGGTCCATCACAAGTTGGGTAGATGATTACTCAATGTTCGATGAAGAAACTGACTGTGAAAAAGTAGATTATAAAACCATTGCGTAATTGTTGTATATGGGAAAGATTTACGAATAATAGTACTATTTTGCTGACCAACGAGGAGGATAAAAATGGCTACAGGAATAATGATTATAGGACCTTCCGGGAGTGGTAAAACTACCCTTGGTAAACTGGTAGCTGACGAACTCGGATATCCTTATTTTGATGTTGATGACTATATATGGAGAAAGGATACGGAGGAACCGTATACAGTGATGTATAGCCGTGAAGAAAAGATTGAAGGTCTCAAAACGGCAGTTTCACCATATGAGCATTTTGTAATGGCTGGTTCAATGAGTTCTTTCCACTATGCATTTGATAATATGTTTGAGATGATGGTTCTTTTATATGTGGAACCCGACATACGAGTAAAAAGAGTTCATGATCGTGCAATTGAAAGATTTGGGAATCGTGTTCTTGAGGGTGGAGATATGTATGAAAACCATATGAAGTTTTTGGAATATAATCGAAACTATGAGAGTGACGGTTCACCGAATCTTAAGGAACAGAAAGAATGGATGAATAGTTTGTCATGTATTAAGATGGAACTGGATGGAACAAGAAATCTGGATCTTAATGTAAAGACAGTAGTAGAAAAATGGCTGGAGAGGTTAAAATGAGAAAATATTATATTGATAATATCCGTATCTTGTGTGTGCTATTGCTTTTCCCATTTCACTCGGCATACATATTTAACAATTTAAATGAGGCATTCTATGTCAATGGAGCACCCAGTGAGGCGCTGACAGCAGTGGATTTGTGCATATATCCGTGGTGGATGACAGGATTGTTTGTTTTGGCAGGATTATCAGCAAGGTATGCATTTCAGAAACGGACTGCGAAAGAATTTCTGATGGAGCGTATGAAACGGCTTTTTATTCCGCTACTGGCAGCAATTTTGATTATCATTCCTCCGCAGGCTTACATTGCAGATATCTTTCATAATGGATATTTCGGAGGTTATTTTGAGCATTACCGTATTTTTTTCAACTTGACAGATTTTAGTGGGTACGATGGTCACTTTACTCCCGGAAACGCATGGTTCATTTTGTATCTCTTTGTCTACAGCGTGGCATTTACTCCATTGATGGCATGGTATGCAAAGAAACCGAAGAAAATGGACTTATCAGGAATATCACTCTTTATTCTTATCGTGATGGGGTTGATACTTGCTTTAAGTGATGTGATTCTTGATATTGGGGGAAAGAGCGTGGTACAGTTTGCACTTTGCTTTTTATTTGGTTTTTTTATTATTAGTGATGAGAACATTCAGGAAAAATTGGCGAAAAACAGCCCTCTGCTATGTATTTTGTGGTTGTTGTTTATGATTCTTCGTCCGGTGTCACATATGACTGGGCTGTGGTCAACACCGATTAGTTATATTGCGTATTATGGAGTGACTTGTTTTGGGATTTTGGGAATGATCGGTGGAGGAAAGAGGGTGCTCGACAGAGAGTTTTCGTGGACGAAATATTTGGCAAGAGCGGAGTTCGCCATTTTCCTTATGCATCAAACAACTGTAGTTGTAATAGGCTATTTCATTGTCAGGTGGGTGGCATCTCCTATGATTGGATGGCTTGTGATTACGCTGGGTTCTGCAGCCGTGACTTTTCTGCTTTATGAGATCTGCAGACGATTCCGGCTGACCAGACTGTTATTATCCATTAAGTAAAAGGAAACATCAAAAGGAATCTTATGAGGTTATTATAAAAGAGATATAATCAATTTCAATTGGCAGAATTACGTTAAATAGAAAAGAGGGAGAGATTATGAGATTAGTAAAAGATTATATGAAAATGATATTTTGCGGCATGAATTAAATGAACTGACGCAGGCAGCGTTTGGCTTCGATTTTGAAAGCTGGGTCACAAAGGGATATTTTGAGGGTGATTATATTCCATATTCTTTGGAAGAGGATGGGAAAATACTATCCAATGTATCTGTAAATCTCATGCATTTTGTGCAGAATGGAGAAATGTGATGGTATTTATCTTTTTGCAAATCTGAGCGCCTTGGATTTTTACAGAAAGATGGGATTTGAAGAAAGGACGCAGTATCAGTATACATTGAAGGATGATGTAAGGTTAGATATACAAAGAAAGATTGCGTCCAAAGAGCATATCAATGGTTTTGTAAAACTGGATTCTTCTGATGAAAAATCGAGGGAAAAATATCGTAAGGCTGTAAGAAATAGCATAGTATATGGAGCTTTTGATCAGGAAAATAAGTATGGACTTCAGATGTTTTATACATCTAATCTGGAAAACGTATACTATTCAAAAGAATTAGATTGTTTCGCAGTTATGGAGCAGAATGGTGAGACACTGGAACTTCATAGTGTAATCAGCCCTAAGTATATTTCCTTAGAGAAGATTATATGTGAAATAAATATGGAATATAAGGAGCTTAAGTTAGGTTTTACACCAAGGCAGGATGAAGCGGATTTATTAGAAACTGCTTTATTTGATGGCGGAGACGACTATCGTCTGTTTTGCAGGGGAAGCAGGTTAGAAAGCATTGAGCAGGAGAAATTGTATTTTCCAACTTTTTCACATGCATAGGGCTGAGTTAATAAGTGATGAGGGAAGGATAAGAATATAACGAATGAATTATATTCTGAACAGTTGAAATTGGAAGGAGAGAGGAAAATCTGATATGAAAGATATGATTAAATTGGCTGATTATAAGGCGGATGATATTTATGACATTTTCCAATTGACAGATGAAGTCAGGCAAGGAAAGTATCAGGATTTCCTAAAAGGAAAGAGTGCTATTTTATTTTTCCCAAATTCCAGCATCAGAACAAGAGTAACGTTTGAAAAAGGAATTTATCTGTTAGGGGGTCAACCAATTCTTTTCTCTACGGAAACTTTGGACAAAAAAGAAGATTTAAGGGACGTGTGCGGTTATTTGAATCATTGGGCGGACATTGTTATTGCACGACATAAAGACATTCATCTACTGGAAAAAATGGCTGAATATTTAGAAGTGCCTGTAATCAATGCAATGACGGATGTAAATCATCCCTGCGAAATGTTAACAGATATGTATGCTTTATCGAAGATAAGAAAAGATTTTACAAAGGACAGATTCTTATTTGTCGGAGGAAAGGGAAATATTGGATTAGCATGGCAGGAAGCCGCTCAGATTATGGGATTTGAATTGGAACAATGTTGCGGCCAGGGCTATGAAATGGGTGGATTGATGTCCTATAATAATATCTATGATGCAGTAGTAGGAAAAGATATTGTGTGTACTGATTCCCTGCCTGCAAGTGCACTTACAGACTTCAAAGAGTGTCAGGTTACGACTGCTGCAATGAAAATGGCAAATGAAGGTGCAATTTTAAATCCCTGTCCTCCTTTTTATCGTGGCGAAGAAGTTTCTAAAGAAGTAATGGAGTCAAAATATTTTGTTGGATATGAATTCAAAAAATATCTTTTAGAGGTTCAACAGGCAATTATGATTTACTGTTTGACACGATAGTTGAATAGACCAGGGAGGAATAAAATATGGTGTTAGATATATTTATCCGTTCATTAAATGAAAATGAAATAGCAGAAGCACTATCACTGGTTTGGAGTGTATTTATGGAATATGAAGCACCGGATTATTCCAAAGAAGGCGTAGAAGAATTTTATAAAAGTATTCATGATGAAAGTTATTTGTCCAGACTTTGTACGTATGGTGCCTATAGAGATGATAAATTAGTTGGGGTTATTGCAACAAGAAATGAAGGAACACATATTGCTTTGTTTTTCGTGGATGGAAAATATCATAGGCAGGGTATTGGTAAGAAACTATTCCAAACTATCTTAAGGGAATGCCATCCTGATAAATTGACAGTAAATTCATCGCCATATGCTGTTCCGGTATATCACAAATTAGGTTTTTGTGATGTTGATAAAGAACAGGTAGTGAATGGTCTGCGATTCACACCGATGGAATATGGAGGTTGGTACAGAGATGAATGCTAATGATTATGGAAAACAAGGACTTACAAAAAAGACACTTATACATATTGTAATTTATTTCTTCCTTTTTTTAGCAGGTGATTTAGGAAACAGTGTGATATTTGATTTGCTTTTTATGGTAGTAAAATTACCGTCAAGGGAATTGTATATTATACTTAGAATGTTGGGATGTTTATTACTGACTTATTTTTTATTTTGGCTATATACAACCAAAATACTTCATTTGAAAATGAGTGATTTTGGAATTACATTCGCTATTAAAAAATGGGGATGTATAATTGCAGTTAGCCTTCCTGCTTTTGTTGTTATCGTTTTTCTATTGATAGGGAATGTGTCAGTAAATCATTTTTCATTCGGTGAAAACTTGTTAATAGTCATTTGTTCTCTGATTACGGCATTGAAAGCTGGCATATTGGAAGAAATGTTATTTCGTGGATATATAATGAAGCTGCTTGAGAATAGATGGAATAAGTATGTTGCCATTTTGATTCCGTCATTCTTGTTCAGCCTGGTACATATTCCGTCAATGGTCACTATTAATGTTGAAGGCGTCTTGCTTTTGATTATTAGCGGAACACTAGTAGGTATCATGTTTTCTATTGTTGCATATATAGGAAAGTCTATAAGTAATAGTGCTATGATTCATGCTGTATGGAATTTTGTTATGGTAACAAGTATTCTGCATATTACTACAATACAGGATGTTTATGGTACACCCATTTTTTCAATTATTATCCCTTCAGACAATATTTTATTAACAGGGGCAGGATTTGGAGTAGAAGCTTCTTGCGTTGCTATTATAGGATATTTACTTGTTTGCTGTTCATTTATTTTTTTAAAGACTAAATGAAATTGAATGATATAGATTTGTGATGATAAGTGGTGAGGTGACATACATATGTATGAAATAAAGTAAGGATTTGCAAAGTGATTCAATAGATTTTTATAGAATTGTTTTACCGGAAACGGGAAGAGAATTAGATTTGAAGAAACGAGCCGATACAACGATAATCAGGTAGCAGATGTATTTATGGTAATTAAGCTGAATTAGAAGTAGATGAATTATGCAAAATAAGTATGTTGCATTATCTGCCTTCGTTTTTGCATTCTGCGTGTGAATCTGTTGTTTTTCCATTTTGCCTCCTATAGAATTACAGTCATAGGAGGCAAAATTATTATGAAATATCAAAAAATATTTTATGCAGTATCATTTCTTCTTCTTTGTATTCTGGGTAATAGCATTTACCTTGATGCAAAATGTGACAATATCATTGAAAGTAGTGTTTCAGAATTTCAAAATATGACTAACTGCAATTCTGTCAATATCGTGGTATATGATGATGGAAAGGTATCTTATTATGGAAATGATAAGGAAGAAGGTCTATATCAAATAGGTTCCATGACAAAAGCCTTCACAGGATTAGGAATAATGAAATTGGTGCGTGAAGGTAAAATCGTACCGGAGAATGAAGTATCGGTCTACTTACCGGGATTTGAAGCATATTATAAAGGCGAGAAGGTAGACATATTAGTAGATGAATTGCTTTCGCAGACAAGTGGTTTTACCAATTCAGAAAGAAATTATCCGAGCGCCAAAGAGAAGATGACGCTTTCTGAATGGGTGGAACAGATATCGGGAAGTGAACTGCAAGCTAGGCCAGGCGAACAATATTCCTATTCAAATGTGAATTATAATTTACTTGGGTCGATTATAGAACAGGTATCCGGTATTTCATTCAAAGAATATATGAAACAAGAGATATTGACTCCATAAAGGAAAGAAGAATGCAAGACAATTAATGAGGACCAATTTCGCTACCTTTGAAACAATCAGTAGCGAAATTGGTGACATATTTTTATTGTTTGTCAATACTTATTTTAAACTAATATAAATGTGTATCTCACATTCTTCCATGGAGTCATTCTGGTATTCTTCAAAATCGTACTGATAAGCCCTTGGCAAATCCATTTTCCAAAGTTCCTGCCAAAACTCTGCAACCGCCTTTTGCATATCTCCCTCCACAATAAATTTGGCATAGTTTCCGGCTGGAATTGTCCGTAATACGATTCCGTCTGGCATAGCAGTTCCTTTCGCTACTTCATAGGCTACACATACTGTATAATCATCTTTTTCATTTCCTGCATAATCTGTGTAGATTCCCATTGCCTTATTATTAACCTTATTTGGAATACTCTCATAGATTCCGTCCTGATAAAAACGGTTCCAGAGTCCTCCAATTACCATGCCCATATCAGAACTGGTATTATTTGTCCTTGCCTCAGATTTTTCCAACACCTGATAACGAACTTATTTTAATACTTCAAACATGACAACTATATGACATATTTGTTTACACTTCTTTGTTTTTTTGCAGTTACCGTACACAGGTAGTATTCAGCGAGGTGTTTTGTGAAGCAAAATCCCGAGAATAGCGGTACGTTTTGAGATTAATGGGAAAAAATCTTGTATTTCAAATTTTCCTCGTATAGAATGATTTTTAAAGGAGGAAGTATGGAAACAGAAAATGAATTACAAAAAAAGCAATTTGGAAGAATGACGACGGAACCGGTGGGAAAACTGCTGTTTACTTTATCGGTGCCGACAATCATCAGTATGATGGTGACTAATATTTACAATTTGGTGGATACGGCATTTGTGGGGACTTTGGGAACGAGTGAGAGCGCAGCGACCGGCATTGTGTTTGGTTATATGGCAATTCTGCAGGCGGTTGCGTTCATGTGTGGGCAGGGTTCGGGAAGTATCATGTCCAGAAAGTTAGGGGCAAGAGAACTGGAGGAAGCAACAAAATACAGTTCCACAGGTTTCTTTTTATCCTTTACGCTGGGGCTGATTATGGCAGTTTTGAGCTTTGTGTTTATGAAACCTTTGCTTTATCTGCTGGGAAGTACAGAGACAATAGCACCCTACGCGGGAACTTATATATTTTATATTTTGCTTTCGGCGCCATTTTTCACTTCCAGTTTGACGATGAACAATCTCCTTCGCTATGAAGGAAAGGCGAAGCTTGGTACAATTGGTCTTATGATTGGTGCAGTAATCAATATTTTTGGAGATATGATTCTCTTGTTTGGACTTAAGCTAGGAATTGCGGGTGCCGGCATTGCCACGGCAGTTTCTCAGGTTATCAGTTTCAGCATCTTGCTCAGCATGTTTTTGCGCGGGAAAACTCAGACGAGAATTTCTGTGAAATATGTGGCGAGAGATTTTAAGACCGTGTGGATTGTTGTGGCGACCGGATTTCCGAGTTTGCTCAGACAGTCACTGAACAGTGTAGCGACGATGCTTTTAAACAAAACATCGGGTGTATATGGTGACGAAGCAGTAGCGGCCATGAGCATTGTATCCAGAATCAGTTTCTTTCCGATGGCAGTGGCAATCGGAATCGGGCAAGGATTCCAGCCGATTAGCAGTTTTAATTTCGGCGCAAATAAGAAAGAGCGTGTGCGAAAGGCATTCTGGTCAGCGTTTGCAGGAGCAGAGTGTGTACTGACTCTTATTTCTGTTCCGATTTATATTTTTGCGGGAATGTTGGTACAACAGTTGCGAGACGATCCAAAGGTAATTGAGCTTGGAATCCGTGCCCTGCGTCTTATGTGTATAGGACAATTGTTTGTACCGCTGACGATGATGGTGGAAATGGGCTTTCAGAGTATTGGAGAAAAACTGCTGGCAAGCTTTGCATCCTGCCTGCGAAGCGGGCTACTGTTCATTCCGACACTACTGATTTTGAAAAATATCCGGGGGATTTCCGGAGTACAGGAGGCACAACCCTTATCCTTTGTTTTTTCCTTTATCGTGTGCCTGTTCCTTTGCAGAATCTATTTGAAGCATTTGAGGGAATAACAGGCTTATAAGAAAGCAGCAAAAAGACGAGACAAATATGATTTATAGACGAATATGTAATGAAGCCGTTATTAAGAGATTCTTAGTAGCGGCTTTTTCAGTGAAAAGTATTATGCATTTCATAGGTCTACTCATGCATCTTATCGATAAAGAATTGAATTTCTAAATTATATAAAATATCATATGTGCAGGAAATTAAGATCTGAAGTGAGAGCAAGATAATGGATGGATGAGATGAAATGAGTAGAATCTTAAAAGGGGGAATCCTATAATCAAAATCAAGAAAAATTAATCTCACAGTGGGGGTAAAAAAGATGATGGATAATATACAGAAGAAACCAAAAACAATTCATGACAGAGAGTATCGATATGATGCTTTTGGTAATGGTAGGGTGTTGCTGAATAAAAAGAAAAATCACCTTCCGGCAATGGGCTGGAACAGTTGGAATGCTTTTGGAAGCGGGAATACGGAAAGTCTGACAAGAGATATGGCAGATGCGTTAGTAGAACTTGAGCTGGATCAATTGGGATATCAGTATGTTGTTTTGGATGATGGCTGTTATAAAGCAGAGCGTATAGACGGAAAACTCTCTAATGAAACGGTTAAGTTTCCCCAGGGTTTTAAGGCATTGGCCGATTATGTGCATGCAAAAGGACTGAAATTTGGTATGTATAATGATATCGGAACCAATCTGTGTGCAGGTGCTGCAGTAGGTACTTGTGGACACGAAATGACAGATGCCAAGTCTTATATAGATTGGGGTGTGGATTTCCTGAAGGTAGACAATTGTTATTATCTTTGGGATAATGCCACTTTTTCTGATGCAACAAATGCAAAATATGTCTATGCACCAAATATTCGTAGTATTCGCATTGTCGGAGAAGATTTTTCTGCTACTTTTCAGGCTGTGGAGGATGGGATACTGGCAGGCCGTGGAGGAGAGAGGAAAGGGGATTATGTGACGAATATCGGTACTTTTGACGGAACAGGACCGGTTCCATCTCCAGTAGGCGAACAAAGCAGTGAATTGGAATTTCATGTGTGTGTGCCGAAGGCAGGTACCTATTCTGTATATGTGACTTATGCCACAGGACAGGAAGCAGGTGTGGGAACTTGGCTGCAGATTGCAGTAGGAAAACAGGAACAGTCCTATGTATATTATGATGATTTTTTACCGGAAACGGAGACAACGGAAACCTTCTGTGAGTCTGAGGGAATATCGGTAGTTTTTGGGGCAGGAGAAAATTGTTTACGTCTTATGAACCATAGAAGGCAAGAGAATACATTGGATTCGTATGCGACACTTTTGGAAGGACTTAATGCAGCAAAGCCGGATCATGATATTATTCTGTCTATTTGCGAATGGGGAAAGACACAGCCACAGAACTGGGGATATAAGGTAGGAGATTCATGGAGAATATTGAATGATATCACATTCCGTGTTGGCTCTGACGGAGATCCCGGTGTAGGAGCATGGACAGATGGATATACCACAAGCGTGACTTCTCAATACAATAAGGCAGTTATTATGGATGAGCTTTCCGGTCTGAATAAAGGCTGGAACGATCCTGATATGCTGATGGTAGGTATGAATGGGCTGACAGATGTCATGAACCAAACTCATTTCACTATGTGGTGTATGATGAATGCCCCTTTGATGTTAGGATTGGATTTAAGACATGTGAAGAAGGGGGATACACTTTGGAAGATTATTGCGAATAAAGAAATGATTGCATTGAATCAGGATGCACTTGGTATTCAGGCAAAGAGAGTATATTGTAGTCTTGCACAGGATGAACCGGATGTTTCCTATGTTACCAATAATGACCGTGTTGATATTTTGGCGAAACCACTAAAAGATGGAAGTATGGCCATTTCTTTTGTTAATATGAGCGAGGAAGAAAAGGGAGCATATAGCGTAACGGTAGAGCAATTGGTAAAGATGCTTGGACACAAGATGGTCAATAAGGATTTGTTTGTAAATGCTGGGGAATATCGGGTAGTGGATTTATGGACAGGAGAGGTTTCTGTGAATACGACAGGAAATTTTGGAGTAGAAAAATTACAGGCATGTGGTAATGTTACAGTACGTGTGACACCTATGTGCTAAAAATTTTCGTATCTATTCAGTATCTACACAGATACACATTTTACAAACTTATTATCAGGGGAAAAGGCTACAGAGTGAAAGCAGTCTTTTCCTCTGAGAGTCTTTTATGCATTTCATAGACCTATTTAGGCATCTTATCCATAGAAAGTTGAAATACAGAAGAACAAACAATATTATTTATTTATGTTTCATTTGAGAAAATGAAATAGCTGCTTAAGAGGGAACAGGATGACAACAGAGACATTTGTGACAATGATTTGGAAGCGACTGAAAGAGAAAGAAGAAATTGACAAAGAGACGTTTTCTTTGCCAGACTATGGACGTCGCAGAGGCTGGCTTGAGGATAAAGATGCTGTTGATTGGAAGAAGGGAATAGAGAGAAGAACAGCTGCAAGAATCATTCATGAGATACTCAGAAAAGAACGAAATGAGGCAGATGAGGAAAGCTGGCGAGGTGCAGAGAGGTTAAAGGATTTATATGACTGTCATACATGCGTAAATCATGTGGCACAAGTCTATGCCAAGGGAATCATGGAGCCCGTGGATGGAAATGAACTGTTTGGAATGCACATGGAACTGACCACCGAGGAAGCTTTGGCCATTATTCCACGTATTTTTTCAAAAGAAAAAAGAAAGATTACGCAGACAAACGTCTCTCCATGTCAGGGAGCAGTCAGACTTTCTCTGCAGGAGGCATTAACATACTGTTCAGAAGAGAAGCAGGCAGTCTTAATTGATGTAAGGACATTTAGAGAATACGAGGAAGAACATATGCCGGGAGCAATATGGATTCCTATGTCGGATATCATACGCAATCCTCATGATATTGCAAAAGGCTTGGAAATTCCTTTGCTCTTTTATTGCAGGCAGGGATATCAGAGTGAGATTGCAGCAAACTGTGTAGCAGAGGCCGGGTACAAAAAGGTGTATTACTTTGCAAATGCCTAAATGCAGTTATAGAAATTATAATTCCAATTTTACTGTGAAAGAGGTGAATGATTATGGAACATTTTGAAATAAAGCGTGTTGAAAGAGATGATTTACAAGAAATATTGGATTTACAGTATTTAGCATACCAAAGCGAAGCAGATTTATTTGGAACGCAAGATATTCCACCATTAAAACAAACAATAGAAGAAGTCGTAGAAGAATATAACAATGGAGTTGTATTAAAAATCGAAAATGAAAACAAAATAATAGGTTCAGTTCGCGTAAGATGTGAAGGAGGGACTGCATATATTGGAAAGTTAATAGTTCATCCTCAATACAGAAGAAAAGGTCTTGGCAAAAGTATGCTAAATGAGGTGGAAGTTATATTTCCACATTGTAGGTATGAACTATTTACGAGTACTTTAAGTTTAGACAATATTAGGTTATATGAAAGTGTAGGTTATACAGAATATAAGAGAGAAAAGGTTAATGATAAGCTAACCTTTGTCTATCTTGAAAAGAAGTAGTATATTGGCAAATTTCTATTGTATGAATTTTAACAAATCCAGAGTTGTCGAATTTCACATACAGTGATTGATTGAGTCTTTCTAATAGAAGATAGTGTTTGGGGCATGGGAGAATGAAATAAGTTGTCATGCCCCGAGAAGAACAATGTCGGAGTTAATGGCCAAGACCGCAGAATTAGCGGAAAGCGATTATTTTCAGAAGAGTATTATGAGGAAATGATTGGAGAATATTTCGGTGGTGGTTTCAATAAAAACCCAACAAATTACATCATTTCTGTGTTTTAGTTGGTTGGGTAAGAGTATTCTCTCCCGACTAAATAAAGGATTTAGCCAATCTAGTTGGGATTTTCAATCAAAAAATCTGGCTAATTATATCAATATCTATGTTTTAGTTAGGGTTTTGAGAGTATTCTACCCGACTAAATAAAGGATTTAGCCAATTTAGTTGGAGTTTCCAATATACAAGATTCCAACTAATTTTATCATTTTTATATTTTAGTCGGGTATTGAGTACTCATACCCAACGAAATTCAAATTATATGGTGATAATTGTATTAGACCAGGGGGATAAAAAATGACGAAGAAAATAATCGGAATTATTGTGAGTATTATTGGGATAGGTGTTGCTATATATTTAAGTTATCTTCATGGGACAATCTATAAGGATAATCAGGGGTTAATTGCTTGTGCATGTTTTGTTGGTTTTTGCTCGGCATATGTTGCAGAGTTAGAAATGAATAGCAAATAAGAAGTTATCGAGTGGTACTATCTGAGGACGGTGTGATGAAGGTTCGACTAATAATAAGGAGAACGAAATATGAGACATGAAAAACTAATGATTGAAGGGATTCCTGCTATTTTATGGGGTAATCCCTTTGACAAGATATATATACATGTTCATGGGAAAATGAGCCGAAAGGAATACGCTGAGTCTTTTGCAGAACTGGCTGGCAAAGAGGGATACCAGACCTTGAGTTTTGATCTCCCGGAGCATGGAGAAAGAACAGACCGCTCCTATAGATGTGATGTTTGGAATGGCAAGAAGGATTTAAACATCATTGCTGATTATGTATTCGCAAAATGGAGTAAGGTATCATTATATGCATGCAGTCTTGGGGCATATTTTGCGTTACAGACTTATGCAGACAGGCCATTTCAAAAATGTCTTTTCCAATCGCCAATGATTCAATAAAATCCAACGAAACGGCATAGCATAATGGAAATTTTATATAGCAATTATTCCGGGGAGGACAGGATATATGAAAATTGAAACAAATCGTTTGTTTTTACGAGAGATGAACATGAGTGACTTTGATGCGCTGTATGCAGTATTGTCGGATTCGGACATCATGCAGCATTATCCATATACATTTGATGAGAAAAGAGTCAGGGGCTGGATAGAAAGAAATATGGAAAGATATAAGATATTTGGATTTGGCTTGTGGGCGGTCTGCCTGAAGGACACAGGGGAGATGATTGGCGACTGCGGACTGACCATGCAGAATATAGGAGGCGTGATCAAACCTGAAATAGGATATCATATCCGGAAAGATATGCAACGAAAAGGTTATGCAAAGGAAGCAGCGAGTGCCGTAAGAGACTGGACTTTTGAAAACACGCCGTTTGGTATTATTTTTTCCTATATGAAGTATACGAATGTGCCTTCCGCAAAATCTGCGATGTCCTGGGGATGTACGCAAGTGGATGAATTTGAAGATGAAGTAAATGAGAGAACAAAGGTATTCGCAATTTCCAGGGAGGAGTGGCTGGATATAAGAAGTGAGAATATCTCTGTTTGGAAATGACAAAAATGTGGTAGAGAATTCAAGAAAAAAAGAGCAGAGTCATTTCTGTGTTGAAAAACCAAGGTTTTATTATTTTGCATTTTTCTGGAGACGATTGAGGGAGACTGTTTCGGATGAGCACAATAAAGAGAATACTAAGAGGGCTGCTGGTTATCGTAGTTTTTGTATTGGCGATATTTTATATCGGGCGTTATGGTTGGAAACTGGGAGGATTTCGGGCTTGCGAGAGTGCCGGCATTACATCTGTTGAAGTTAGTGGGAATGCAGTGCATATCACCGGTTTCTATCCTGGTTCGTTTCCGGAAGGTTTTTGCGGTTACTATAGTGAGGAGCGGGATGGAAAACTCTATGTGGGTTTCCAATTCAGTGCTGTGTTCGGCATTTTTGAGACCAGAGATTTTGATATAACAATCCCAATCAAGGGAGAAATTGAAGATGTGATTATAGAGACCAGTATGAACGAAACTTCTGTCTGGAATGTAGAGACTGGAGCCATTCCCCAATCGGAACAATATGGTGTTTATATAAAGCTGGAACGAAGCGATGTCTATTATGTTTCTATGACTTACGATGGCTTGGGCGGAGAAATAAGCTGTACGAATGACACTGCCATAGAAAGCGGTGATTACTGCTTTATGAATAATGATATTATGATAGCATCCAAGGAAGCGGATGCTCCGGTGCCTTTTACCGTTACGATAAAAGATGCGAATAAAAATGTGGTGGCATCAGGACATTTTTATTTTGATGCCAATATCGAGAAAATGTATTTGACCTTTACTACAGAAGGGAAGATTGAGGTGGCAAGTGAAGATTTGTAAATGGATTATGAATCTATGGCTGAGATCAATAAGAAGTTATATTGCGTAGTGTGAAGAAATGTTAAAAAGATGATAGGAGAGAAAATCAATGAAAGTAATAAACTATTTTGAAAGTGATAGGCAGGAGCATTGGCTTGCAGAAATTGGAAGATGCGATTGGGGGGCAGGTCAATTCTTGCATGATTTGTTGAAACAAGGAAAATTACAGGAGTATGTTGGTAATAATGTGAAGGTTCTGATGTTGGTAAAAGGCGATGAACTGGTATCATTTTGCACATACGCAGAAAAAGATGATATTCAGCCGACAGAGCTTAAACCCTGGATGGGCTGGGTTTATACATTTCCACAGAGAAGAGGACATCATTATGTGGAAAAATTATTTGAAGAAATAGCAAGAATCGCAAAGTCAGAGGATGTTCATAAAGTATATATTTCAACAAACCATGAAGGTCTGTATGAAAAATATGGATGTGAGTTTTATCAAATAATGAATGACATTGAAGGAGAACCTTCCAGGATATATGTTAAAGAA
>JALEWA010000163.1 GCA_022788085.1 Lachnospiraceae bacterium
GTATCCAGCTGCCTTTGCAATATCGTTCATGGAAGTATTTTCGATTCCTTTTTCCATAAATAGCTGTTCCGCTGCTGAGGAAATGTTTTTCCTATGTACATTTTGTGGTTCATTTTTTCTTCTTGCCAAAAATAAAACCTCCTCCATAATTAAACTGGTGGTTTAATTATGGAGGAGGTTTGCAAATTTGTCAACTTATTTTTCTTCATCTGGCATTTCTCCTGCCCACTCAAATCCCTTTTTCGCAACGATTACAGCAATAATTTCATTTAGAACAGCCGCAGCAGCTATGGTTCCTTGTATGATCCTTGCGCATTCAGGCGCAGGTTCCGCCAAAATAGATACTGTTATTCCGGTAAATACCAAAGATACTCCTGAATGCGGCAACAACGTAAATCCCAGATATTTCTGCACAGTAGTTGGCAGACCTGTCAACTTGGAGCCAAATCGTGCTCCGAAATATTTACCACTTGCACGCACAATGATATAAACTGCTGTATATAGCCCGGCTCCCAGAATAGCATGATAGTCCAGCGGTGCCCCCAGATTTAATATCACAATAATCATGAAAATCCCAAGCAACGGGTTAAAATCAGTAATCACTCTTGCTAACCGTTCTTCTGAAATCATATTCGAAAAGGTAGCAGAAAAAGCCATTCCCATCAGTATACATTCTGACAGTTCTGACTGCTAAAAGAATGATTGAACATATCCTGCAGCATAATAAAGTATTTCATGGCGTCATCATAAGTGATTCTGTCCCATAACTGTATCGAATCAAGAATTTCTCTATATAATTCCCTGTTAAATTCATCAAATTCTTTTTTTAATTCTGCAATCTTGGCTGATAGGACTTCTGGAGGCTGTAAAACAGAATCAAAAAAAATACGGGCTTCCATTTTGTTTTTCTCAAAAAATTCCATTCGCACCCGCATATATTTTTCTAAATCATTCCCGATATTGGCTTCCTTCAAACATTTTGTCAATGATTGAAAGCATAACTCAACACAGGAAAGATACAATGCATCCTTATTTTTAAAATTATGATACAGCAATCCTTTGGGAATACCCGATTCACAGATGGCATTTAGGGAAGCTCCCCGATATCCATTGGAACCAAATTCCTGTAATGCTGCAGAAAGTATCTTTTTCTTTGTTAATTCCGTTTTTTCTTCCTTTTTCATTTTATGATTCATCTCCATATTATTGACCACTCAGTCTATTATATTGCAAATAGACCAGTCAGTTAATAATATGGATGTTGATACTTTCTACATTAATACATCCTTTGCTTCCTTTTGGTTGCTCTTTAAATAAACGGTTACCTGATTAGACATATCACAGGTAGCAAGAAGAACATCCTCCACCTGCTTTGCTCCCTGAGCCTTAATCTGATTGTGCAGCCATTTCTCATCATTACCGGTATGTTTTAAATTCTCTTCCATAATCTTTCCATCCAGAATCACATTTGCTACCATGTAATCCTGTTGTGGGGAAAGCAGCATATCAGAAGGTGTCAGGGGACGATCCGAAGACTTAGGCAAAAAGCTGATTTTACCATTTCCTTCGAGTATGGCTGTTTCCAGCTTGGAAATATCAAAATATCCCTTTACCCGGCACTGAACCAGAAACTCAGACACATCAATTTTTGCCTTTTTCAAATTTTCACGATAAAGCTCTCCGTTATTTAGCAGCACAAGCGGTGCGCCTTCTATCACCTTACGTGCCTTAATGGACTTGGACGAGAACCATGACAGAAAAAGGTCAGCAAGCGCATAAACAATCATTGCAGTCATAGGCTGTGTAAAATTACTTTCCAGAGAAGTAGCCATTTCCGCTGCAATAGAACCAATCGTGATACCATTGATATAGTCAAACATGCTCATCTGAGACATCTGGCGATATCCCATCAATTTTGTGAGAATAAAAAGCGCAATGATAGAACCAAGAGAAAGTGCAATAATATATAGTATTTCTGACATAATGCCTCCTTGAATTTTATGTTTTTTAACCTCCTCTTAGCATGTCGGTAATTCAAGGATTTTATACATTGCTTAACTTGATCAGTAACCTAAAACCTCATAACTGCTTTTTCATACGTTGCATGATCTGCTCTTTCTACCTGCTTGTCTATGCCTTTTCTTTCCTTTACTGCCACGTATCATAAGAATATCGCAGCTTGTTTTCCCTTGAACAAGCAAAAGCAAAATATTATCAAGTACAAAATCAATAAACTCCGACTCTGTATAAGTCAAAGAAAAAGCAATATTGATTATTCTAAGGCTGACATACCTCTTATCAGGTAAAGCATATAATCCGCAAATCCCTGTGCTTCTTCTTTATCTATATTCATTTCCGTTCCAAATTCATAGCTTTGTAATGCATTCAAAACGAGAGTATGATATTTATCCGAAAGGTTTTGTAATGCCCATTCGCCACCCTGCTTTTTGGAAATGACTAAGTCATGTTTTAGAAAAGCTGCCACTCTGCACAAGTTCAAAATGATATATACAGGGTTTTCTAATATTTCTTCCTTAGCTTCCTCAATGTCGCACAAAATACTATCAATATAATTATTTCTTGGCACATCTGCAAATACATCATCAATTTGGGAACCGTACAAAGCAATGCCATATTTCTTTATGATTTTGAAGTGTGCAGCTAAATCCTTATCTGTACCATTCATTTTTTGAATATAATCTTTAGGGTTATCCCTGAACCACTGTAAATGCATATTGGAAAAATGTAATTCAAATGGTGTTGGATAAAGAAATTCTTTACAGTATGCTTCCTTAACAATACTTAATTCAATTCCCTTGCTTGGAGCGGCTTTATTCAATTCCACTACTTCATTCATAAACATTAATTTCTGCTTGTCTGTGATATTATCTTTTATTACAATGATGAAATCAATATCACTTTTATCCGGCTGAAAACATCCCATTGCCATTGAGCCATGCAAATATACACCTGTAAGCTCTGCTCCAAATATTTGTTTACTCTTATCCACAATCTTATCTAAAATGTTCTGATACAGCATAACAAGTCCTCCTCGTCTTTTTCACTATAAAAATCATATCACAGAAACCTGCATGTTACTCTATCGAAAACACTTTTTACCATTTTCGGGACTCTTTACCTGCTTACTTCTTTTTAATAGTCAAATGATGAAAAAATACAATATTATTATAGCCATCCCGTTTTCTATTCATCATACCAGCTCCATCTCATCTTCCATTTTCACAAAGCCATACTTCTCATATAGTGGTCTCCCCATATCCGTTGCCTCCAATGCAATCTGTGAAATGCCCTGATCCTTAGCTGCTTTTACCAATAAATCCAGTGTACAAAAAGCAATACCCTGTCTACGGTATTCCGATGCTGTATACATGTTCATAATATAAGCCTTCTTTCCACTTGGATTATGATATGTTGGCATGACCTTATAAAAACTTACTCCTCCTGCCCCAATAATTTTTCCATTGTCATATACCAGATATGCGATATGATCTCCAGTTACCAATGCCTGCATATAATACCCATAAGATTCCTTTTCCACCAAAGACATATCCACATCATCTGATAACTTATTAGCTGCCCGAAGGACAATTATTCTTGTTCTTACCAATTCTTCTATATCCTCCACAGTGGCTCTTTTATATTCATACGTTTTTGTTATTTTCATACCTATACCATCACCTTTTCAAATAAATTGTTATCTTTTAACGATTTATCCAATGCAGAATTTTCATCTTCCAGCATTTTCTATCATTACATGTTTTTTCATGCGAATCGTTGCTTAATTAAGATTCAAAACTTTTTGAAAAAACAGCAAAAATCCATCCTCAACAGCAACCTGTTCCAATTTATCAGCAGGCAAATCGTAATAATATTTATTCGTCTTTATATCAATAGACATGCTATCAAGGGGAAATCCTTTTTTCCTGACTATGCTGTGAGGAATATCCGTCAAAATAAACTTTTCACTCTCCATAGAAGCCTCCATCGCTTCATAAATATGTTTTTCATCCATTACAAAGCAGATTGCATTCTTATACCTTGCCGTAAGGTTTCCATACTGCCTCACCAAGCCTGCATAATATTCTATCATTTGTTCGTCAGATAAACATTTTCCATTTATGGTACGTACATGCACACCTGGCTGCACTTCATCAGGAACATTGTCAAAATATAATCCGGAATCACAAGAAAATACAGGTATTTGAAAAGCTTCGTAATACGCCATCGCCTTCTGTCTTGCGTTTTCAAGCGGTGTATTCCCATCCTCCGGCACTTGTGGAATGGATATTCCTTCTGCTTTTAGGTCATTCAAGCTAATCAATTCTATTCCTAAGTTTTCCAGTCTTCGTTCCATAGCATAAAATTTTGCCGGATTACCCGTTCCATATAACAGTTTCATTTTTGAATCATCTCTTATCTTATCCATACCCTTTTCCACCAACCTTTTACATCAAAATTTCACTATCAAAATACTGCTCCTGAAAACGAATCTGCAACTTCTTCTGCATCTTCCACAGTAGCTTTTCTAATCGTCATTTTCATTTTACCCCCAACTATGCTTTTTCTACTCACAAGAATATCATAAAACTGTTGTTCCTTGAATAAGAAAATGCCACAAACCTGCATAAATAACAGGTTTGTGGCGCGCTTAATTCCCCGCATCAATGTTATTTTGTCCTTCAAAAGCAATAATACTTCCTGTTCATCATCACAGATGCTGATCCGGTACATCGGAGTTCCTCCTCTTTCTATATCTTTCCAACGCCTGATCCATCTTTTCATTTTCCATCTTTTCCCTCAGTATGCCGACAACAACACCAATGAGTGAACATACTGAAAATGATAGTAAAAATCCAAACCATGATTTAGGATCATCTACAGGAAACCATTCGAAAGCAATTACAAAGAATGCAATTACAATAATTACAGCTACAAAAAAGAGAGCACTTCTTATTATAATAGATAAATTCTTAATCCATTTATCGGTTAGAAATAGTATTTGCCCAATGGATACCACTACAGACACAGCAAATAACTGGATCAGTGTTGCTGTTGAAAAACCCTGGTTGCCATATTCAAAAAGCGAGGAATATCCAACTGACTCTTCACCAACTATGCAACCAAGTATGATAAAAATAGCAATGATAATGCCATAAGTTGCAAACACCTGACTAATATAATTAAATATTGTTTTGTTCTCTTCCATTACTTAACACCCAATCTCTTTCT
>JALEWA010000200.1 GCA_022788085.1 Lachnospiraceae bacterium
CCTGCAGCCAGTCAATCTGTTCCTGACTCTCTGTACCCCAGTGAATATAAAGAATGGTATAATCACAACTATCTTCCATCTGTGCAATTACCTGTAGAAGATTCTCTGTATTCATGCATCGCAATACTCCTGCAGAATTCCTGGTTGCTTCCTTTGTATCAGGTGTTCCATTTCTCTCTATCTGTGTTGCACTGATGATCCCTATCTTAATCCCATTAGCAATAAGATAAACCGGCTTCATCGCTTCTTCCAGATTTTCACCTGCACCTGTATAGGCAATGTCTGCATTCTTTAATGTCTCAAGCGTATCCAAAAGCGAAACTTCCCCATAGTCATAGATATGATTGTTTGCAACCGATACTACATCTACTCCCATCTCTTTTAAAATGCTAACATTATCAGGATTTGTGCGGAAGGTAAACTGTTTTCCCGGAGTTGCCGTTCCTCGATTTGTAAAAGTAAATTCATTATTCAGCATAAAAATATCTGCTGACTGCATCAGTTCCAACAGTTCAGTAGAAAATGCCTCCCCAATATTACCTCCTCTGTCACGAAGATTCGCCATAACAGCATAATGCTCATCAAGAAGTATATCACCCGCAAAAAGTAACTTTACACTTTCTGCATCCGCACTATTCACAGGAATTACCTTCTCCCCGGCAGCCAGTGCCTCCTGTATCAGTCTTTCATCCTCAGATATGTCATCCGGTATCTTCTGTTCAGAACTATTACCAGTTAATATATCTTGAAACGATTTGAAAATATCTTCTGAAAATACCAGCTCAATAGGATTCTCGCCATCTTTTTGAATAATCCCTGCATACAGGAGCATTCCCACAGTTCCGACGAACAGCACCAGTGCCAGTACCCCAAAAAACAATCCCACTGTTCTGAATATGAGTTTCCTTTTCTTCTCTCTCTTCATATACCTTCTTTTCCACCCTTTAAGAATGTACAAAAAGACCCCGGCAAAACCGAGGTCTCAATATCATAGATTAGAACTTTGCAACACTAACCTTTACTCCAGGTCCCATTGTTGTTGTAAGTGTGATGCTCTTTAAGTACTGTCCCTTTAAGGTTGAAGGCTTAGCCTTAACGATAGCATCTAACAAAGCGTTAACGTTCTGTAATAACTGCTCTTCTGTGAAAGAAGCCTTTCCAACCGGGCAGTGTACAATGTTTGTCTTATCAAGTCTGTATTCGATCTTACCAGCCTTGATATCGTTGATAGCCTTTGTAACATCCATTGTTACTGTACCAGCCTTAGGGTTTGGCATTAAGCCCTTAGGTCCTAAAACTTTACCAAGACGACCAACAACGCCCATCATATCAGGTGTAGCTACAACTACGTCGAAATCTAACCAGCCATCATTCTGAATCTTCGGAATGAGTTCATCTCCTCCAACGTAATCAGCACCAGCTGCTTCTGCCTCTGCTACCTTATCACCCTTAGCGAATACTAAAACCTTTACTGTCTTACCTGTACCATTTGGAAGTACTACAGCGCCACGGATCTGCTGATCAGCATGACGTCCGTCACAACCTGTTCTGATGTGAAGCTCTACAGTCTCATCAAACTTTGCAGTTGCGCTCTTCTTTACTAAAGATACAGCATCATCAATTTCATAAAAAGTTGCGCGATCGATTAACTTCGCGGATTCATTATATTTCTTACCGTGTTTCATTCTTCTTTACCTCCGCTTACTCTTCTACTGTGATACCCATACTTCTAGCTGTACCTGCAATCATGCTCATAGCAGCCTCAAGGCTTGCTGCATTTAAGTCAGGCATCTTCAATTCAGCGATTTCCTGAATCTTTGCTTTAGAAATAGTAGCAACTTTGTTCTTGTTAGGTACTGCAGAAGCAGTCTTAAGGTTGCAAGCCTTCTTTAAAAGAACGGCTGCAGGTGGAGTCTTTGTAACGAAGCTGAAACTTCTGTCTGCATAAACAGTGATTACAACAGGAATGATCATACCTTCCTGATCAGCTGTTCTAGCATTGAACTGCTTTGTAAATTCAACAATGTTTACACCATGCTGACCAAGTGCTGGTCCAACTGGTGGAGCCGGTGTTGCTTTTGCGGCAGGAATCTGTAATTTAATATATCCTTCTACTTTCTTTGCCATTATAGGCACCTCCTAATTCATTCTCAGTCTGTATTAAGACTGTTTTGTGGTAGTTTGGGTGGATGACCCTCCCACGCGGACATGAAATCATCTCAAAGTCCGGCTAATATTTTATTACAACTACGCAATCATGTCAATCCTTAATTTACATTTATATCATGTAAAACGGATTAAAGTTTTTTCACATCAGAAAAATTAATTTCAACCGGTGTTTCTCTACCAAACATTTCTACGTTGATTGTTACCGTCTGTCTGCTCACATCAATCTTCTGAACAGTACCAACAGTATCCTTCCAAACACCCGCTGTTACTGAGATCACGTCGCCTTCTGCGAATTCAACATTAATCTCATTACCGAAATCTAATGCTCTGAGTTCTTCTTCTGTCAGTGGTACCGGCTTGCTTCCCGGTCCAACAAATCCCGTAACGCCTCTTGTGTTACGAACCACATACCATGCATCATTATTGTCTGCATCCATGTGTAACAGAACATAGCCTGGAAAAAGTTTCTTCTGGCTGCTTTTTTCAACGCCATCCTTCACTTCCACTACATCCTGTAAAGGAACCCTGACTTCCAGAATCTCGTTTTCAAGATGTCTGTTCTCAATTGCCTTTTCAATATTGGCTTTTACCTTGTTCTCATAGCCTGAATAAGTATGAACAACATACCAGCCCATGCCTAAACCGCTCTTATTGTCGCTTAATGCAACTCTGCTGTGTGGCTCTTCTTCAACCTCTTCAGCAATAATCGGTTCCTGTTCTTCTACCGCTTCAGTTTCTACGACTTCCTCAGCCACCTCTTCCGGTTCCGGTACCGGCATCTTAGGGGATATCGGTTCCCAGTCCTTCATCATTGGCTCGATTATTTTCTTGGCTACTGCCTTGCGTTCCTTCTTTTCTTCCATACGATTCATCCTCACTCTTATAATGCAGTTAAGAAGTTAATTCCGTACTGGATAAGAGTATCCAGAAAAGTAATGATAAGACCCATTACAATTGAAATACAGAGAACAGCTGCTGACTGCTTTAACAAATCATTCTTGTCAGGCCATATAATCTTACCAAATTCTGTTTTGACACTTTTCCAAAAACTTGTCTTTGGTGCATTTGTCTTTGCTGAATCTCCCATAGTATGCCTCCTGTAGATTCTTTACCGATTATTTTGTTTCCTTGTGTAATGTATGAGTCTTACAGAATCTACAATATTTCTTGATTTCCATTCTGTCAGGATGAGTCTTCTTCTCCTTAGTCGTATTGTAGTTACGCTGTTTGCACTCTGTACAAGCTAATGTAATCTTTGTACGCATAATTCCACCTCCGCTAGCGTTTCTAATCTTTACCTTTGTTCTAATCCGACCTTGCGGCCATATGCTCCATGTAAAAAAGTCCTCCTTGCAAAATTGGCATAAAAAAAAGACCTAATTCACATCTTGCCTAACAAATATATCACAACCACCATTCCGCGTCAACTTCTTTTTCCAAAATAGTTCTTTGAAAAACTCTAAAATCCTTGATTTTTATAGCTTTTCATGGTATGTTTTAATTAATAATAGGTTTACTGTGCCTGTACTGGGGGAGTTACACGTCCCGGTAATCCGATTTATGAGTGTTTTTCAGGAAAGGAGGGTGCGGTATGCCGATGTCTTTTGCAGCATTGCAAGTCTATGATCAATATCTTACTACATATAGTAATAAACGTACATCACGAAATTGTATCCATGACCGCGACGAATTACGTCTTATTTATAGTAATATCCAGCTAAAGAATCGTTTTATGCCGCTTTATCTTACAGAGCCCTCTCCGCAGGCAGTCGCATATGCCGTTCAATTAAAGGAAAGCGCAGAATCTCTCAAGCAGACTATTACTACCTTCGGAAGCTCTGACCGTCATATGCTCTTTTCATCCAAAAAAGCCTATAGTAACAATTCAGAGCTTGCTGAAGTAGAATATACCTCCTCAGGAGATAATGCATCCGTACCGGAACGTTTTCGTCTTGAAGTCAATGAATTTGCATCGCCCCAGATTAACCAAAGCAGTTTCCTGACCTCAAAACAAATGGTTCTTATGCCTCCGGGAAATTACTCTTTTGATGTCGTCACCAATAAACTACACTATGAATTACAGTTTTCCATCAACGATGGCGAAACTCATGAGCAGTTGCAGAATAAACTTGCCCGGCTAATTAACCATTCTGATATCGGAATCCATGCTAACGTCCTCACGGATCATGAGCGAAGCGCCCTTGAGATTACTTCCGAGGCTTTTGGAATCCCTATCCAGAGTAAGCGGCATTTTGAAATTACCGATGACAATACCAGTCACACCAACGGCATAGTCCACTATCTTGGTCTGAATAAATCAATACATGACGCTACCAATGCGGTTTATACATTAGATGGCAAGGAGTACTCTTCCTATTCCAATACCTTTACTGCATTTGGTCATTATCGTATGACGCTTCACCCGGAAAGCAGTAAAAAAGAAGCTGAAATAGGTCTGTATCCTGATATGGAGGCTCTTTCTTATAATATAGAAGCTTTTGTAAATCAATACAATCAATTCATCACTAACATACAGACTGATGAAAAGGCAAAGGAAGCCGATAACCATCATTTACTTGATGAAATGCACAAGCTTCTTATGCATCACAAGGGAAAGGTTGAAAAATACGGAATTGAAATGAATGATGACAACACGTTAAACTTCCTAAAGAATAACAATCTTGAAAAAATGCCGGATCTTAATGATCTGCAAAGCTTTGGCAGCCATGTATTACGCAAATTGAATTCCATATCCCTTGATCCCATGGAATATGTTGCAAGAGCAATCTGTGCTTACAGCAATCCTGCCACTGCCTATATAAATCCGTACGTAACCAGTATATATAGCGGTATGCTTTTTAACTCTTATTGCTGATATCGGAACAATTTCTGTTCCATACTACAAAGCCGCCGATATCATATCCGATATCGACGGCTATTTTTCTTCTCAGGAAAGTCCAAGCTCCTCCTGCACCATGGTCAGTGCTGCCCTGATCACTTTATCCATATCATAATATTTATACTGTCCAAGCCTTCCACCAAAGAGAACATTCTTCTCTTTTTGGGCAAGCGCTACATATTCCTGATATAATGAACCATTTTTCTCATCATTTACCGGATAATACGGTTCATCTCCCTTATGCCAGTCCTTTGGATATTCCCGTGTAATAACAGTATCCGGCTGCTTGCCAAATTCAAAATGCTTATGCTCTATAATACGTGTATACGGTACTTCTCTTTCCGTATAATTCACCACTGCATTTCCCTGATAATTCTCTTCTCCCTCTAAAACCTCTGTTTCAAAATGCAGGGAACGATATGCCAATTCTCCAAGTCTGTAGTCAAAGAACTCATCAATCATGCCGGTATATAAAACCTTCTCAAAGGTATGTTCGCCATCTGTAGATTCAAACATACCTGTTTTCTCATTCTTCACACAATAATCCTGATATGCAGTTTCAAGCTTTACAGTAATTCCATCCAAAAGCTTCTCTACTATACCGGTATATCCGCCTTTCGGAATTCCCTGATAAGGATCATTAAAATAATTATTGTCATATACAAAACGAACCGGAAGACGTTTGATAATAAAAGCCGGAAGTTCCTTGCAGTCTCTTCCCCACTGCTTTTCCGTATAGCCCTTTACCAGCTTTTCATAAATGTCTGTTCCGACAAGTGAAAGCGCCTGTTCTTCCAGATTCTTTGGTTCCGTAATACCCAGCTTTTCTATCTGCTCCTGAATCTTTGCTTTCGCTTCCTTAGGAGTCTTGATATTCCACATTTTTGCAAAAGTATTCATATTAAATGGCAGATTGTAAAGCTCGTCCTTATAACTTGCTATCGGCGAATTAATATAATGATTGAACTCAGCCAGTTCATTTACATAATTCCATACTTCCTTATCTGAGGTATGAAAAATATGAGCTCCATACTGATGAACCTGTATTCCTTTTATTTCCTTTGTATATATGTTTCCTGCAATGTGATTTCTTTTTTCGATGACAAGGCAGCTCCTTCCGGCCTTTTTCATCTCCCTTGCAAATACTGCGCCAAAAAGTCCTGCTCCTACGACAAGATATTGATAATGCACTGTGTCCTTCCTCCTAGCTCTTAACATCTGTTCATAACCATCCGGAAAGCGCTGCGTGTTTCCTTTGATGAGGCGTGTCTGCCAAGTAGAATTATAAGAAAACATTTATCTGAATGCAAGGCTTCATCATGTTTTTTATCATTCTTTCACCCTGCACAAATTAGAACCCCATCTCTTGCGGTTTCCAGTCTTTTGCCATCTGTTCATATTCTGCAGCCTTCTCTGTCAGCCTTAAAGTCTCAAGCTCGTACTCTTCCTTCGGAAGAGCCCTGATTCTTGGTGATTTTGCATATTTACGATAGCTCAATGCCAAGGCAAACAATGCTGATGTCCCACTGCTTGCAATATCAATCTCACTCTCACATTCAAAAGCAGCCCGGTAAAACCATTTTGATGCTTCCTCGTATTCTTCCTTTTTCATAAAGAAATATCCAAGCTCCATGCAGACTTCCGCTGACGGAATCGTAATCTCTTCCCGAAGTCCCAGCTTTAAAATGGCAACCGGATTGTCTGTCTGGCGGTATAGCTTCAAAAGTACTGCAATTGTCTGCCTTGCCAGCAGTTCTTTCCCCTTCTGCTTCAATTCAACCAGCATCTGCTCCAGGAACTCCCTGGCATGCTCTAATGCCTCTTCACTGCCAGCCTTATAAAGCTCTCTCAAATACATGGTAAGAAGCCTGTCGGAAAGCATGCCTTTTTCTTCTATAATCCTTTCAAATACAGCAAAATCCCTACTACTGTGATCTCCCTGAGGTCTATGTTGAATCTCAATATCACTGTCAAACACAACAGGATTCGTATTGACAGTCTCATGAATCGGTTCTATCCATGTGAATTCACGCAGGCGTTTAAAAAGTTTTGGTCTTAAATCCTTTGCGAAGTTCTCGGTCGGATGGTTAATCTGCTCGGTCACATAAATCATCTGAACAATTTCTACTTCCGGCATGAGCACCTTTTTCAGCGCTTTAAACTTCACCCTATTCTCTTCATCCAGGTATTCATCTGCATCTGCCGAATATATATAATCTCCTGTCGCTTTTGAAAAGGCAAAATTTCTCGCTGCCGCAAAATCATCTGTCCACTGGTAATCGTATACATATGGTGTATACTCTGCTGCAATTTCCTTTGTTCCATCCGTAGAACCTGTATCTACAATGATTATTTCATCCATAAGCTCCTTTATGGAATCTAGGCATTCACGCAATACTGCTTCTTCATTCTTAACAATCATACACAAACTGAATCTCATTTTACTTCCCCTTTGCGTCTTTGTGTGTATATTTTCTGTCTCTTTCATATTAATATCTATATTATAAAACAATTAACATAATTACTCAACATATTTATTTGCATATTTCATGTTAAGTTTTTTATTTTTGATGTATTATTGCTTTTATTCCGCAACTTTTTATGTTATTATAAAACAGTCAGGCAATATCCAAATGAATGGATAGTTTCGCCAGGCACAAGAAAGGCGGATGGACATGGATTACAGACAAACTTATGAAACACTTTTGAAAACGCAATGTGATTCCTACCAGCAAATACTTCATCTTCTCACCAACATTTCCAAATGTGATGATGAGCTGTTTGCGACTTCAACCAGTGAAGTACCTGATATAAAAAAAGTTCAGGCTATCACATTAAAGAAAGAGCGCCTGATTCAAAGTCTCGACACACTTTCTCTTGATACCGAAGCCGCAAAATCACAAATTTCAGATATTCTGCTTTTATGTAGTGAATTCAGCTCCCATCCCCTTTACCTGAGAATGGAACAGCTTCAGGATATTGCCAGAGAGCAATTACAGCATGTACTTGAAAAAGAGGACATCAACAATCCTTCTATTACGAATAATCTCACAGAATATAAGGAAAAATTGGAAACAGAACTTAAAATACGAGATATACCAATGGAAAAGCGTCAAATCTTTTTTGTTTTCCCGGGGAAATAGTCAAAACGAAAGAATTCTATGCTGATACGTGTGATTCTTCTTCACTTTCGCATAACCGCTTCGGGCAATTGCTTCCCTTTCCTCATCATGTGACAGATAATACTCCACCTTGGCAAGCAGATCATCATAATCGATGTAATACACAAAATCTTTGTCCGGTTCAAAGAATTCAAACATGTCTGACTGATAATTAGTCATTAGAAAACCTCCACACCCCATAATGTCGAATGCTCGTAACGGAATACCGCTTCCAATGCTTCGAAGCGTGATGTTTAAGTTGATCTTACTGTTTTTATACACATAGGGTGCCTGTGTGTAATAATCAACCGGTGGGCATAATGCTTTTTTCAAAGCATCACTGCATGCAAGATTTTTCATATTGGAATCATCTGTATGTGTATAAACCTTCATGTCATGCTTTTCTGACAGCATTGTCATAACATCCATTCGCTCATATGCCGTTACCTTGCGGTAAAGATAAAAATTAGCATAGTACCACTCTTTTGATGCAAACGCATCAGGATGTGGTGATAACGGGCTCACCGCTTCTATTCGTTCCAATAGCTTATGATCTTTTATAAGCAACTCCTCCAGGATATTCTGCCCGTATAAATACTTCTGCGCCTGAATCATACCTTCCAGATATCCCTTATCATAGTCAGATAAAGCTTCCAGGCGGTGATATAGCTGCATGTTGGATTCCAAATATAAGGAACCCACAAAGGATATATCTGCCTTATATTTTTTCCCATCTTCTACATGAATGCTGTTATAGTAATCCGTATCTGCTGCCAAAGGAAGATAGCTTACCGTCTTCACGCCAAGGTTCTGCAGATGTTCCACTTCTGCCCGGTCAAAAATGCGGATATCATTGGTCGGATAATGAACCGTTTCCGAATAGAGCTGTGCATAAGGGCTGTCATACACCCATGCCACATAGCGAATCCGGCACGCCTTTGCCGCCATTGCTGCAACCGGAAAATAGTTAAAAGAAAACATATAGTCGTAATGATCTGCAAGAAGCGCATTCGCAATTGCCGTAGTAAGCTCTGCATCGAAACGGGTATTCTTCTCCTTATTCGGAAAAGAAAAACTGACAAATGTGTCACCAGCTTGTGTCCACGCACGTTTCATATATTCATTGGCAAAGCTGTTCCATTCAAGGAAAAGTATGTGGGACATGGTGGCTCCTTTCTTTGTCGAAGATTATATTATCCGGTATTTTTTCCAAAACATATTTTATATTTCTCTCAGACAAATAATATGGATTCAAATTTGACTTGCTATACTGCTTTTCCGTGCCTCTCGTTTCTTCCATTATAAGAGCTGTATAATACTGTTCCCAACTAAAGTATTTTTCCGAATCTATAAAATCATATGATTCCGTTAACTTATGTTGTAGTTTCTTCGAATCAAAGATTTCTGATAACAATAATAAGTACTCAAAAGATTCCGGTGCATATATTTTAATATCATTATCTACATTAATTATATATATCATAATTATCTCTATCTCTGAACCAAAGGCAGCACCATCTACAATTGCAAGCCGTCTTTTTGATTTATACTCATCCTTTTTTAGTATACTTAACACATTAGATTTTCCTTTTGCCGACAAACATTCAAGTTTTTCTTCACATACTTTTGAAAAAAACTCATAACCTGAATTGGAATCCTCGGTAACAATCACTTCCGGTTCAAATAAGTTTTGTGGCTGCTGTCCATAAATATGATAGAACTCATTTAATGTATATTCTGACTTTATACCTGGATATTTACCTCTCTCTCTTATTCCATATATTTCATCAATACTGAAAGGAAGGTTACCAAGCTTCTCACGAGATACAATCACATAATAATTATTCGTATTCTGAATTACTTTGGCAAAATCCGTTGACTTAGTAAATCTTCCTGCCTCATCAATAAACACAATTGCATTCGAAATATCCTGAATCCTTTTCTCCCAATCTTTCCCATAAACAGCAACACATTTTTTATCACATTGCACCGAAACTCCACTATCTTCTTCTTCATTATATTCACGAATCATTTCTATTAATGTTGTTTTTCCTGTTGCACTATTTCCCTTTATTACAGTGATATTTCTTTTTATAACAAATTCATATTTCAGATATTTATTTGAGACAATTACTTTATGTGCTCCCAGCATATGAATCCTCCCTCATAAAAACTTAACTGCTTCTGTCACATATTCTTTCATATTATGCACAATCGCATGGCTATTCAAAATCTCAATCTCAAATTCTCCGGGGCCAAAATCCATAATATGATTCAAATTAATCGTAATATCCCTGCTCTCTCCAAACTTTAAAAGCCATTTTGCACAATTATCTCCACAATTTGAAGCATTGACTACCCTGTCCATTTCATTCCAGATAAGCAATAATGCCTTTGTTCCTCCTGACAACCTTGTCGGTGGAATCTGCCCAAGTACATTACTTCTTATACATTGGGGAGATTCTACAACCGAATTATCAACATCCTCAATAATCTGTTTAGCCAAATCACTCTCTAACCATGAATACTCCATCTGATTTTTGAAATATGTTTCCACATTATGAAGCACTCCATCCATGTCACCAAAATAAATTTTCAACATATTCTTTATTTCTCCTCACAATCTATAATTGCAATGTGACCAAGTTCCTAATCTACCCTATTAACTCCAGTGAATCCTGATATTACATTGCCCCACCAGCGTCTTGTCTCTCCGCCCGGAAAGGATAGCGAAGCATAAATCTTTGGCAGCACTTAACCTGATTCATTCTCTTTATTTATTAGCTTATCCCAATATTATATAAAAAGCAAGAAATCAGCCAATCATTATTATTCTCTTGCATTACATATTCCCATTCATTATAGTAGTGAGTATAAATAATGTTACGAAAGGACAAAACAATGAGTGGATATACCGTAAAAATCTCCATATAGGATGCACACCTCCGTGATTTTACATTCCCAAATTCTGATATTTCTGTTTCTCTGCCTGAAGCTGCAACTTTCGGGAAGCCGCTTTCTGAAAAGAATACTATAATTGATGAATTCATCCACGACTATAAATGGATCCGCTATACCTATGACTTCGGGGATGACTGGCGGCATAAGATCGTATTGGAAGAAGAAGTAGCTGACTATGATAAGAGATATGCCACCATTCTTAAGGCAAAAGGAAATGGATTCGAAGAAGACTCCGGTGGAATCTGGTATGATGATGAGGAAGATGAGGAAGACGAGGAATATGATAAAGTACCCGAGAAATCCTTTTCCATACAGGATGTAGCTGCCCGGTTGGAAAAGAAGCAGTTCCCATACCGCAAAAGCTCTGCCGTAAAATACGAACGCAAGCCGTCAGTGGAAGACATTGAACATCTGAAAGCCATGCTCAGAGAATGGTGTAACGAGTTGATGAATGTTCCCCCACTGCAGACAAAAACCAAATTCAAACAGCCTTCTGCCATGGCAACTTCTATTGATCAGGTAAAGGAATTTGCCCGAAAGATGTCTGAGCCTTCTTCAAAGAATGATGACGCACCGAAAGTAGTGTATGAGCAGCTGACACTGCCTTTTACAGAAATACAGAATACAGCAGATACCCCAAAATCCGGCAATGGCTTCTACAAGACTGACACTGATATCACTATGTCCAAAATGCTTGAAAAGCTGAGCTATCAGGAAGCAAAGGATTACTGCAAATACCTGCGGCTCCCCTATCAGGGCAATCAGAGCAAAAAAAATCTTATAGACTCTATCATTGCCACATTGTTCAATCATCCTCAATATTACCTGTATGTTCTTGAAGAAAAAGAGCTTCATGAACTGCTTCTCTTATACAATGTAAAACAGGTAAGCTTGAGAAACAGCCCGATATCGACAGTGTCATAAAAGGTATGTCCCTTGGTCTGGCAGACTGTGTATGCACAGATAAAAATAATGTCCTGACTGTACAAATTACGTTTTCCAAAGAAGCCGAGACCATCCTTACTTCATTGAAACCCGCAAAGCTTAAGAGAAAGTATAAAAAGCTATATACAATAGCAGACAGAATACGTCTGTTATTACAACCCTATGGAATCCTCGATATGGATACTCTCTATGAAAAGTACTGCTATTATTGGGGAAATGAACTTAACATGGAAGACCTGCTAAGAGTTGCCTACTGGCACTATCGTTTCTGCAATTATGTCCAGACTGCTGACCATGGTGCAAAACGAAAAGCATATATCGCAATGGCTGACATTGACATGCAGGAAATCCTGTCCGATCTGACAGCTTATGCACAGGATCTGCCTTATAAGCCAATAGATAAAGAAGAACTTATGCAATGGAATCATGGCTTCTGCTGTGTATATGCGTCATGGGAAGATTATGAGCTATACCTGCGTGAAGTAGCCCATATAAAAAATGACCAGATTCCCCTCATCATGAATAAAGCTTTCTCGGATACTGTCTCCGGCTGTTCTGCTTCATACCTGATCACGGAATCTCTGAATATGTGCAAACCAAAAACATCTCAGAATTTCATTGACCTGTGGGCAATCAGCATGAGTATCGCAATGGATACCGGGCTTGCAGGCCTGAAAGGATATTCCAGGGAAGAATATATGGAGCTAAAAGGAAAACTTCCATCCAGGTTCGCTCCGGTCGACCCTGGTATCACAACAAAGAATATAAAAGCAAAGACACACTTATACGAAATG
>JALEWA010000201.1 GCA_022788085.1 Lachnospiraceae bacterium
ATAAGCATTTCAACCTCTTTAATCTTATGAAAGGTCTCAATCCCATCCATTTCAGGCATCATGTGATCCATAAAAATCATATGATATTTTTCTTTTCAACAAAAGCCTTTGCACTATTCATGCAAAGGCTCTGACTGTAGACAAAGTCATATTATTAAACAAGGAAATGCATATCTTTAAATAAATATACATTTTCTTATTCTTCTATTTCATTTCTAAATATCCATTTTCATTTCGCTGTTACTTTAATCAAAGCTTCATGCATTATAACCATAAGAATCATGATAACGAAGAGATATAACGGTAATAGCGCCACATTGATGACATTTGCTATCACGCCGAACAATGGTGGCATAGCAAGGGTACCCATATAGGCAAATGCCATCTGAACACCAATCATAATAAAGCCTGCCAGTGATGTATATGAGCCAAATGGCATAATCATAATGATGATTCTCAGCAGGATTAATCCCTGTCCCATTCTAATCATCTTAATATTTGAAAGCTTCATGGTAATAAATCCGCTGATTGCTCTTCCAACAGTAATACCAATATAGAACATAGAAGCAAAACTTGCTGCTGTTTCGATAGGTATGCCTTTGTAAAGATTCAGATAGGAACTGGCCCACAATCCTGCTGTCTGCTCAATTGCACAATAGCAAAAGAAACATATAAGGACTTCCTTTGCTCCCCTGATTCTGAGAACATCCTTCAACGCCATTGGCTTTCTTGCTTCGCCAGTCTCTTTATTAACCTCTGTTTTTCTTTTCTTCCAAAGAGGAAGGCTGATAAATAGAATCACAGTAAGGACAATCTATCAAACTTCTAAATCTATGCGAATTTTGGTGGAACATCTATCAGAAATAGCTACACCCACCAAATCGAACAATATTCTTTTGGATCGAATGAAGATAGCTATCTCTCATATCGAAGCGCACTATGCTGATGACATTTGCAATCATGACCTTATGGAACTTCTTGATTGTAGCGATAGCGGCTTCCTGCGGCTTTCATGACATAAGTTATTTTACAAAAATCTTCAAAAGAGCAGTGGGCGTAACTCCATCCATGTATAGTGATACTATTTAGCCTGGGAAATAGTATCGGAATTCACTATTCATGCAAAGGCTCTCCAACTTCTCTATAAATCTATTGTTAAATTTTTCTTATAATCACTAATGGATACTCCCATATAACGCTTAAAAACACTGCACATGTGACTTTGTGCAGCAAATTCCATATCTTCTGCTATTCTGGTAGTATTATCTTCCTGCATGATTTTCTCTTTCACGCACCGAAGTTTGTTTTGAATCATATACTGTTTCGGTGAAATATCCATCTCCTCTTTAAAAGCATGTGAAAAATAGTATTTAGATACATACAATTGATTTGCAATGGATTCTACACTGTACTTATCTTCCGTATGCTCCTGCATGAGTGCCACAGCCTGACTTACTAACTCATTTTTGGCAGTCTGCCGGTCTGTATTCTTTTTCATTTTGAAACCAAGTAAGCAGGTGAGCTCCTTGATAAGCATATCCGCATCCCTTGTATTGATAAAACTTTGGTATGCAGCCTCCATAGAATTACCTATATGACTCCATACCAGTTTTTTGGGTTGTCTTTCATTAAAATACTTGGCATATTCACCACTAAAACAAAATGATATATACGAATAAGAAGATATATGTTTCATGGAAATACCCACGTTAGAGGGAACAATAGCAATCATTCCCTCCTGCATAGAATACATCTCAGACTTTAGACAAATTTCCAGATTTCCCTCTGTTATGAAAACAATGACATAACTATTATGTGTGTGATAAGGAAGATCTACCATCCCCTTCCCATGAACAATCTCCAGATTCTGTTGTTTTAAAAAATTAATTTCGTTTTTCATAACAGACTTCTTTCTACTACATTACTCTTGAAAAAGCTCATCCCCACTCTTAAAGTCAAAACCAGGATGAAAATCAAACTTTACAGAACCAACGCTTGCCTTTCCTCTAACTGCTTTAGCTACCATAGCTGTTCCTTCATTGCCAAATCCAGCACATAGTTCAATGGCTTTCACACCTGCATCTGCCATTTCTTTTGCCACTTCAACACCTTCTTTGTAGTTCTTTACCCCTACTACATGGAGCTCTACAGCAGGTGTATCTACAACTGTTCTATGGATTTTACTGTCAACCTCCGGTGCTACAAAAATAAATGCTGCGTTTACTTTCATTCTTTTATACCTCATTTCTATTGATTTGTGCAAGATTTTTTATTTATATATTGCACTTGATGAATGAAGTATAGCATTCTCTATTCGTATAAACTTTAAAAAATTTGCTGTTATTTCTTCCTACCTGAATAAATGCATATGGAAGATACATCAATACTCTCCGATTTTTGTAATTACCCAGTTTTCCTCTTTCATATCATATACATTTTGACAGAAAGGACAGATTCTCTGATGTGAACCATCAAAACTTCCACCGCAATTCTTACACTCTATCTTCTTAACTGAGAACCCGGCATAGGTAGGTGCTGAAACTTTTTTCGCAACCTGCAGCACAATCTTTTCATCCTTAACTTTAATCTTATTGTTCACAAAGTAGGTGTTACGCAAAAGGACATTTATATTAAGTTTTACCACATCTCCCGTTGTCTCTATATCCTTTAAGGTCACAGCCCCCTGATACCCCATATCTACCAAATCATTGTATTTCTCAGGGATATGCGTTCCTTCAAAGCAGGCAAGATTCTTCACATCATCCGAGAAGAGTATCATTTTCAAAAAAGAAATGAGTTGTCCCTCAAAAAGTTTATACGAAAATGTTCTGTCGATAGCTTTTATTCTCTTCCCGATTTTTCTTTCTGCCTTTTTAGAACCGCGGATTTCTCCAATACCCTGCGCTCCTTTGTATATCACATATCCTAAAAAAGGAAAAGCAACAAGCGCAATTCCCATAAAAGCCCCAGCCGGTATTAGAAGCGGTGCAATCAAAATCGCAGTCATATCATGTTTGACAATACCGACAATGACTTCAAGCAGAGGAAAAGCTATACCACCTATTTTTGCAGCCGATTTAATAATCTTCGGTTCTGAAGAATCCTGTTCGTAAAAGTAAAAGTTTGTAACCTTAGGGAATAAATCAGGTATTTGAAATTTCGTTTGGCAATAAGGACATCCTGTCATTAATTCCTTAATTCTGCTACTGGCACCACAAGAAGGACAGCAATAAAAATCGTTTTCCACCACGCTGTTTTCTGCAGTAGTATTCGTCACAATTGCATAGATAGTTACAATATTTTCACGTGTATGTATGCAAACACCATCTTTAAAGTATTTCTGAGTTTTCTTACCAACATCAACTCTTCTCTCGTGAGAATACTTCTCGTCATTCCAGCGAGAGCCCATTGTTGGCATATGTGGTTTTCCTTGCCCATAAGGGACAATTTCTATAGACGATTCCAATCCCTTCGCTTTCCATCTGGCGTACTGCAGCTTTAAAGCATAAGAAAGATCTGCTCCCGCAATATCCGGTGTTATGCCTGTCCGGGCAAAGCTTTTCATTTTGACTGCCATTCTCTCTTCGGGCACTTTTTTACTTCCATCCCACTGTCTTGTTCCATCGCTGGCCCTGTAACTCATTTTTATCCTCCAATCAAAAAAACTGTACAATTCCGATTTGTCAGCACCAAAAGCTGTAATTTGAAATTTACGCTCATGGATGTAACTTATTCTTTATGCGCAGACATGCTTCTGTATGCATAATCCAATGTCTTGAAAATGGCATCTGAATTAGCCCACGAATGTCTTTATCACACCAATAATCAATCAGCCAAATAGCGTTTTCATCTGTGCTGACAACATTCAAAGATTTTAAGCATTCTTTTCTTTCTCCCGATATTTTCTGAATCAATTTGTCATAAGATAAACTTTTGATTATTTTCTCGGTGCTGTCTTTTACTGCAAAAATATATGAATAAAGCTCCTGCAAATTTAATTGTCCAGAAAAGTCTGCAATCTGTTGTTTTACAAGTTCATTTCCAGTTGTGATGATAGACGAATTAATACGTTCCTGATAATTGTCCGCAAAGAATACCTGTTCATCTTCGTTTATTAATGTATGTGCAACTATATCTTCTATACGGAAAATATGCCAGATTGAATAAGCAATCGTTTTACTATGATAACCGTCTGCGTTAATAAAGGGTATTGCATCAAAATCCTCTCTGCATAATTCATCATTGAATGATATTAAAGTTTCCATCAACCGATTTCGCAAATCAAATAAAGTACCAATCCCATCTTCATAAGTGTCCTTCTTTTTAATCTGTGTTTGCATTGTTTTATTAAGATCAGACCATTCCTTATTCATAATCTATTACCTCGCATTTCATTCTCCCATGCCCCTAACACTGTCTTCTCTTCACTAAAAGATTCGGTCAGTTCTTATTTCCCTTATATTTTCCCTTGTGTTATATCATACCACAAGGCTTTACAAACCCTCGTAAGTTCAAAAACAAGGGACGGAAAATCACATAACAAAGTATAACATATTATGAATGGACTGTGTGAATTGATTGAAATGCTTTCTGAAAATCAAAGAAAAGGGACAGATAGCATGAATATAATTGATGCAGAAGATTCTTTGGAATTATAGTAAAACCTGTTTCATAAAAGAGGGACGATTTCGCCCCTCTATCGCTCTTATTCAAATTTTCTGTCATATAGAAGTGCAGCTATCAATACCACAAAACATGAGCCTGCGTTATGAACCAATTCTTTGTTCCTTCCCACGATTATATATGATTCTTGGTATGAAAGCTACAACATTTCATAAAAGTGGACAGATGGGCATGTATAAGCTTCTTTTAATGTGTCCTTGCCTCTGTTGCAACTTCATAAGCTACATACTCATGGTCAAATTCATAACCGAGTTTTTCAGCCAGATGAACAGAGTTCATATTGTGAGCATCCCAGCTCGGATACAGACCTTCGTTCAGACATTCCAGTATCAAAGCTGAACATACTATTGTTGCCAAATGCTTTCTTCGTTCAGATTCTACTGTATCTACTTCTATCTCGATTCCTTCGTTATAACGAGTATATGAAGAAGCTCCAGCAACGATATTTCCATCTTTTATAATAACCATACCTCTTCCTATTTTCAGATACTGTTCCTTACTTTCAAATGCCGAAACAAAATCTGCAGTTATGGGGTTTTCCAGACACTTATCGTAAATAAGCGAATCTATCTTCCTCAGTTCATATTCCGATGGAAGCCTGCTAATTTCCTTACGCAGTTTTCCCACATCAAATATCGTGTCTTTTTTTATAGCATATCTGATGACTCTTTTCGCAGCTGGATAACAATCTTCAATCAATGCCGACCATTCTTCATTTTGCGGAACCATTATCACAAATCCGTCAGGCTTATTGACAACCAGCTCTCTGTCAGGCTTTCCGGCAAAAAATCCGAAACAGCCTACAAACGCAAAAGCCGACGCAGGGCGTACTGAGTCAGTAACATATATCTTACCCATAACATTCTGTAAGCAGGAATATATCAATGTTTCCTGCCAGCCTGTAAATAATTTTTTTACCTTTGATGTATCTTTTAGTTCGTATACCAATGTTATCATTCTCCTA
>JALEWA010000209.1 GCA_022788085.1 Lachnospiraceae bacterium
ATATAGGAGAAACCGGTTGGATACCGACAGAAGATGTTAAGGAAATAAATCCGATTCCCGGATTTCCTAATGGTTACTATTGTGGTTGTGAGATAAAAGTGTTTGAAAAGGGTAAGAAGCCTAAAAGAATGAATGTATTTAAAAAGTTAGCACCATGGCCGGAGGGTAAGATAACTCATTATAAATTCTATTACCTTAAAATCTGCAGGGCAGTAGTTGGTTTTGAAGTGATAAGAGAAGAAAAAACCAAAATCAATTCAAGCAGAAAACCGCGTAAGAGCAAGTAGAATATATGAGTCTGAGAGGTAAAACAATGAATTACGAAATCAAACATTTAGAAAAAGATTTATGGAAGGATCATATGATTCCTTTAAACTATGCTTCTGAATTCTATTATGATGTGGAAATGAAGCAGAAAGAGGATTCTTTTCAGATTGAACTGAACAAAAAGAGACTTGATGTGCCATGTGAGCACAAGGTAGAAGATTATGATTTCCCGGACAAGCTGTATCAGGACTGGTGTGATAAGGCATGTGCCTGGGGAATAGAAGAGAACGGGACACTTCTTGCAGTCATTGAGACAGCAGAAGAGAACTGGAACAACCGATTACGAATCACAGAGCTGTGGGTAGATGAGAAGCTGAGAGGAAAGGGAATCGGTCATGATCTGATTGAGATTGCAAAGGATCAGGCAAGGTTAGAAAGAAAAAGAGCAGTTGTACTGGAAACACAGTCTAATAATGCGAATGCGATTGGGTTCTATATGCATGAAGGCTTTTCTTTGATTGGATTTGATACTATTTCCTATAGCAATCAGGATGTCGAGAAGAAGGAAGTTCGATTGGAGCTTGGCTATGTAATGGAAAGAAAAGCGAGATTACAGCGTTCTCAGATTGAAATCAGACCGGAGCGTGCGGATGAGTATAAAGAAGTGGAAAGGATAACGCAGGAAGCCTTTTGGAACAGGCATGGCAAGGGGTGTAATGAACACTATCTGGTACATATACTAAGAGACAGTGAAGACTATCTGCCGGATTTAAGCCGGATTGCAGTTGTAGATGGAGAGATTGTTGGAACTATTATGTTTTCCAAAGCACAGGTAAGAGCAGAGAATCAGGTACATGACATTATTACCTTTGGACCGTTATGTGTAAAGCCCAAATGGCATGGATGTGGAATCGGTGAAATGCTTATGGAGGAAACCTTTGATCTTGCAAGGAAAGCAGGATATCCCGGAATTGTGATTTTTGGTGAGCCGGATTATTATCCAAGAGTTGGATTCCGGACATGTGATCATTTTGGTATCACAACACCGGACGGAAAGAATTTTGATGCTTTTATGGGCTATGAACTACAGACCGACGGATTTAAGGATATTCATGGTAAATTTTATGAATCCTCCGTTTTTGAAAAATTGGAGGATGAGAAGGTAGAAGAGTTTACTAAGAAGTTCCCGCTCATGAAAAAACAATATTATCCTAGCCAGTGGTAATTTTCTGAGAATAAAATATACTGCACTTATCTAAATGTTATTGCGCACAAAACGCAGGTTTACCAAAAGAAATGGGATTTTAGCAGGAATTAATTAGTGAATATGTCAACTGTACTTTTCTGAAAATTCAGTCTATACTATAGTATATAGTTAAGAAGGATGTGACATAGATGACGGAAAAGAATCATGGGCGTGAGATAGCTTTCGTGGAGACTTATGATGAGGCAATAAAGAGTACAATAGAGAAGGCTTTTTTGAATCACGGTGTTTCTTATCTGATAAAGGTTGATAAGGTAAGAGATGTTAAAAAGGGTTTATTTGAAAGTAGAAAGAAGTTCTCTTTTTACATAAACCGTTATCAGCAGGACGAAGCAAAGGCAGCCATGCTGGAGAAAAATATGGATGAGGACAAGGTTATTTACCTGATCTAAAGAGGAGGATGTAGTATGTTTGACTTTTCAAGTGTAATGAAGATAAAGAGTGCGTGGGATACATTCAGTAGAAATCATCCAAAGTTCATGCCATTTATGCAGGCTGTTGGAAGAGAAGCTATTGGTGATGGAACAATTATTGAGATTAAGGTAACAAGTCCTGAGGGGAAAGAGTTTAATACCAATATGAAACTTACCCAGAGTGATCTGGATTTGTTCGCACAGATTCGTAATATGCAATAAGTTATAAAGCCACAAATATGATCAGGAGAACTGTTAGCAATTCATTTTGCTAGCAGTTTTTTTCTTTTTGTTAAAAACAACCATGCTTTTTTTGATAAAAAAGCTAAATTAAAGTAAAATATGTGCAAAAGGTATATTTTTTAATATGTTCTTGACTTAAAATACAGCTATTATTATAATTAAAAACAAGCTAATATATTTAAATTAAATATCACTTTAAAATAGCATAAATTAATTATATTTAGCTAAAAATGACACACAAACCAGAACACGTAGGGAGGTATAAACGTGAAGAGAAGAAGGGTTATGAAGCTGTTTTCATTAAGCATGGCAGGAGTTTTAGCAGCATCTTCTGTCAGTATGGCAGGGGGTACTGTATATGCAAGTGAACAGTCAGCAGCACAGGAGGAAGCAGTTCAAAGTGAGGTTGTAGAAGAGGAAGTAAAAGAAGAAGTAAAAGAAGA
>JALEWA010000211.1 GCA_022788085.1 Lachnospiraceae bacterium
AGTGAACTGAAGAACATTTTGGATGAAAAGTTTAATCCTGAGAAACCTGATGCAGTATGGTGTTCGGACATTACATATATATGGACTTTTGAAGGTTTTGTATATCAAATACCTCTCAGACGTCATGTATCCGGATGCCGAAAAGATTATTCTCGTTATGGATAATCTAAACACTCATAATCATGCATCATGACATATATCAACCTTGACGCAAATGCATCACCACCTCCTCACACCCTTTTTCGATATTTCAGCGGTGACATTCCATACATCTTCTTGAAGTTTCGGATAAAATAGCTTACATTCTCATAACCGCTTTGCATTGCAACCTCTGTGATTGGAAGAGTTGTCTCTTGCAACAATTGTCTTGCATGTTCCAAGCGCAAATGATTTATATACTGCGACAGAGTAATATGAAAATGTTCCTTAAAATAGCGCGAAATATATTTTTCAGACAGGTGAAACTGATTTCCAAATTCTTTAAGCGAGATTTCTCTGGTAAAATTCTGCTGTATATACGAAATCATTTCTTTTTCCGTAGTATTTCTGCCACTGGTGTAGTTTTCTACTATAAAACCGTGTTTCAGTATCCTCTTGAAAAATAGAAGTAATATACTTTTTATCTCAATCTGAGTTGCCAAGTCATTAATATTTTCGTTTTGATTTTCTGCAAATTCTGTATCTTTCTCGGCACAAAACGAAACTGAATTTGAATATTCCAAAGCTATCAGACCATCACATATATCACTTAACTTATCACCAATCTGCGGTTTTATCTTCAATTTCCCACTTTTCAGCGGTGCCATTACCTCTTTCTCCAGCAGATCATTCACCTGAAACGACATATACTCCAGTGGGAAAAGGAATGTATAGTAGTCCGCTTCCCCTGTCTGTGATCCCATAAAATGTAAATCGCCCGGTGATACAACAAATGCCTCACCTGGATTTCCTATATAATTTTCTCCTGATATGGTCACACTGAGCGCTCCATTTTTCACATATATAATCTCAAGTTCATCATGCCAATGCACCGGAATCTGAAATGCATGGTGGATATCTTGTATATGATATAAACTGAATGGACGCTCCGTAGTTCCATGTGGTCGGTTTTCTTTTAATTCGAAGTACATAGCTATATCATACATAAATAACATACCAAAAGCAATAGCTTCACTTCTACTCCACTAATCTCTTCGTCTTCCATTTCCCTGTCTTCCAGCGCAGCACCATCCCTATAGCTCTTGCGCATTCATCACTTGCCATACCAATGTATGCCCCCACAGCAAGCAGCCCCAGCCGTATACCAAAGAAATATGTGCCGCCCACTGCCACCAAATACATAAATATCGCACCTATTATTACGGGGAAAGCCGCATCTCCGCTTGTTTTGAGTGCCTGCCCATAGACCAGATTCGTCACACGCCCAAATTCAAGAAAAATATCAATGATAAGCAATTTTACAACCAGATTTATCATCTGTGGATCATCTGTGAAAATATGTACTATAAATCGACCGGTTAATGCAAATGTCACTGAAAAACAGGTTGCTGTTATCACTCCGTAGATAGCAGCCTTTTTTGTGCCCTTATCACATTCCTCAAACTCTTTTGCCCCAATTCTCCAGCCTGTCATTATAGCATTTGCTTGCGCTAAGGCTGCTCCCACACAGTATGAAAAATTCGCAATCTGAATCGTATACGAACGCGCGGTAACATTCATTCCATCCGTGTCCATCTGATTCATGAAACGAACTACCAAAGTCATCGCAATATTATAAAGAGCTGTCTCGCACGCTGATGGAAAGCCTATTTTTATTATTTGCCTCAATATCTTGCGTGAAGATTCCCGCTGTAGGTTATTTTTAGCTTTTATGAGCACTGCTCCCATAGCTGCTACCATTATCAAATTGATTACTCGCGATATTACAGTGGCTATGGCAACGCCCATCACTCCCCAGTTCAGTACAAAAAGAAATACAGAATTAAGGAAAAAATTAATTACATTTCCTATGATTGACGCAAAAAGCGACTGCTTTGTATAGCCAAACACTCTGAGATAGCTCGAAAATATAGGTATAAGCGCATTTAAAAAGCATGCACCACCTACTATTTTCAAATAAGTTTCAGCCGGTTCCAAAAGGGCAGGCGCAATACTTACTATCTCTAGAATTTTTTCTGAGAAAATAGCCAGAAATGCTGACATTATCACTCCGACAGCCGCATTAAAAATAAGCCCCAATTGTCTTGCCTGATATGCAACTCCCGGTTTTCCCGCACCAATATTTTGAGTCATTACCGCAACCATGCCAGATGAGATAACGCCAAACATTATGATAAACACACCAATATAAGTATTTGCTGTTCCAACTGCACCTACTGCCTGATTGCTCACAGATGACAGCATAAGCGTATCGATCATTCCGGAAAGCATATAAAAAAGCGTTTCGAAGCATATCGGTACAAAAAGCTGCGTTAGTGATTTTCTTTGAACTTCCATTTAAACTGCCCCCACATCTGCTTAGATAATTATTATTTTCCATACTTCCCGCAGAAAACTTCAAATCAGAAGAGGAATATATGTATGCGCGAAGCTGATATGTATTAATAATATGACATAACACACGATAATTCTTGTAGTATTTCATGCAATAATTGCACTATTTCTACTTTTTATACAGATAACCACATTAATTCTTTTTATTACCGGAATGATTACAGATACCTTTCGATACCCAAGTCTTTCAGTCGCATATTTTCTTCGATGACCGGATATAATCTCGCATACCCCTTCCTGTCTTGGCCTCACAATCAATGGATACAGTATTCCATATTTTTTGATGCTGTCCTGGAGCTCAATCATCATCATTTTAGTTTTTCAAGGTATCCAAAAACTCAATCGCTTCATAAACATTAGAGAACCTCTGCTGCCAATTGCCCGCTTAGCTTATATAAAAATCATAGAGAATTAAATATAATAATGATAAAATAACTCTTAGGGACATGTTATCTTAATGACATTGCGATACGCAAGAACCGTCCCCTGTGTTTATTTGATTATATATTTAGTACCTCTTCCTTTACCCTCAATTAGTATAACACCTTTTTTCTCCATATCTTTCAATAACTGTGTTGTTTTTGATTTGCCAAAAGATACATATGGTGCAATTTCACTAATTGGTTTCATTACTGCTTTACTTAATAATTTATATATTTCTCTCTCGTCATCTGATAAATTTTCTTTTTCTTCAAAAACAGGTAATACAATCTTAATTGTGTTTTCTGTCACTTCAAACACAGTTTTTTTTAACACACCTTCATAGAGTTGTTTTATTCTTGTAATTCCTGTTCCAAAAATTTCGACAAATCCCAATCTGTAAAATACATTGGCAAGATTTCTATTTCTTAAAACAGATATCCTTCCAGAAAAATATTCTGCAAAATCAATCAAAAAAACAATCGTAAAAATTTACGATTGTTTTTTGATTTTTTCAAATCAACTTCTTTTAGTATTTTCAATATATTTTGAATAAAAAATATGCTGAACAAAAACCAACAAAACATGCAAATTCACCTTCGGTGATGAATTTTTACCTGACTGCACTACGTTTTCTCACGGACTTGGCAGTAAATACAGTGGGACGCTCTTCGATACGCAAGAACCGTCCCTAAAACAAATCCAGCATATTATCCAAATATATTTTTTCTCTGACATGCAGATGATACTCGGGCTTGGTCATATAATAAAGCAGAAATTCCAGAATCAAGGCACTGCCAAGTCCTCGACCTTCAATTTTAAAATTGGAGAAGCCCATTGGTAAGTAAACATTTTTAATGTCATCTATGCCAATAAATCCAGGATTTGTCATTGCTTTCGAAAAGCGATAGCCCTCATTAGCATCAGGAGCCGCGCAACGGTGGTCAGGACAGTTTTCTCCAAGGTTTTTGCGACTGACAGCTTCATAACAACGCTTCCTGTCTTTACAACCAAACCAGCAGCATTCATTACATAGAAATTCCACTTTAACTTTCTGGGATTCGGATAACGTATTCCATTTATCAAAAACCCTGTTTAGGCGAAAATCCGGTACGACATATAGAAAATCATTCCTCTTTACTTCGCTCAAGAATTGCTGAAAATCCGTCAGTACCTTGGTGGTAGAAGAGACAAAATAAAGCTCCGGATAATTCATTTTCAGATGGTCCAGCAATAAATCCGAGTGGACAATGACACCATTTCGGACTTCCTTACTCTTCGCAAAAAGAGTACAGAGGTCATTGCATTTTTTATCCAAAAGGTGTTCCTTCCTGAGTAGGGAATTGCTAAATGTCAACCGGGCCGAAATCCCGTATTCCTGCATCAACGCCAGGATCTCTCGTGGCTTATAATCTCCGAACCCAACACGACCTCCTCCCCAAATGCAATCTGCCGGAGCACCATATATAGAGCCTATATCACACCAGTCGTAAAAGTATTCCCTGTGCTCACGGAATAATGGCAGAAACACACGATACAGTTCATAAAACTCAAACAAACCGGGAAGATGGTAGTATGCTGTTTCTTTTTGAAATTTATCCATATTCACATTATCACCTCACTTTGGTTGTTATCTGATTTCATCACAAATTGACAAATAATTTATATCATTGTAAACTATTATACAAGGGGGTTATCAATATTGGTACCCCCTATTGTATCACTTTATATCTGTCAAATAAAGGAGTCCTGCTATGAGTATCGAAGCAAACAAAAGAGAAAATGTATTAAGCCACATCTTCCAGGAATATACAAATACTGTCGATTGTATTATCTATGTCAATTATGAAAAGCAAAGTTTTGAAAAATTGCAGGGAAAAGGGTTTTGGGATCAAGTCATACCTTCTGTGGGAACGTTTGGGGATCTCAAATCTATTTTCTTTTATCAGGATAAAAGCGGGTCTACTATTAGTGAAAGAGAATACGATCCCTTTATCACTCCCGAGCTAATGAAGGAAGAAGATACTCATGGAAATATTATCAGAATTATTGAAGGTATTGAACATAAATATAACTATTTTTCCATTCATCTTGATACACATTGTACGGCTATCGTAATTAAAGAATATCCTAGAACTATCGTTAAAGATAACATTGAGCATTTAAAAATGGATACCATTCAGGAAACCTATCTATTCTCTATGCTTGTCAATTTAAGTACAGATGAATGTATGAATTCAAACACTACTGAGCTTAGCTCTGATAACCAGGTATATCAAAAATTTCGCTATTCAGAATGGAGAAATACAATTGTAAATTTGTTTCATGAAGCTGATCATGCCACCTTTATGAAAATATCAGATCCTGAATATATCATTCAGAAATTAACTGAGAAACAACGTTTTATTTATGAAATAGAAATGAAAAATTTACAGGGTGTTTTTATTTGGGTAAAATTAATTTTTCATAGAATCGTAGGTTTCTCACGTGAAAACCCTGTTTTTGCATATACTGTTGTAGATATTGATCAGGATATGAAGCGTTTGCTTACTCAAAAAAATATTTTAAAAGCTTCCATGGAGCAAAATGAAAAGCTAAAGGTTGCAAATCAGGAAAAAAATACATTTATCTCCACCGTTTCACACGAACTACGAACTCCATTAAATGCAATCATTGGCATGAGCGAAGTCATTCTTAGAGAGGATTTGAACAACACCATTAAAAAGAATCTACATATCATTCACTCTGCTTCAAAAGGTTTATTGACAATCATTAATGATTTATTGGATTTATCTAAGATTGAAGCCGGAAAAATAGAGATTGTGAAGGAAAACTATCACATTCTTTCAATCGTAAATGATGTATGCGCTATGATAAAATCAAGAAATGAAGAAAAGAAACTTGATTTACATTTCAATATTTCTGAAAGTCTCCCTTCTGTATTACATGGAGACTTTATTAGAATTAAACAGGTAATGGTTAATCTGGCCAACAATGCTATAAAATATACAGATGAAGGCTCAGTAACGATATCTTTAGCTGCTGTCCCACTTAATGATGGATATGTCAAGCTTATCTACTCCGTAGAAGATACCGGACAGGGTATCAGAAAAGAAGATTTGCCAAAATTATTCATTAAATACAATCAGCTGAACGTACAGGCAAATCATCACAAGGAAGGTACAGGTCTAGGACTTTCTATCGCTAAAAGTATGATTGAATTAATGGGTGGATCCATTGGAGTAGAAAGTGAATACGGTGTAGGAAGCAAGTTCTATTTTGAACTTCCGCAGGAAGTCATCAATGAAAAACCTGCCGGTCGTCTGGAAAACTATTCCTATGAAGAACAAATGAATAATCAGCAATACCTGTTCCGTGCTCCAAATGCAAGAATATTAATTGTAGACGATAATGAAATAAATCTAATTGTTGCTGAAAACCTGTTATCTATTTTAGAATTGCAAATAGATACCGCCGATAATTACAGTAAAGTAATGTCTTATATTAACAGAAACAAATATGATTTGATTTTTATGGATAACTATATGCCTGAAGTAGATGGCATAGAATTAACCGGAAAAATCAGAGCACTTGAGAATAACCTTAATCAAAATGTTCCAATTATTGCATTAACCGCAGATGCTATGACTGGTACAAGAGAAAAGATAATTGCCGCAGGCATGAATGATTGTGTTCATAAACCCATTGAAATGGATAAAATCTGTAATGTAATCAGAAATCATCTTCCTGCTGAGTATATTCAGGATTTATAAAACCACTGCTTATAAATGAAGAAACATATTATCTATTCAGTACTCTCATAGTTGATATCTATACAATTTGGGGACTATACCATGCAAGTTTCTTAAAACCACATAGTTACTGTATTTTAACCGAATAATGCATTTCACCCAGTTAGTAATAAAGGAAAATGGTGTGCATAGAAAATGCCTACAATTCAATTCGAAATGTAGGCATTTTCTACACTTAATTTTTAGATATTACTCATCCTCCTGATCAAGCTTGGCTTGTTCAAAACTTGTCAGCAAGGAATAACCACAAGGTTCTTCTTTCATTTGATAATAAACTTCCAAAAAACTGCCCCAATAAAGCCAATTCCAAATCAACTTTTTATCTACATTAGAAAAATTCACTTACAATGCATGAATCGTATCCGTAATAGTCATTTCCCGTATGCGTTTTGCAGGCCGATATACAGAAAAAGCTGCTGACAGCAAAGTCAGTCCTATAATGATAGAAAGTGCCACCCCTGGAATGTACCATGGGGTTCCCCAATAATTTGTAATAAATTTCGTATAGAAAAACCTGTTAACAGGTAAACCAATTGCACAACCGGCTATACAACCACATATGCCATAAGTCAATGCTTCTCCTGCAATCATTCTGATTAACTGTCTTTCATCCATGCCAACTGCACGCATCATTCCACATTGCTTTATTCTTGCTGATACACTCATGGAAATACTATTCATGATATGAAAAATTGTAATCATTGCAATCAAAGCAAGAAAGCTATAGACAAGAAACGAAAAAGCATAATAAGTACTGTTTACTTCCCGGTTTGACGCACGCGCATCTCTGACTTTGTAGGTATCATCTAAAAGGGTGCGGATTTGGCTCACTGTTTCATCATCTGCCTCTTTTGTCAACTGCATATCTATCAAAGCATATTTACTTTTTCCTGTAATCTGGTAAAAAGTGTCTTCCGAGCAAATAACAGTCGGTATATCTGTACTGCTAAAAGGACTGTCTGACAAAATGGCAGCTACTTTCACTTCTTTTCCATTTATGACAAGTGTGTCACCAAGTTCAAAAGGACTTCCTTTTTCAAAAACTGTCATAACATATCCACTCTGTTCGCTTACCTTAGAAATATCACCGTAGAGTAATTCTTCTTCTGACCAGGCAAACTGCTTTTCTTCATAAGAAATCAAATCTATCTGATTGACATCCTTGTCAGTTTCTACCGGTAAACTTTGGTACATTCTTCCATACACATTTTTTACTTCTGAAATTGATGCCACCTGTTCTGCAATATCTCTGGATATTGTATTCTCATAAGAAGCATCTACCACAGTCACATCAGGCGTATAAGGTTTTAACGTATTTAGTGCATGCCCAACCCAATCTATCATAACAGAAAAGCTTAGAAACAAAACAATGCTAAGAGCAAAGGAACCTGTCATCAGTATCAGATTTTTCCCGGAGGCTGTCGCATGATGAATACCAAGTGCCGTGTCCACTTTCCATAGTTTCGTTCTGGCTGCACTGCGTACCTTTTTCATCTCATTACTGTTACCTGTTACTGCCGCCATTGGTGAAACTTTTGAAGCTCTTTTTGCCGGTGCATGGGCAGCCAGAAGAACCGTAATGATTCCTACCATTGCTCCACACAACAGTCCTATCATACTCACTTCACCCGTTGGAATACCTGTAAACTCCCCTCCAATTCGGAAACGCAAAAAAGCACAAATTCCCCAAGTGCCAAGTACAGCAAGCACTTCTCCCATAGGAATTGCAAGCTTACACCAGTTTAGTGCCTCGCGTCTCACAATATGCATAATCTGCTGTTTACTGGCTCCAATACACCGGAGCATTCCAAAAAACTGAGTACGCTCAGCTATATTGCTGTTCATACTGCCTGCAATCATCAATACGCCTGCCATTAACACCAACAGTACCAAAAAGCATGCTGCACCATACAACCCAACAAAATAACTGTTGTCACTGATGCCCCGTATACCCATTATTGCAGCATTTTCTCCGGAATTTTCCTTTGTCAGTCCATATTTTTCCTGAAATGTCTGAATATGATGTTTCAAACCAATGCCATCCCGGAAACAAATGTAATAAATCGAATGCTGCTCCTCTTGATTTTTCGTACAGATTTCTCCCAATGCATCTAAGGAAATAAATGCACCAATGGCATCATTCTCCAGTAAATTCGTTGTATTCTCCATAAATCCTGTTATGGTATATTCCATCTCACAAACAGGCGTCTGTAAAGTGATTTTTTCTCCAAGCTGAAGGTCTAGCAGTTCTTTGGCATTCCTTGTCAGAATGATTTGAGAACTATTTTGAGGAAATGTGCCTTCCAGCATATCCAAATTAACAATTTTATCAAAATTTTCATCTGCCGCCGCAATGGTTACTAGCCTGTTTTGTATCCGGTAATCTCTCTCAAAATGATAATTTACCACGTCATATGTAGCAATTACCTTGATTTGCAGCTCCTTTTTCATTTGCTCTATAGTATCCTCAGATACATCATGTACTGAAATATGCCAATATCCATGCTTCTCCTTTAGTCTCTGGTCTTCCATCCGAACAGCCATATCAGCCATACTGAATACTCCGGTTACCAAAAACACTGCCAAAGCAATGCAAAATATAGTTAAAAGATTCTGCTTACGATGTACCTTTGCCTCTATCGGGACTAAGCTTAGATAGTTTTTCATTCTGCGCACCTCCCTAAATCAGTCAGCATACCGTCACGTACCTGAAGCACACGGTCTGTTGCATGGGCAATGCTACGATTGTGCGTAATCATGATAATCGTCTGTTCATATTTTCTGGATGCTTCTTTTAATAGAGCAATTACTTCCTGACTGTTTGCTGAATCAAGATTACCGGTGGGCTCATCTGCCAGTATAAGACTTGGTCTTGTCATAAGTGCCCTGCCGATGGCTACTCGCTGCTGTTGTCCGCCTGACAACTGACTTGGAAGATGATGACGTCTTTCTTTTAAATTCAAAACTTCCAAAAGCTCTTCTAAATATGCTTCATCTGGTTTTTGATAATCCAGTAAAACCGGGAAAATCATATTCTGTTCTACTGTTAATTCCGGTATCAGATTAAATGACTGAAAAATAAACCCGATATTTCTACGTCTGAAGACCGTCAATGCCTTTTCTGACATGGTAAAAATATCTTTTCCGTCTATTCTGACTTTTCCTGATTGAGGTCTGTCCAGCGCACCCAGCATATTCAAAAGTGTAGTCTTTCCAGAACCTGACTCTCCTACAATTGCCACAAATTCTCCTTTGGGTACCGCAAAGCTGACATCCTTCAGAGCATGTACTGCCGTTTCTCCTTTTCCATATGTTTTTGATAGTGATTCTACTTCCACTAAATTCATAGTTTTACACCTCTTTTTCTTTTTTCTTAATGGAAGCATAGCATTCCAATCCTACAGCATAATGACAAAAATCCTACAAAATTGTAGGATTTCATTCTAAAAACTGCATCTCAAAAATGCTTCCTTTTCCAGGCTCACTATCTACTATATTCGGATTTTGCATGAACAGACATAACAGCTTATATTCTCCTGCTGTCAAATCCAATACTTCATTGCCTTTTAATACCTGGCTCTGTAACAAATCGATTACAATTCCATTAGAACAAAGCTGTGTATCCTCCGTATGAAAATCCCTGGCTCTGCGAAGAAGTGCATTGATTCTTGATAATAAGACTCCGAGTTTAAATGGTTTTGTGATGTAATCATCTG
>JALEWA010000212.1 GCA_022788085.1 Lachnospiraceae bacterium
AACAGTGTGGCACAGAGAACCGGTAATGTATCTGCCGGAACCTCTGTATTTGCCATGGTAGTATTAGAGAAGAAGCTTTCCAAGGCATATGATGCAATTGACATGGTAACTACACCGGACGGAAGCAGTGTGGCAATGGTACATTGTAACAACTGTACCTCAGATCTGAATGCATGGGTTAATATTTTCAAGGAATTTCAGGAAGCTACCGGTGCAAAGGTAGACATGAATGAATTATATGGAACCTTATATAGAAAAGCTCTGGAGGGAGATGCTGACTGTGGTGGACTTCTGTCTTACGGATATTTTTCAGGTGAGCATATCACAGGCTTTGAAGAGGGAAGACCGTTATTCGTTCGTACACCGGATTCTAAGTTCAGCCTTGCAAACTTCATGAGAACGAATCTTTATACAGCACTTGGTGCATTGAAGATTGGCCTTGATATTTTATTTAAAGAAGAGAAGGTATCTTTGGATGAGCTGTTAGGACATGGTGGACTTTTCAAGACAGAGGGCGTTGGACAAAGGATTATGGCTGCAGCTGTTAACGTACCTGTTTCTGTCATGAAGACAGCAGGTGAAGGCGGTGCATGGGGCATTGCCATTCTTGCAAATTATATGCTTCAGAAGGAAGAAAAGGAATCCTTAAGCGATTACCTTAACAATCATGTATTTGCCGGTGAGGAATCTTCAAGAATGGAGCCGAATGCAAATGATGTAGCGGGCTTTGAAGCATTTATGGAGCGCTATAAGGCAGGACTTGCCATTGAGCGTGCAGCAGTGGATTCTTTAAATTTATAGGATAGAAAGGACAAGGTTTTAGGTCATGTTAGAGGAATTAAAACAGAAGGTTTATGAAGCAAATATGGATTTGCCCAAATACGGTCTTGTTACATTCACCTGGGGAAATGTAAGTGCCATTGACCGTGAAAGCGGATTATTCGTAATCAAGCCAAGTGGAGTGGATTATGATTTATTAAAGCCGGAAGATATGGTTGTTATGGACTTAAATGGCAACAAGGTAGAGGGAAAGTACAATCCGTCTTCTGATACGCCGACTCATTTAGAGTTATACAAAGCATTCCCGGAAATCGGAGGTGTCGTACATACGCATTCTACCTATGCAACAAGCTGGGCACAGGCAGGAAGGTCAATTCCATGCTACGGAACAACACATGCTGATTATATGTATGGAGAGATTCCCTGTGCCAGAGTATTGACACAGGAAGAAATCGATGAAGGCTATGAGAAGAATACAGGCACTATCATCATTGAAACCTTTAAAGACAAGGATCCAATGGCAGTGCCAGCCGTTCTTTGCACGAATCACGGACCTTTTGCATGGGGCAAGGATGCCAAAGAAGCTGTACATAATGCGGTAGTTTTAGAGGAGGTTGCCAGGATGGCACTCTTTACAGAGCAGTTAAAGCCTGATGTAAAGCCTGCACCACAGAGGATTCAGGATAAGCACTATTTTAGAAAACATGGTGCAAATGCATATTATGGAAATAAACTGTAAGTCTGAAAATACAGAATCACCTTTAAATATGCAATTATTTGAGTAACATTGTGAAATTTTTGGCATTTACGATTGTACAAATATGTGCTAAATTAATTAAGTAAGATAAAAGTAGCTATGAAAGTACGGAATAGTTACAAGTAATAATAGTACAAATATGATGGAGGAAAGAACATGACAAACTTAGAACTTCAAAAGACAGCTAATGAAGTTCGTAAAGGTATCATTAATGGTGTTCATGCAGCAAAGGCTGGACATCCGGGTGGATCTTTATCCGCAGCAGATATCTTTACCTACCTTTACTTCGAAGAGATGAATATTGATCCAAAGGATCCAAAGAAGGCAGACAGAGACCGTTTTGTATTATCCAAGGGACATACAGCTCCGGGTCTTTATGCCGCTCTTGCTAACCGTGGATATTTCCCGGTTGAGGATCTCTTAACATTAAGAAAGCTTGGTTCTTATCTGCAGGGACATCCTTGTATGCAGCATATTCCGGGTGTAGATATGTCTTCCGGTTCCTTAGGACAGGGTATCTCTGTAGCTTGTGGTATGGCACTTGGTGCAAAGATGAGTGGAGATTCTTTCCGTGTATATACACTTCTTGGCGATGGTGAAATCGAAGAAGGACAGGTTTGGGAAGCTGCAATGTTCGCAGGACATAGAAAGCTTGATAACCTTTGTGTGATTGTTGATAATAACGGTTTACAGATTGACGGTAAGATTGAGGATGTATGTTCTCCATATCCTATCGATAAGAAGTTTGAGGCATTTAATTTCCATGTAATCAATCTGGAAAATGCACATGACTTTGATCAGATTAGAGCTGCTTTCAAGGAAGCTCGTGAGACAAAGGGCATGCCGACAGCGATTATTGCACATTCTGTAAAGGGTAAAGGTGTATCCTTTATGGAGAATCAGGCAGGATGGCATGGAAAGGCTCCAAATGATGAGGAATATGCTATTGCAATGGCAGATTTAGAGAAAGTAGGTGAAGCGTTATGTCAGAAGTAAAAAAGATAGCTACCAGAGAGAGCTATGGTAACGCTCTCATTGAGATTGGAAAAGAGAATCCTAATTTAGTAGTATTAGATGCAGACCTTGCAGAGGCAACAAAGACCGGAATGTTCAAAAAGGTATTTCCGGAAAGACATATTGACTGTGGTATCGCTGAGTGTAATATGGCTGGTGTGGCAGCAGGACTTTCTTTAACAGGTAAGATTCCATTTATGAGTTCCTTTGCTATGTTTGCAGCAGGTCGTGCTTTCGAGCAGGTTCGTAACTCTATCGGATATCCACATCTGAACGTTAAGATTGGCGCAACACATGCAGGTATCACTGTAGGTGAAGATGGTGCTTCCCATCAGTGTAATGAAGATATCGCTCTGATGAGAACCATTCCTGGAATGGTTGTTATGTGTCCGGCTGATGATGTTGAGGCTAAGGCTGCTGTACGTGCAGCAGTTGAGTACGAAGGACCTGTATACATTCGTTTCGGACGTGCAGCAGTTCCGGTAATCAATGACAAGCCTGATTATAAGTTTGAAATCGGTAAGGGAACTGTTGTTAAGGAAGGTACTGATGTAACAATCGTTGCAACAGGTATCTGTGTAGATTCTGCTCTTGGCGCAGCCGCTAAGCTTGAGGAAGAGGGTATCAGCGCAGAAGTAATCAACATCTGTACGATTAAGCCTTTAGATGAAGAGCTTATTATTAAGAGTGCTAAGAAGACAGGAAAGGTTGTTACTGCAGAAGAGCATTCTGTAATCGGCGGTCTTGGAAGTGCAGTATGTGATGCCCTTTGCAAGTCTTGCCCAACACCTGTATATAAGATTGGTATGCAGGATATGTTTGGTGAATCCGGTTCCGCTGCTGACTTAGTAAAGAAGTACAAGTTAGATGCTCAGGGCGTATATGAGCAGGTTAAGGATTTCCTGAAATAATTCATAATATTGCGAGAGTAAGCAAAACACCGGACTAGTCCGGTGTTTTTACGTCTGTCTTGTTCAAATAGAGTACGCTCAGTAAATAAAAGATTACAGTAAAAATTATATTCCAAGCCATAAAGGTAATAAACTCAAGTTCCCTTTCAGGATTATTGGCGCGCATGCCAACACTTAATAATGCATAAGGGACAAGATACCACAATCCCATTGCAGTAGCAACCAGCCCAGCAATGCCGCCTGCAAGTGCTATGCCGATTGGAATCGCAAAGCTTCGGATTACAAGAGACAGGAAGCACTGTACCGTACTAACGGTAATACCGCCAAGGAAGCCGCAGATCATCCATTCTATCAGTTCAGGAGGAACAGGGTTGGAAATCCCGCAGGCAAATCCACAGAAAAGATACAGGGCAGTTGTCCAAAGAAGGGTAATGGCAGTCATACTTGCACAGACAATGATTTTGTTGAAAACCAGCCGGGAAGCAGAAGTATGCAACATGACCATATTCCAGTTTGTTCCGTTATGTTCAAGACGCCATAGGTAGCTTGCGTACACGCCGATTAGTGGAGGCATAAAGAAGTAGCATAGGAATAAAGAATGCTGTGTCCAAAGTGAATACCAACCGCTCTTTAGTAGCTCTAAATTTCCTAAATAATTGAAGGTACCAACAAATGCTGAAATAGCAGGCAGTATAAGAAAAGCAATCCATATCGGTGAATGCTTGATTTTGATATATTCAATAGGAAGATGAGGTATGCTTACACGGCTTTCTTTATGTTTGTTTGTCTGGGGATTTGCAAATCCGGAAAGCCACGAAAATGAGTAGCCTTCTGTATCCATATTTCGGAAGAACATCCATCCACCACAAAGAAGCACAAGCAGCCATAGAATGATAAAAATCAATATATGATTTTGCTGGTTTCCGTAATAATACGTACATTTACGTGTAGCTTCGTTCCAGTCCATGCCGATAAACATACTAGCCCCGAAATGTCCCCATGGGATGATGTTTTTAGCTAAGCTCCATGGCATGAACATCAGGAACAATCCGGCCATACTGCCGCAAAGACCGACACACAAGGACACAGCCTGATTGGAAAAGAGGATGGCGATTACCATTTGTAATAAAAAAAGGATAAAGCTGATGGTAAAAGTCTGTATAAAATATAAGGCAAATGCCCAAATATCAGGACTTTCATAATAACCAAAAGAAAAGCCTAATAAAAGCATCATGATAAGCTGCGTAGCCGAAAAGCACAAAAGGTAGCAAACGCCGTATATGACTTTTCCGAAGTAAATGGTGAATTTACTTTGTATCGTTTCTAAGAGCTTCCAACTGGAGCCCTTATGTTCTATATCAATTAAACGGCTTGCCATAACAGCGATAAAGGTAGGAACCATAATACTATTTAGTAAAGGAAAATTATATAGTAGAATCAGCCATCCTTGTGCCAGATCCTTATGTTTACCTTCGGCATATAGAAACCACAGGCATTGAGCAGCCAATAAAGCTACCATTACCAGCCACATACCGTGGCGCTTTGTCTTTCGAAGCTCCAAAGCGAACAATTTCATAAGCTTTCTGTACCTCCTGTCAGATTTAAAAAGATTTCTTCCAATCCATCTCCCTGTGCCTCAAGTTCAACCATAGAGCCTTGGAACACAAGCTCTCCGTGGTTGATAATACCAACCATATCTGCCATTTGTTCTACTTCACTAAGCAGATGACTTGAAACAATAACCGTCATCTGGTGCGTTGTCGGAAGATTTTTAATAAGTTCACGTATCTCCTGTATACCGGCAGGATCAAGCCCGTTTGTCGGTTCATCCAGAATCAGGATGCGCGGATTTCCTAGTAGTGCCATGGCAATGCCAAGTCTTTGCTTCATGCCGAGAGAATAGAGCTTTACCTTCTTATCACGCTGCTCGTAGAGCCGGACTGTGTGTAATACCTTTGTGATTTCAGAAGCAGGTACTTTTTTGAGCTTGGCTATGATTTGCAGATTCTCAAGTCCTGTCAGATGTCCGTAAAAGCTGGGGCTTTCAATCAGACTTCCTGTATGCTGTAGTATGGAAAGACGGTTCTTCTCTGTCATTCTTTCATGAAAAAAGTAGATTTCCCCATTTGTCGGCTTTAATAATCCAAGTAAAAGCTTTATGGTTGTTGATTTTCCGGCTCCATTTGGGCCAAGAAAACCATATACACAGCCTTCCGGAATCTGCAGGCACAGGTTGTTCACACGAAGCTGTGTGCCATGCTTTTTACTCAAATCTTTGGTTTCAATAATATATTCATTCATATTCATTCCTCCATATTTCGTGTTTGTGATTTGATTATAGGAAAGCAACCTTACAGAAAAATGACGCCAGCCTTACATTTACCTTAAATGAATGAAAAATAGTTACTTTCCTGATTTTTTCCTCTATAATGGAAGAAAAATTGGTTCACCAGGGGAGAGTAGTACATGGAATTATATGACAGCAGAATTTTACTTGTAGATGATGAAAAGGCTCTTTCACAAATGGTAGAGGGGCTTTTAAGAAAAGAGGGCTACCGTAATATCAATACAGCAGCAGACTGCAGCAGTGCGCGTATGTTTATGGCAGAAAACGAATATCAAATGATATTACTGGATGTGATGCTTCCGGATGGAGATGGATTTTCTTTATTCGAGGAAATGAAACAAATAGATAAAAATAGACAGACCCCGGTAATCTTTCTTTCTGCAAGGGATGAGGATCATTCACGATTAAGAGGGCTTGGATTAGGTGCTGATGATTATATTACCAAGCCATTTTTACCGGAGGAATTATTGCTGCGCGTAAGGGCAGTGCTGAAACGTACTTTTCATATGGAAGAGCCTCTTCAAAGTGACATAATCGGAACAGCCAAAGTGGATTGGAGCGCCGGAATCATTCATACACCAAAAGAGGATTATCCGTTGACTGCCAAGGAGTATACACTTTTAAAAAAGCTGTGTGAAAATCGTGGCAGGATTTTGTCCATGAACGTATTGTGTGATACCTTGTGGCCTGATGGAAGCTATGGTTATGAGAATTCACTTATGGTACATATGCGAAGATTAAGGGAGAAGATAGAGGAAAATCCATCAAAGCCGGAGTATCTGATTACCGTACGTGGACTTGGATATAAGCTCAAATAAAAAGGAGACAGGAGTAAGTGAGAAGGGTAGAAAAGCTGATACAGTATCTGGTTATTTTTACAGGAATGCTGATTCTATTATTCGTTCTGAATGTTTTGTTTATTTTTGTACTGGGCATGAAAACAAGCGATGAGTCGGCGTATCCGAAAGCAGAAAAGATTGCAGGTTTTTTACAGAGGAATGATGAAGGTGGTTTTGTCATGCCAAAAGAAGGTATTGATGTTGTCGACTCCTATAACAGTTTTGTCATGGTGATAGGAACGTCAGGAGAGATCTTGTGGGAGTACAAGCTGCCGGAGGAGTTAAAGCAGACCTATACGATTAAGGATGTTGCTGTTTTTTCAAAGTGGTATCTTAAGGATTATCCGGTAGACATACATGTGATTGAGGAAGGAATCCTTGTGCTTGGTCGCCCGAAGGGAACCATATGGAAGTATAATCTCAGCCATTCCATAGATACTGTCAATGCTCTCGTAAATTATATACCACCCTTATTGCTTGCAGATGTTTTGCTTTTACTGATTATACCGTTTTTGATCCTGTATCATCAGACACGTCGAAAGGAAAAAGAACGTACTACATGGATAGCCGGAGTTTCACATGATATCCGTACGCCGCTATCGCTTGTGCTAGGCTACGCAGATGCTATTAAAAAAGAAAGTTTCGATACAGAAGCTATGCAAAAGGCGCAGGTAATCGA
>JALEWA010000213.1 GCA_022788085.1 Lachnospiraceae bacterium
TGTTTTCTGAAATAATTTGACGGATCTGGTCTTTTGCTACTGGCATAAAAAATACTCCCTTTCGATAAGAATTGTCATATCTAAATTCTTACCAAAAAGGAGCCATTTATTTCCAAAGACACAAATTATATTACATTACCATAGTTGCAACAGCTATTGATATTATTGCAAATCTTTCTCCTAATTTCTTTACAATAACATCCGCAATTTTCTCTGCCGCACCGGTTTTGATAAGTGCACCTGCAAGAATACCTGATGTAAGTATTCTTAAAATGGAAGACATCATGCTCTGTGCGCCAGTCACCATGGTATCCACTGTTCCTGTCAGACCACCGCCTCCAACTAATCCGCCAATTAATGCTCCAAGTATAAGACTGTATGCCGGATGTACTTTTCTTATTATTAAAATTATCGCAATAACAAGACCTGTTACTGCTCCAAGAGTTGTAAATTCCATATACTATTTCTCCATTCCTGTATATTTTTCTTTAGAAAATGTCTGTATAACCCTGAATACCTGTTCAACTGTATCTGCCATATTATTCATTGCATTTTCTGTATTCATGGCCTCTTCCAATGTGACAACACCTCTTAATACCGAAAAAAATGCATCTATTCCCTCATCATTACAGAGTACTGCATCTTTGGTGACACAGCCTGAAAATGCAATTACCGGCTTATTGAATTTCTTGGCAATTTTTGCAACCCCTATAGGTGCTTTACCCATAACAGTCTGTCCATCAAGTCTTCCTTCACCTGTAATCACTATATCTGCATCTTTTGCATATTCCTCAAGACAGGTTTCTTCAAGCACAATTTTAATTCCTGATTCCAGTGTGGCATTGAAAAATGTAAGGAAAGCAAAACCAAGTCCGCCTGCGGCTCCTGCTCCCGCATGTTTTGGGTTGGCTTTCGGATATTTCTCCTTTGCCAGCTTTGCATAGTATGCTAGCCACTTATCCATCTGCATAATCATGGTTGGTGTTGCACCTTTCTGTGGTCCAAATATAGCGCTGCACCCATGCTCTCCACAAAGAGTATTAGTAACGTCACATGCTATTCTGAATGTGCACTGTGAAAGCTCCGGAATAACATTGTCATCTGTAATAGTGTCAAGATATTTAAGACCTTCTGCGCCAAAGCACACCTCATTTCCGTCTTTATCGAGAAGCCCGAAACCCAATGCCTGAAGCATACCGATTCCGCCGTCATTAGTAGCACTTCCACCTATTCCTACAATAAAATGACGACAACCATTTTTTATAGCATCCTTAATCACTTCCCCGACTCCATATGTAGTAGTGTACAGTGGATTTCTTTCACTTTCAGACACAAGCGTAATCCCGGCTGCTCCCGACATTTCTATAATTGCTGTCTGTGTCTTGTCGACTATTCCATACTGACATGAAACAGGCTTTCCAAGAGGTCCTGTAACATTTACATGAATAAGTCTGCCGCCACACCCCGCTGTAAGTGCTTCAACTGTACCTTCTCCTCCATCTGCCAACGATCTTATATATGTTTTGGCTTCAGGGAATACTCTTTTTATCCCCTTTGCGGCACTCTCGCCTGCTTCAATCGAAGACATGCTCCCTTTAAAAGAATCAATAGCAATAACTACTTTCATTTCCACATTTCCTTTCATAAAATAGCATTTATTCATCTGGTCTTTAACACGTGTTCTTTTTATGATGTCATTATAACAAGCCCATATTTAAAATTATATATTATACATAACAAATTAGCGGTGTTTTTTAAGCTTATTTGTGTTATAAAAAACAATATAAATACATAGTAATCTATATAAGGGGAACACCATGGGTATTATAAGCAGAAATATGGCCCAGCAGATTGTAGATACTGTAAAAGATGTCTGCGGCCAGAATATCAATTTTATTGATGACAAAGGAAATATTATAGCAAGTACAGATACTGAACGAATTAATACATTTCACGAAATTGGATATAAGGTTGCATCAACAGGAAATACAATAGAAGTGGCACAGGATGATAATTTTTATGGAACTAAAAAAGGTATTAACATTCCTGTATCCTATAATGGAAAAATCGTAGCCGTAATAGGTATCAGCGGTGATGTGGAAGAAGTAAGAAAATATGCATATCTTGCGCAAAAAATAACAGACCTTCTTATAAGAGAACGTGAATTAGATGCTCTTGGAAACCAGAAGAAAACCCGTCTTAACTATGTAATAAGATGTCTTATAAGTAATGAGGCTGTTGATCCTGATTATCTTATGGATACTCTGAGTGAAAATCATCTTTCTAAAGATTCAATATGCCGGGTCGTGATTGTCCAGCTCAATACTAAATATAATTTAAATAATCTGTTTATGATACAATCTGCGATAACACAGACCTTTTCACAGATAGGTTCAGCATTTTACAGATATAACTATCCTAATGAATTTATCTTGATCGATGAGTCAGACCGCATAATGCAGCATAAGGATATCCTTAAGACATTAGCCGATACATACTCTGGTCTGTTATATATTGGAATTGGCAGTGCTGTAAATATTCTCAAGAGCAATCTTTCATTCAATGCAGCACTTACCTCCATTAACAGCCGAAAACACATAACATCATTTATTATATACGATAATCTTGACTTTGAACTTATCCTTGGAAATATATCGGATGAATTAAAATCCCAATATACTGCAAAAATACTTAACAATATATCTGATAGTGATATCGGGCTTTTAACTACTTACTATGAAAATGATATGTCGTTACAACAGACAAGTGATGCATTATATATGCATAAAAACAGTGTGCAATATAAACTAAACAGAATAGAAAAGAATATCGGATACGACCCAAGAAAATTCACAGACGCTGTCGTATTATATAGTGCAATCAAATTACGGGAAATTCTCTAAAGCATTGTTTTAATGGCAGTCCGTTTTTCCAGTAATATCTATGTTCTTCCAGCCAGTCTTTCACATAACAACTAATTCCAACATATATAATATGCGACAGTAATAGTAATACAATGAGATTTATCGGAAGAACATTTTTAATCAAGAAAAGCAAAGTGGGATTACGCATGTCTTCTTGATAAAGTAGCGAGCAATACTAAAACAAAATTTCCCTTATTTCCCTTGCGGATTCCGCATAAGGGCAAAAATAAGGGAAAATACATATCATTTCACTATCTAATGGGCTGAAAAGCCTATAAAATAAGGAAAGTTCAGGAAATCTCTCCACAAATTCCGATCTGTCTACTTCTTACAAACAGTATTTGCTATCACAAGCATTATTACAATATCTATTATTACAATAATTAAAGATATTGTAGCAAACGATGCTGGCAATACATTCTCAAAAATCCCCATAACAAACACCAAACCGGCTATAACGGCCATTCCACTTCCAACGACTCTACTAAGCTTCTTAGCATTGTACTTATCTTTTTCTTCCTTACTTGCTGTATTATATCCAGCTATCAAATTTGCACCATGTCCTGTAAGTAGAATAATACTGAATATGACCAAGATAATGCCAACTACCCATATAATCCAAACAGGTCCGCTACCTAAATCCTTTAATTTCATAACACAATCCTCTCCTCAAATTCCGATTTGATACATAGACATAATCTCAAGAGTTATTATATCAGCACCTTATCCGTCTGTCATCCAAAATGTATGAATCGGAGAATAAAACCTCCGTTCTAGAACCGATCAAAATCAGCCTGTGTAGCAATCACACTGTACTTCTTGTCCGCATCCTGGTCATTCCCGCTCTCCACATACATGTCATTCACCATTCCTA
>JALEWA010000015.1 GCA_022788085.1 Lachnospiraceae bacterium
AAAAGGATAAGGTAAATGACAGTTATTCAGGAACGACTTTTCCAGGTGGTCATGTAGAAGAAGGAAAAGTTTATTAAATGCAGAAGAAAAACTGGGAGTAAATCCATTGGAATTATGGATGAATGAGATAATCGAGAAGAAGAGAAATAGCAAAGAAGAGAAAACGGAGGAATAGCAATGGCAGGAGAAATCAAGTATGAAATCGTTGAGGAGATTGGAGTCCTTTCGGAAAATGCAAAGGGCTGGAGAAAAGAACTGAACAAAATCTCATGGAATGGAGCCGCACCCAAATATGATATCAGAGACTGGGCACCTAATCATGAAAAGATGGGTAAAGGTTGCACCTTAACAGAGGAAGAAGCAAAGGCATTAAAGGCTTTATTATAGGAGAAGAGGCTACATCAAATATTCTTTTTTGATGTAGCCTCTTAAACTATTTCATTCTCCAATGGATTTTACCTCTTTTCTATATAGTTTGCTGATAAAATAAACTTGAAATTAATATGGCACCTTATTCAATTTTCCTTTTTTTTTCTTTGGACTTCTTCGTTTTTCATTTTTTGTTTGTATTTTCTTATGATCTCTATGTTATCCCAATGATATTTTCTTTTCCAAGATGATCATGTTATCAAATCTTATGATAAAACGAATGCAATTACGTTTCTGGTGGAGTGTACCTCTCTTTCTTAGATTTTGTATCTATATGAAACTTTTGTTTCTTTTGTTGGTTTTAATATATCACATAATTTGAATAAATGCAATACTAAAATCAGAAAAAAAATAATAAAAATATAAATATAACAGAAAATAACAACAAGAAGTAGTACATGCATTTAGTATAGCACTATATTCTTTTTAGGCATATTAACATGGTAACTATCTCAAGTCGGCATATTTAATGGATTTCATGGAAAATGAAATATGTAAGAAAAGCCTAAAACCGTTGGAAGATAAAGCATAAGTCTGATAAAATGAGATAGGGAAAATTGTAGGAACGATAAAAGAGAGGAAATAAATCATGAGAAAAATACTGACATTTTCTATACTAATGATATTAGGCTTTAGCATGATTGGATGTGGAAAAGAGGAAGAAAGGATGGATGTAACATACAAGACAATTTCCATGGAGGAAGCAGTTGAACTCATGGAGCAGGAGAATGATTATATTATTCTTGATGTAAGGACGGTTGAAGAATATGAGTCAGGTCATATTCCCGGAGCAATCTGTGTCCCAAATGAAGAAATTGGAAGTGAGAGTATTCCTGAACTTCCGGATAAAGAGAAGCTGATTATGGTATACTGCCGGAGCGGAAATCGTAGCAAACAGGCTGCTGAAAAACTGGCAAAAATAGGCTACAGTAATATAGTAGAATTTGGTGGAATCAGAGACTGGAAGGGAGAAATTACGAAATAAAAAATAATCTGCCATGCAGTTATGGATTTTCTGAAATATCATAAGATTCTTCATTGCCCGAACAACACAAGTCATCATGCGCAAGGATGGTAGACAGGGTATCGCCGAGCTGCGTAAATACGGTAGCTAAAGCAGAAATTCCTTCTTTGCTGTGTGTCTTTGCGATAGCACAGGCTAAAGAAGATATAAATGTAACTAATACACATGAATTCATAATAAGTCACCTCTACAATAGAATATGCAAGGTAAGAGAAAGCGTGAGCAAAACTGCAAATTTATTTTGATGGGTGGAATATTTCTCCAATCTTGTCCATATACTATATTAGCAATTGGTTTTATATGCCAATGAATATGAGTATAAGGAGAGATATACGATGGCAAGAGGTGCTAAGAAATCGTTACAGGAAAAAATTATACAGAAGGAAGAACTGATAGAATCATTAACAACAAGAATAAAGAAGGAACGAGAGGAATTGAACGAGCTCATAGAGCAGCAGAAAAATGAGGAGTTAAATGAGCTTCGGGTTGTTATGCAGAAGTCAGGAATGGACATTGCAGATATCATTCAGATTGCACAGACACGGATGGCAGAAGCACAATAACGTTCAAAACGAACACTAAATTGTTAAAAATAACCACAAAAAAAGTCCAAACACGTTGCGTACATAGCCCAAAATGGGTATAATGGTAAGCAGTGAATGGACTTTTTTAGTAGGAGGCTTTAAGCTATGATAAACATTAAGGATTTATACCGCAATTATAAGGATTATGCGGATAAAGAGGTAACAATAGGAGGATGGCTTAGAAGTAAGAGAGACTCTAAGACATTTGGTTTTTTGGTGGTAAATGATGGAACGTTTTTCGAACCGCTTCAGGTGGTGTATAGTGATACCTTAAGTAATTTTGCAGATATTACTAAGTTAAATGTTGGTGCTGCAATCATTGCAACAGGTATTGTAACTCTGACACCGGATGCTAAACAGCCGTTTGAGATTCAGGCAACAGAAGTACTGATTGAAGGAGACTCCACACCGGATTATCCATTGCAGAAGAAGCGTCATAGCTTTGAGTATTTGAGAACTATTTCTCATCTTCGTCCTCGTACCAACACTTTTCAGGCAGTGTTCCGTGTACGTTCTCTCTGTGCTTATGCAATTCATAAGTTCTTCCAGGAGAGAGATTTTGTTTATGTACACACACCATTAATAACCGGAAGTGACTGTGAAGGTGCAGGAGAAATGTTCCAGGTTACAACTTTGGATTTGAACAATATTCCTCTCACACAGGATGGTAAAGTGGATTTCAGTAAGGATTTCTTTAATAAGCCAACGAATCTGACTGTTAGCGGACAGCTCAACGGTGAGACATATGCAATGGCATTTAAGAACATCTATACCTTTGGACCAACCTTTAGAGCTGAGAATTCCAATACAACAAGACATGCAGCCGAGTTCTGGATGATTGAGCCGGAAATTGCATTTGCAGATTTAAAGGATGATATGATGCTTGCAGAAAGCATGCTAAAGTATGTTATTAATTATGTGCTTGAAAATGCACCGGAGGAAATGGCATTCTTCAACCAGTTCGTTGATAAGGGATTGATCGAAAGATTGCAGCATGTTGCTAATTCTGAGTTTGGTCATATAACGTATACCGATGCCATCAAAGAGCTGGAAAAACATAATGACGAGTTTGAGTATAAAGTATCATGGGGCTGTGATTTACAGACAGAGCATGAAAGATATTTAACAGAGAAGCTTTTTGGACGTCCGGTATTTGTTACAGATTATCCAAAGGAAATCAAAGCTTTTTATATGAAGCTCAATGAGGATGGTAAGACTGTTGCAGCTATGGATTGCCTCGTTCCCGGAATTGGTGAGATTATCGGAGGAAGTCAGAGAGAAGACAAGCTTGATGTCTTAGAAAAGAGAATGGCTGAGTGCAATCTGAAGCCGGAGGATTATGATTTCTACCTTGATTTAAGAAGATATGGTAGTGCAAGACATGCAGGATTCGGACTTGGATTTGAACGTTGTGTTATGTACCTGACAGGTATGGGGAATATTCGTGACGTTATCCCATTCCCAAGAACTGTAAATAATTGCGAATTATAAACAATTATAGAGAAACTGCTGATGGTTATAGAAACTGTCAGTAGTTTTTTCATACATTTTTCGGGTTGACATATTATTATCAGACTAGTAATATGAAAAAGGATAAGGCAGAAGAATACTTATCTAATCTGCAAAAATACAAGGAGGCAGTTTATGAACAAATTAATGAAGAAGTTTGTCGCTGGTGGGTTAAGCCTTGCAATGGTTCTTGGTTTGACAGCATATGCTCCGGCAAGCATAGTAGAAGCAGCAGATATGTCTGGTAAGCTTGTAGTAATCCATACGAATGATATGCATGGATATTATGAAAAGAATGCCGATGATGGAATTCTTGGTATTTCGTCTGTAGCAGCATTAAAGGGGTACTATGAGAAGCTTGGTGCAAATGTATTATTATTGGATGCAGGTGATTTCTCACAGGGAACGAACCTTGTAAACTATTATAAGGGACTCGATGCTGTTTATTTTATGAATGCAGCAGGTTATGATGCAGTTTCTCTTGGTAATCATGAATTCGATTTTGGATTGGATTCTTTAAAGGCTTTGACAGAAGCAGCAGAATTTCCTATTCTTGATGCCAATATTATCAGTAAGGAAACTGGTCTTCCTTATTTAGACGATAATGAGATTTTTACTTTTGGTGATATGAAGGTTGGTGTATTCGGACTTGATACACCGGAAGCACAGACAAAGGCAAGCCCTAAGAATGTAAAAGATGTAACATTTCTTGCCGGTGAGGAGTTATATGCATGTGCACAGGCACAGGTAGATTTCCTGGAAGCACAGGATTGTGACTATATCATTTGCCTTAGCCATTTAGGACTTGATGAGGAAAGTGTTGGAAACCGCTCTGTGGATGTGGCTGCTAATGTTACCGGTATTGATCTGTTCGTAGATGGACATAGTCATACAGAATTGCCGGAAGGAATGGATTCTAACGGTACAAAGATTGTCAGCACAGGAAATTATCTCAATAACATTGGTGTGGTTGTATATGACGGTAAGAAAACAGAAGCTAAGCTTGTAAATGATTTATATGCAGTTGGTGGATGCCCGTCTATGGATGAATTTGTTGAAAGCTTTGACAAGGTTGTAGATGAGGTTTATTCCGGAAAGTTTGCAACTACATTGAATAAGCTGGATGGTGCACGTAATCCTGGTGTTCGTACTCAGGAAACAAACCTTGGTGATTTCTCATCAGATGCATACAAATATATTGCAGAGACATATGTTAAGGAAAATGGTCTTGATATGACAATTGATGGCGCTATTCAGAACGGCGGCGGTATCAGAGCTACGATTGAAGCAGGTGACATTTCTATGGATACACTCTATACAGTGTTCCCGTATGGAAATACTGTTTCTATTGTAACTTTAACAGGTGCTGAACTATTAGAGGCATTAGAGGCTTCATGCTCTGCTTGCCCGGATGCACTTGGCGGATTCCCACAGGTTTCCGGTATTAAGTTTACACTTGATACAACAGTTCCGTATGCAAAGGGTGAACAATATCCGAATTCAACCTACTATGCACCTGCAAATCCTGGAAGTCGTGTGACCATTGAAACCGTTGGCGGAAAGGCATTTGATCTGAATGCTACATACAATATTGCAGTGAATAACTTTATGGCAGATGGTGGAGATACATACTATGTATTTACAAACGCATCCAATGTTATTGACACAGGTGTTGTAGATGCAGAAGGTCTGATTTCTTATGTAAATTCTTTGAATGGTGTTATCGGTGATGAATATGCCGCACCAAAGGGAAATATCACAATTAAATAATGAATATACTTATGAGGACATCTGGCTCAACAGGTGTCCTTTTTATGTGACAGGAAATTGCTGTAACGTAGTGGAAGTAAATCAAGAATTTGCAAGGCAAATTCTTGTAGCGTTTACTGTTGAGCAAACGCTTTTTATGTCGTGAAAGGATATGGTTATTCATGAGTATACGTATTTATTAAGGGTACTTCTAAACGGTTATGAAAAACTTTATAAAAATTCCAGATATTTTATAATATGTACTTTATTTGGTCACAATTAAGGATTATAATGGTAATATAGTCGAATGAAAAGACAGAAAATGACAATAAATTATAAAAATATACAAAATAGGTAAAACGACATGTTGAAAAATAAGAAAAACTGTACATGATGCATAATTGAGAGAAGCAATACAGTAGGAGGTAAGAATGAATATAATCGGAATGTTGAGACCAAAGTATAGCACTACATATTTGGAAGCAGAAGATACGTTAAGAGACGGACTTTCTATTATGAGAAAAAGCGGATACACAGCAGTTCCTGTCATTGATAGAGAAGGCAGATATGTAGGAACTGTAAAGGAAGGGGATTTTTTATGGCAGATTTTAGAGCACGGTGAAGAGATTCTTGATGTGGTAAGAATTAAAGATATTATTAAAGAGGGATGGAATCTTGCAGCAACGGATGAGGAGGATGTTAATGCATTGATCAGCCGCGCTATGGAACAGAATTTTGTTCCTGTAGTAGATGACAGGGAGTGTTACATAGGAATCATTACGCGAAGAGATATTATACAAGCTATTTTAAATAAAAAGATAGACAGTCGATACATTGTACTGCAAAATGAAGCAATAAGTTTGTAACAATAAAAACTAATAACAAAAAATAAAGATTAACATAAATCAGCAATAAATCGGAATAACTCTTGCAAAAACAATTAATTATGTGATATAGTTCTAATTGTAATACTTTTGTAATAAGTTAAGGATTGGAGGCTGAATATATGAAGGGTATTAATGTAGAGGAAAATACTATCGATCGCCTGATTACATTAGGAACTATTACATATGAAACAACCGGATGGGGGACCGGAGAAGTCAGTGTAAAGTGCCGTTCCAATACGAGATGTGAGAAGGAGTCATTGAATAAGGCAGTAATTACATTTTCCGTAAACGAAAATGACATTGGGAAGGAACATGTAGAAGATTGTGTAATAAAGGAACTTGGTAAAAAGCTTGCTTCAAAGGAAGTACGTGTATTGACAGAAGAGGATAAAAAATACAACATTGCAAAGCGTAAATTTAAGGCATGGAAAAATAAATATAAGGATGAACATAAGTCATCATAAATAAAAACCTCATTTCCAATATGAAAGGAAATGAGGTTTTTATATGCATAATATGTATTAAGCTGTCAAATCAGATTCGGAAGCAGATTTTGTCTGCTCAGTCTGCTTTAATGAAGTTGTACTATCCACGCTACCGGTAACACCCATCTGTTGTTTTTTCAGATTCTTCTGTGCAGTAGAAAGCATCAGTTTAATTCTGTTAAGCTGATTTACTTCAGAAGCTCCCGGATCATAATCGATCGCAACAATGTTTGCTTCTGGATGACGCTTACGAAGTTCTTTGATAACGCCTTTACCAACAACGTGATTTGGCAGACATCCAAACGGCTGTGTACATACAATATTCGGTGCATCATTATGAATCAGTTCAAGCATTTCACCGGTTAAGAACCAGCCTTCTCCAGTCTGATTGCCAAGAGAGACGATTTCAGAAGCCTGCTTTGCTGTTTCATAAATGCTTGCGGGTGGGGCAAAGTGTCTGCTCTTGGCAAACGCCTCAGAAGCAGGTTTACGAAGCTGCTCAATTGCCTTAATTCCAAACTTACATAGAGTTGCAGCCTTTTTGCTTGTACCAAGATGCTCTGACTTATATAGCTGATTGTAGAAGCAGTAGAACATGAAATCCATCAAATCAGGAACAACAGCTTCTGCGCCTTCCTGCTCCAAAAGCGCTACAAGATGATTGTTGGCAGCAGGGGAGAACTTTACGAGAATCTCACCAACTACGCCGACACGGGGCTTCTTGATTGCTAGGGTAGGAATTGCATCGAATTCCGCAATCATTTCCCGGCACATCTTCTTGAAAGTAGCATGTGGCATAATCTTACGTCCGAGGAAATCACAGCATTTCTGAATCCATTTCTGATGAACTTCTTCCACAGAACCGGGAACCGCTTCATAAGGACGCATTCTGTATACACATCGCATGAAGATATCACCAAAGGTAACTGCATATACGGCACGAAGAAGCAGCATAGGTGTCAGCTTGAAGCCCGGATTACGCTCTAATTTTGATAAGTTAAGAGATACAACCGGAATATGCGAATATCCTGCCTTAGCAAGTGCACGGCGGATAAATCCGATATAGTTGGTAGCACGGCATCCACCACCGGTCTGTGTCATGATAATAGCAAGCTTGTCAGTATCATATTCACCGGATAATACAGCCTCCATAATCTGACCTACCACTAAAAGGGAAGGATAACAGGCATCATTATTTACATATTTCAGACCGACATCAACACTCTTGCGGTTATCATTATTCAAAACTACGAGATTGTAACCACATCTCCTAAAGGTTGGCTCTAATAAGTCAAAATGAATAGGGGACATCTGTGGACATAAAATGGTGTAGTTTTTACGCATTTCCTTTGTGAAGATAACACGCTCCAGTTTACTGGAATGAATCTCTCTTGTCTGATGTCTCTGCTCTCTGACGCGGATGGCAGAAAGGAGAGAACGGATACGGATTCTGGCAGCACCAAGATTGTTAACTTCATCAATTTTAAGGCAGGTATAAATCTTGCCTGAACCAGTAAGAATATCATTTACCTGGTCTGTAGTAACAGCATCAAGACCACAACCGAAGGAATTGAGCTGAATCAGGTCAAGATCATCACGAGTCTTTACAAAGCTTGCAGCAGCATAAAGTCTGGAATGGTACATCCACTGATCAGATACGATTAATGGACGTTCAGGCTGTGCAAGGTGGGAAACAGAATCCTCTGTCAATACAGCAATATCGTAAGAAGTAATCAATTCAGGAATACCATGATTGATTTCAGGATCGATATGGTATGGACGACCTGCAAGTACAATACCACGCTTGTGATTCTTTTCCAGATAGGCAATGACTTCTTCACCTTTCTTATACATATCATGGCGAACAGCATCAAGCTCTTTCCATCCTGCCTGAACAGCAGCATTGATCTCATTAGTAGGAATATCAGGGAATTCCTTGATTAATTCCTGCGCTATTAATTCAGGAGAAGCAAAGGACATAAATGGATTCTTGAAAGTAACTTCGCCACGACCGATTGCTTCTACATTATTCTTGATATTTTCAGAATAAGAGGTAACAATTGGACAATTATAATGATTGTTTGCTTCACCAAATTCATTTCTTTCATAGAAAAGAGCCGGGTAGAAGATAAAATCAACCTTCTGCTGAATCAGCCATTCAATATGACCATGTGCAAGCTTGGCAGGATAACATTCTGATTCACTAGGAATGGATTCGATTCCCATTTCATAAATCTTTCGATTGGATACAGGAGATAATACTACCTGGAATCCAAGCTTCGTAAAGAAAGTATGCCAGAATGGATAATTCTCATACATATTTAAGACTCTTGGAATACCTACGCGACCTCTGACTGTCTCTGCATCAGAAAGAGGCTCATAAGAGAAGAGTCGTTTTAATTTATAAGCAAACAGGTTAGGAGCCTGATTCTCATTCTTTGCCTTACCAAGACCACGTTCGCAACGATTACCGGAAATAAAGCTTCTGCCATCGGAGAACTTATTTACAGTCAGACGACAGGAGTTTGTACATCCTTTACATTTTACTAAACTTGTGGTAAAGGCAAGCTCGTTAATCTGTTCAATCGAAAGCATTTGTGTTTCTTCTGCAGGAGAAGCCTGAAAACGTTCTCTGGCAATAAGGGCAGCACCAAAAGCACCCATGATTCCGGCAATATCAGGACGGATTGCTTCACAGTTTGCAATCTTCTCAAAGCTGCGAAGAACGGCATCATTATAGAAAGTACCACCCTGAACGACGATATTTTTACCAAGCTCAGAGGCATCTGATACCTTAATAACCTTAAATAAAGCGTTCTTGATAACAGAATAAGCAAGTCCGGCAGAAATATCAGATACTTCAGCACCTTCCTTCTGCGCCTGTTTAACCTTAGAATTCATAAATACGGTACAGCGTGTACCAAGGTCAATCGGATGCTTTGCAAAAAGAGCAGCCTTTGCAAAATCCTGAACACTGTAATTTAGGGATTTTGCGAAGGTCTCGATGAAGGAACCACATCCGGAAGAACATGCTTCATTTAACTGTACAGAATCTACGGTCTGATTTTTGATTTTTATGCACTTCATATCCTGTCCGCCGATGTCGAGAATACAGTCAACATCAGGATTGAAGAATGCGGCAGCATAGTAATGGGCAACTGTTTCAACCTCACCGTCATCGAGCATGAAAGCAGCCTTAATCAGTGCTTCTCCATAACCGGTAGAGCAGGAACGTACAACGGTAGCATCTTCAGGAAGCTGTGAATAAATTTCCTGAATCGCATGTGTTGCTGTTTTGATCAGGCTTCCATTATTATTGCTATAGAAAGAATACAGAAGATTGCCATCTTCATCAACTAAAGCAACCTTTGTTGTTGTGGAACCTGCATCAATTCCAAGATAACATCTTCCATGGTAATCACGCAAGGAAGCAGTTTTAACATGGTGGATGCTATGCCTGTCCTGAAATGACTTATATTCATCTTCGTTTGCAAAAAGAGGTTCCATTCTTTCTACTTCAAATGCCATTTTAATATCAGAAGAAAGCTTCTTTACCATATCTTTCATGGTGAAAGAAACATCTTCCTTCGCATTCAGCGCAGAACCGATTGCTGCAAAAAGATGAGAGTTTTCCGTATCAATAATATGTTCGTCATCAAGCTTCAACGTTCTGATAAAAGCCTGCTTTAGTTCTGACAGGAAATGAAGCGGACCTCCTAAGAAAGCAACATGGCCACGTATCGGCTTTCCACAGGCAAGTCCACTGATGGTTTGATTTACCACTGCCTGGAAAATAGAGGCAGATAAATCTTCCTTCGTAGCACCTTCATTGATTAATGGCTGAATGTCAGTTTTGGCAAATACACCACAACGTGCAGCGATAGTATAAAGAGATTTATAGTTTTTAGCATACTCATTCAAACCGGTTGCATCTGTTTGAATGAGAGATGCCATTTGATCGATAAAAGAACCTGTACCACCGGCACAGATACCATTCATTCTCTGTTCTACATTACCACCTTCAAAATAGATGATCTTTGCATCCTCACCACCTAACTCGATAGCGACATCTGTCTTAGGGGCAAGCTCCTGAAGAGAGGTAGATACGGCAATAACCTCCTGTACAAAAGGAACACCAAGATGATTAGCAAGTGTAAGTCCGCCAGAACCTGTAATCATAGGATGCAGAGTAATATTTCCAAGCTTACTGTAAGCATCCTGCAATAAGGAAGCAAGGGTTTCCCGAATGTTTGCATAATGTCTCTGGTAATCAGAGAATAATAAATGATGTGCTTTATCCAGGATAGCTACCTTAACAGTAGTAGAACCAATATCGATTCCAAGTGTGTAGAACTCAGTATTCATGATAAAACCATGCCTTTCTAAAAAAATACTAAATATGAAATAGGATATATTTCTCATTTATAAACATACATTTGACATTATACGACAGCGTTCGCAAAAAGGCAACTGAACAATTTCCTAAAAATGTATTACCATTTTATGGGATTTCTAAAAAAATTATTATTTTTTTCTTGTGATTTGAGGATTGGTTTACATTTGGGATTATGAATGATACAATCAAATAAAAACCTAAACAGAAGGGTAAGTGTGTATATGAATTTTTTGAACAAAATAGAAAGAAAGTTTGGCAGATATGCGATATCGAATCTATCGTTATATTTGATTTTGTGTTATGGATGTGGGTATTTGATGAATCTGATTAATCCCGCATTTTTAAGTTATCTGACCTTGGATCCCTATCGCATTCTTCATGGACAGGTCTGGAGAATTGTTACATGGATATTGGTACCACCGGATTCGCTTGATATTTTTACCATTATTATGTTGTATTTCTATTATTCTATTGGAACATCCCTGGAAAGAACATGGGGAACCTTTTTATACAATGTATATATGTTTCTGGGAATGATTTTTACTGTGCTTGGAAGCTTTATTGCAATGGGTATGTCTTATCTTTTCTGGGGAGATCTTCTTGCAGTAGCCGGGGCAGCACAGTTCTTTCAGATGGCATCTTATTCATTCAGTACCTACTATATTAATATGTCCATATTCCTTGCCTTTGCAGCAACCTTCCCTAATGTACAGGTATTGCTGATGTTTATCTTACCAATAAGGGTAAAATGGCTGGGAGTAGCTTATGTAGCTTTGTTATTGTATGAATTTGTAAATACCTGGATGGTTGGTAAGATATCTATTATAGCATCCCTTCTTAATTTTATTGTATTTTTCTTTATGACAAGAAGTGGACTGCGTATGAGGATGTCACCGAAGCAGGTAAAGCGCCGTCATGATTTCCAGAGAGAAGTCAGAAAGGCGAAGCCAATGTCAGTGGCAAAACACAAGTGTGCAATCTGTGGAAGAACAAGTGATGAGTATCCTGATTTGGAATTTCGGTTCTGCTCAAAGTGTAATGGTAATTATGAGTATTGCCAGGAGCATTTGTTCACACATACACATGTAAAATAAGAATATGGAAGGAATCGACGATAAATGGAAAAGGAGCAGCTTATATTTGCACAAACCTTGGAGCAGTTGAAGGAAACTGCCAGATTACAGGAAAATATGCTTACCAGTGAGCAGATTCAGGAATCATTTGAAGAGATGAAGCTTAATGAAGCACAGCTTTCCTTAATTCATGAATATTTGCAGAAGAATCATATTGGCATTGATGAGCCGGGAAAAGCAGATGAGAATCTGACTCAGGAGGATATTAATTATCTGAATATCTATCTGGATGAGTTAAAAGAACTCCCTGCTGTTTCTGATGGCGAGAAGAGAGCAGTTATGATGTCTGCGCTTACACAGGACATAACAGCATGTAATAAGCTTGTGGAAATTTTTTTGCCACAGGTTGTTGAGATCGCAAAGCTTTATGCAGGACAGGGAGCCTTGGTTGAGGATTTGATCGGAGAGGGTAACGTGGCACTTGCTTCGGCAGTAACCATGCTTGACTGTGTGGAATCAATTGATGAAGTAGAGGGATTTCTTGGCAAGATGATTATGGATGCCATGCAGGATTACATTGGGGAGGACTCTGATAACAGAGGACTTGATGAGAAGGTTCTTGAGAAGGTGAATCTTATTAATGACAAGGCAAAAGAAATGGCAGATGAACTGCTTAGAAAGGTAACGATTGCGGAACTTGCCAAAGAAATGGAAATAGAAGAGGACGAGATTAAAGAGGCTATCAGACTGTCAGCAAATCACATGGAATATATTGAGGAAGGAACCAATGAAGGGCAATAATGATTTTAAATACATGATACAGGATGTGAGTCATATCTACTTTGGAAAGGAACTGTCCTATGCGGAAATGATGGAACTTGAAGATGTTCCGTTCAAGTTCAAGGCAATTATTGGGTCATACATCAGCAAGGATATAGAGCTTACGAATAAGATGATAGAGCATTTGTACCAGATCAAGCCGGAAGAATTCTCGTATCGAATCTACGAGCAGCTTAAGCTGCAGGTACGTCTTTTTTATAAAGAAGAAAGCAAAGGGCTTTTTGGTAAGCAAAAAGATAAATGGGTTCACAAAACCTGTAATATGAAGGATTTCCTTCAAAATTATAAGGAAATGGCAAAAAAAGGTGAGGCTACGATAGAAGATATTTCCATATCGAAGCTTGCTTTAATGACAATCAGTATATAGAAATAGAAAGGTATGGTCACAGAATGAAAATAGAAGACATAGCAGCTTATAAGGTGATAGAGAAAAGAGAAATCAAGGATCTCAATTCCATGAGTTATTTATTAGAGCATAAGAAAACTGGTGCAAGAGTGGCACTCCTTAGTAATGATGATGACAATAAAGTATTTTATATAGGCTTTCGAACACCACCTACGGATTCAACCGGCGTGCCGCATATTATTGAGCATAGTGTTCTGTGCGGTTCTAAGGAATTTCCGGTAAAGGATCCCTTTGTTGAATTGGTAAAGGGCTCTTTAAACACTTTTTTAAATGCGATGACATATTCCGACAAAACGGTTTATCCTGTTGCAAGCTGCAATGATAAGGATTTTCAGAATCTGATGCATGTTTATCTGGATGCTGTATTCTATCCTAATATCTATAAGGAAGAGAAGATATTCCGTCAGGAGGGATGGCACTATGAGATGGAGTCTGAGGATGAGCCACTTACCTTGAATGGTGTTGTATATAATGAAATGAAAGGAGCCTTTTCTTCTCCGGATGATGTACATGACAGAGAGGTGTTGAATTCTCTTTATCCGGATACTGCTTATGGAGTAGAGTCAGGTGGAGACCCGAAAGTAATACCTGAGCTTACTTATGAGGCTTTTCTTGATTTTCATGGAAGATATTATCACCCGTCTAACAGCTATATTTATTTATATGGAAATATGGATATGGTAGAGAAACTGATTTGGATGGATGAGAACTATTTAAGTAAATTTGACCGTATTGATATTGATTCGAGTGTTGCATTGCAGAAACCATTTGAAAAGCCTGTTACGATTCATAAGGATTATCCTGTTATGGAGGGAGAGTCTTTAAAGGACAATACCTATTTATCCTACAACGCAGTTGTGGGTACAAGCCTTGATAAAGAATTGTATTATGCAATGCAGATTATTGATTATGCGCTATGTTCTTCAGCCGGTGCACCTTTAAAGCTTGCGCTGATTCACAAGAATATTGGAACAGAAGTATATAGTATTTATGAGAACGGAATCTATCAGCCATATTTTTCTATCGTTGCAAAGAATGCGAATGATTCTCAAAAGGATGAGTTTGTTTCTACGATTGAAGGAGAACTTGCAAAAATTGTCAGGGAGGGCTTAGATAAGAAAGCTTTGCTTGCGGGACTGAATTACTATGAGTTTAAGTATCGAGAAGCAGATTTTGGTTCCTATCCCAAGGGATTGATGTATGGATTGCAGATGTTCGATTCCTGGCTGTATGATGATCATATGGCATTTGATATGATAGAAGCAAACGAAGTATTCAGGACTTTACGTGAGAAGATTGATACCGATTATTATGAGCAGTTAATTGAGAAGTATCTGATTCATAATAACCATAAAACAGTTCTTGTTGTTTCACCCAAGGAAGGCTTGACAGCAAAAGAGGAAAAAGAGCTTGCAGACAAGCTGCAGGCATATAAGGCAGCCCTTACGGAAGATGAGATTAAGAAAATAGTTGAGGATACGCATGCCCTTCATGCATATCAGGAGGCAGAGGAGAAACCGGAGAACCTGGCAAAAATCCCGATGCTGACAAGAGAAGATATGAAGAAGGAGGCAGAAGGCTTTATCAATGAGGTACGTTTTATCGAGGATACAAAGGTCTTATTTCATAATATTTACACGAATGGAATCGGTTATATACGTTTGATTTTTGATGCTTCAAATATTCCGGCTGATTTATTTGCTTATGTTGGAATTCTTAAGAATGTGCTCGGCTTTGTTGATACGAAGAACTATGATTATGGCGAACTGTATAATGAAACGAATATTCATACAGGTGGTATCTATACAACGGTAAGTACCTATGTAAATGCAAGAAATCTGGAGGAATATAAGCTGACCTTTGAAGTAAAGACAAAGGCGATGTATGAAGAGCTTGAGAATGCATTTGGGCTGCTTTCTGAAATCATGACAACCTCAAGCCTTACGGATGAGAATAGAATCCTGGAAATTGTAGCAGAGATGAAATCGCGTATGCAGGGCAACATGACCTCAGCCGGACATTCCCTGGCTGCAATCCGTGCCATGTCATATTTCAGTGAAACGGCAGCAGTATCAGAAATGGTAAGTGGACTACCCTGTCTGCGGTTACTTGAAAAGATTGAAACTGATTTCGATGGCAATAAGAAAGAACTAATCGAAAAACTTAGCGAGCTTACAAGATGCATCTTCCGACCGGAAAACCTGATGGTAGATTACACAGCATCGGAAGATGGGTATGAGAAATTAAAGAAGCTTGTACCGGCTTTAAGGGCAGGTCTGTTTACAGATTCCGTTCGCAAGGAGCATTTTACGCTTAAGCTCTTGAAAAAGAATGAAGGCTTTGAAACATCAGCACAGATTCAGTATGTCGGACGTGCAGGAAATTACAGAACAGAAAGTGGACTCCCCTATACAGGTGCTTTAAGGGTATTAAAGGTAATCATGGGATATGAATATCTTTGGACAAATGTGCGCGTAAAGGGTGGAGCATATGGATGTATGTGTAATTTTGGTAAGAGTGGTGACAGCTACTTTGTTTCTTACCGTGATCCGAACCTGAAAAAGACCATGGAAACTTTTGAAAAGACAGGTGACTATCTGCGAGGATTTACAGCAGATGAGAGGACAATGACAAAATATATTATTGGTGCAATCAGCGATTTGGATGTTCCAATGAATCCATCAGCGAAGGGCAGTCGGTCTTCAAGTGCTTATCTGACGAATCAGACTTATGAGGAAGTACAGCAGGAGAGAGATGAACTGCTTGCATGTACACAGGAGGATATCAGGGCACTTGCGGATTACATGGATGCCATTATGAAGGAGCAGGCAGTCTGTGTTGTTGGAAATGGTCAGGCGATTGAAGAAAATAAGGATATGTTTGGTACCATAGAGAATTTATTTCATTAGGTATTTATGTACTCTCTTAAAATCCATATACAAAAGATTCCGAGAGTACATATTTCTTTTCTGGGAGGGAGGAATATACATGAAAAAGAAAGGGTTAATAGGGCTTGTATGTGCATTACTGCTTTCCATGACAGGATGTGGAAGCAGCAGTGGCTACAGTACAACAGCAGAATCATCCGTTAATAACTCTATGGATATGGATTCTGCAAATTTTTATGGAGAAAGCTATGCTGAGGAGGCGAAAGCACAAGTAGACGGACAAAACGCAGTCGAGATGAATCGTAAGCTGATCAAGACTGTGAATATGACAGTAGAAACAGAAAATTTCGATGAACTGGTAGAAAAGATAAATCAAAAGGTGGAAGCACTTGGAGGTTATGTAGAACAGTTTAGCACCCAGGGAATGGAAAATAACCGTTATGCAAACATTACTGCAAGAATCCCAAAGTCTAATCTGGATGCATTTCTGGAAACCGTGGAAGGTTCATCTAATATTACATATCGTCAGGAAAGTGTAGAGGATGTTACGTTAACTTATGTGGATTTAGAAAGCCATAAGAAGATGTTGCTAAAAGAACAGGAGAGATTACTGGAATTTCTGGATGAAGCAGAAACGATAGAAGATATCATTACCATAGAGAGCCGTCTGACAGAAGTACAGTATCAGCTTGAGAGTATGGAATCACAGCTTAGAACCTACGATAATCGGATTGATTACAGCACGGTCTATCTGGACATCGAAGAAGTGGCAAGGTATACTCCACAGGAGAAGAAGGGAACCTGGGAACAGATTAAGACAGGCTTTATGGAGAATCTGTATTCCGTGGGAGATGGTTTAAGGAGCTTCTTTATTGGATTGATTATCAGCATACCAAATATAGTTGTATTTTTGGTAATTATTGGTATTATGGCATTGATTGTAAAGCTTATCATAAAATGGGAGAAGAAGCATTCAGCTAAGAAAGCAGAGATGATAAGGATGCAACAGCTTAATGCAGGAAAGTGGAATATACCACAACAAAATGAAGTACAGCAACCACAGAATATGACACAGGAAGGTACACAGAAAGGTTCGGATAAAGAAAATGAATGAAAAATATAAATCTGGCTTTGCAGCCCTGATAGGACGACCAAATGTTGGAAAATCAACCCTGATGAATTCTTTAATTGGGCAAAAGATTGCAATTACATCAAAGAAACCTCAGACAACAAGAAACAGAATACAGACAGTGTATACTTCAGAAGAAGGTCAAATTGTATTTGTAGACACACCGGGTATTCATAAAGCAAAGAATAAACTGGGTGACTATATGGTAAATATTGCAGAGAGAAGCCTTAAAGAAGTAGATGTGATTTTGTGGCTTGTGGAACCGACGGATTATATTGGTGCCGGTGAACAACATATCATCGAACAACTTAAAAAGACGAATGTACCGGTTATCCTTGTTATGAATAAGATAGATACCGTGAAAAGAGAACAACTTTTGGGATATATTGATGCCTATAGAAAGCTGATGGATTTTGCGGAAATCGTTCCGGTATCTGCCTTAAAGGAAGACAATACAGATACGCTCATTCAACAGATTATGAAATATCTTCCATATGGCCCGGCATTTTATGATGAGGATACGATTACCGATCAGCCAACAAGACAAATTGTAGCAGAATTGATTCGTGAGAAGGTATTAAGAAGTATTGATGAAGAGATACCTCATGGTGTTGCAGTAACAATCGAATCTATGAAGTATGGCAAAAAATTGGTGGAAATCAATGCGACGATTATCTGCGAAAGAGATTCTCATAAGGGTATTATCATTGGAAAGGGTGGTGCTATGCTGAAAAAAATTGGTTCCATGGCTCGCCCGGAAATAGAAGATTTACTGGAAATGCATGTAAACCTGCAGCTTTGGGTTAAGGTTAAAAAGGACTGGCGGGACAGTGATTTTCTGATTAAGAATTTTGGTTACGATCCCAAAGAAACAGAATAGAAATTGAAAAAAGGCAAACCCTATCTGTAAGATACAGAAGGGAGAAGCGAAATGTACGAAGAACGGTGGAGCCGCTTTATGAAAACGGGACGGATTAGGGATTATTTGGAGTATAAACAGGAATTGGAAAAACAGCCGACAGACTGTTATACGAAGGATGAAACGGGAGAAAAGCGTGAACTAGGATATGCAGGATTTTGTAATTGTGACAGGAATCATAATGAAATCAGAACCAATTGGTGAGTATGACAGAAGAGTCGTTATTTTAACAAAGGAAAGAGGAAAAATATCCGCTTTTGCAAGGGCTTCCAGAAAGCCGGGAAACCGCCTGATGGCACCTACGAATCCGTTTTCCTTTGGGCAGTTCAAACTGTATGTGGGAAAAAGTTCATATACGATGGCAGAAGCTGATATATCCAATTATTTTGAGACTCTGCGAGAGGATTTTTCAGGGGCATACTATGGCATGTATTTTCTGGAAATCTGTGATTATTATACACGGGAGAACAATGATGAAATTATGATGCTTAAGTTAATCTATCAGTCCTTAAGAGCTTTGACATCGCATGCTTTTTCCCATAAGCTGGTACGGGTCATTTTTGAATTGAAGGCAATTATGATTAACGGTGAGTTCCCGGGAGTGACATCAGAGTCAGGATTACAGGAGTCTGCTGTTTATACGGTTGACTACATAATGAGGACACCGGTTGAAAAGCTTTTCTCCTTTACGGTAACAGAAGAGGTTCTTCGTGAATTGCGTGTGTTTTGCAGAAGACTTTGTGCCAAAACGATGGACAGGAATTTTAAAAGTCTTGAAATACTTGAAAATCTCGAATGAGTTCGATATAATAAGACGCAGAACTTTCAGAAAGCTCAAAAAGGAAGGCAAGAACAATGAAAAAGTTTATGATGATGGGTGCCCTTGCGGCATTTATTCTAGGGATGACAGCATGTGGAACAGAAGATGCGTCGGTGGAAGAGAACTTAATGAACTCTATTTCTATCGAGAAAGATGGCAGTATAGAAAGTATCATTGTAGAAGATTTTACAGAAAGCTATTATAGTGTAGAAGACTTGAAAAATATGATTCAGGACACAATAACAGATTATCGTAAGCAGGATCCTGATTCAGAGATTACATTGGAAACATGTGAAATGGTTGATCAGAAGGTCAAAGTGGTTTTGAAATATAATAGTGCAGACACATACAGCGGATATAATAGTGAGACTCTGTTTGTCGGTACGGTTCAGGAGGCATATGCAGAAGGCTATGATATGAATATGAGCCTGACGGGAACAGATAAGGAAGGAACAAAGATCGGGCGGCAGGAACTTCTGAATATGGGAGAAAACCATATTATGATTATGGAAAATGTAATAAAGGATGGAACGCTGCGAGTTAATTGCTATGACACAATTTTATATACAGGAAACGGTATTACTCCGATTGCAAAGAAAAAGGTCGATGTTGAACCGACAAAGGGCTATAGTGTGATAGTATTTAAATAATAAATAAGATAAGGTGAGGGAAAAACAATGGAAAAGTCAATGGAAAAAATTGTTGCTTTAGCAAAGGCAAGAGGATTCGTATATCCTGGTTCTGAGATTTACGGAGGTCTTGCCAATACATGGGATTATGGTAATCTTGGTGTTGAATTGAAGAACAATGTAAAAAAGGCATGGTGGCAGAAATTTGTAACAGAGAATCCCTATAATGTTGGTGTAGACTGTGCGATTCTGATGAATCCTCAGACATGGGTTGCATCAGGACATTTAGGTGGCTTCTCTGATCCACTTATGGATTGTAAGGAATGTCACGAGCGTTTCCGTGCAGATAAACTGATTGAAGATTTCTGTGAGGAAAAGGGAATCAAGCTTGAGGAATCTGTAGATGCATGGAGTCAGGAGAAGATGATGCAGTTCATTGAGGAACATCAGATTCCATGCCCAACCTGTGGAAAGCATAATTTTACCGATATTCGTCAGTTCAACCTGATGTTCAAGACTTTCCAGGGTGTAACGGAGGATGCAAAGAATACTGTTTACTTAAGACCGGAAACAGCACAGGGTATCTTTGTAAACTTCAAGAATGTACAAAGAACCTCCAGAAAAAAGATTCCATTTGGTATCGGACAGATCGGTAAGTCCTTTAGAAATGAGATCACACCTGGAAACTTTACTTTCCGTACAAGAGAATTTGAGCAGATGGAGCTTGAGTTCTTCTGTGAACCGGGTACAGACCTTGAGTGGTTCCAGTACTGGAGAGCATTCTGCCGTGACTGGTTATTAAATCTTGGTATTAAGGAAGATGAGATGCGTCTGCGTGACCATTCACCGGAAGAACTTTGCTTCTACTCTAAGGGAACAACAGATATTGAATTCTTATTCCCATTTGGCTGGGGCGAACTTTGGGGTATTGCTGACAGAACCGATTATGACCTGACACAGCATCAGAATGTATCAGGACAGGATATGTCTTACTTCGACGATGAGAAGAAGGAGAAGTATGTTCCTTATGTAATTGAGCCTTCTCTTGGTGCAGACCGTGTCGTTCTTGCTTTCCTGTGTGCTGCTTATGATGAAGAGGAAATTGGTGAGGGAGATGTGAGAACAGTTCTTCATTTCCACCCGGCACTTGCACCTGTTAAGATTGGTGTTCTTCCATTAAGTAAGAAGCTGAATGAAGGCGCAGAGAAAATCTTTGCTCAGCTTTCAAAGAAATATAATTGTGAATTTGATGACAGAGGAAATATTGGTAAGAGATATCGTCGTCAAGATGAGATTGGTACACCATTCTGTATTACATATGATTTCGAATCAGAGCAGGATCAGTCCGTTACCATTCGTTTCCGCGATTCCATGGAGCAGATTCGTGTTAAGATTGATGAATTAGATGCTTACTTTGCAGATAAGTTCACATTCTAAGAAGATTGCCGCCTTAAGTATGATGCTTGAGGCGGTTTTTGTATTAAAAATGATGTAACAAAGTGTAGTTCAGTGAGAATTATATAGAATAATTCAAGAGTGACACGAAACTGCCATATAACTGTCTGACTAAAAATGCATTATTTATGTGAATGTATACCACAATTGAAATAAATAATATATAAACAGTTTGTTAAAAAGTTATATATACAAATAACAGAAAACTATGCTAGAATTAGGATACAATTCAATTTATTGCTCAAACTGTTAAAATAGTTGTTTTTGTATGTGTGTTAGTAGGAGTTTTCGTAATGAGTAATGGTTTGTACTTTGTAATCAGTGCAGTAGTATTAAGTTTTACCATGTTGGCGTCTTTTTATCTTAAATACAGGATTCCAACAAAAGATAATAAACTGTTATTGTTGATGATTTGGATGATTACTCTTTCCAGTGTGATTGATTTGGCTCTCGGGATGAATGGAATCTACTATCAATTACAAAGAAAGGTCAGTCTGGCGTTAAAAACCCTTTATGTACTAATCCAACAGTTTATTATTGTAAGTTATGCGGTATATATTATCATTACTACAGAGCAAAAAATCGGTAAGTGGACAAAGCTGGTATTAGGACTTCTTAATGTATATGGGCTGGTATTGATTGTAATGAATATAAAGTGCCAGTGGTTGTTTGGAATTGATGAACAGGGTTATTATGTCCGCTCAGAACAGGTCTATCTGTATTATATTGTTGCGATCGTTTATTTGCTGTTTAGTTTACAGCACCTTTTGCGGTTTGGAAAAGTTGTTGAATGGTCAAAGAAAATATCCTTATATATGTTTATCATACTGCCATATCTTTGTGCATGGCTGCAGTATGAAATTCCGGGCTTTTTTATCGAAAGCTTTGGAATGACAATTTCGTTGCTTTGGATTTATTTAAGTGCGCCAAGAATGGACAGAATGATGGATTCCGAAACAGGAGTAATGAATCAGTATGCTTTTTCAAAAAAGATTGTACAGATGCTTGAAAATAAACAGAACAGTTTTATTATGGTGATGCGTTTCAGGGACAAGAGCTCCATGCAGAGTAAGTATGGGCTGGAGACTTATAAGAAGCTGATGCGTGAAACGTCATGTCTTCTTTGTGATAAAGCCGGCCGGGAGCGTGTATATTATCTGCAGGATGGAAGGTTTGCAGTTGAAGTACTCAAAACAGAGGAAAAAGATGCAAAGGGTGAGGCAGATGAAATACTGAAAATACTCCGGAAAACGTGGAAGATATATGGCAGGGATATAGAGGTATGGGCAGTAGGTGCACTGCTTGTTTTACCATCTGATGTAAAAAATATTAATGATGTATATAATTACTTGGAATATCTGGAAATCATGCCTTCATTAAAGAATGGAAGTACGTATGAGGGCAGGCATTTAGATATTGCATATATGCGTCGTTATGATGAAATTGAGCGTGCTATCGACAGAGCATTGATACAAACAAGCTTTGATGTGTATTATCAGCCAATTTATAGTACAAAAGAAAAAAGAATTGTTGCTGCCGAGGCGCTTCTTCGTATGTATGACGAAGAGATGGGGTTTGTTTCACCGGACGAGTTTATTCCGATTGCAGAAAAAAATGGGAAGATTATAGAAATTGGGCATCTTGTATTGGAAAAAGTATGCCAGTTTTTGCAGAAAGAAGATATCAGGAAATACGGAATACATTATATTGAGGTAAATCTTTCTATTATCGAATGTATTCAGAAAGAGCTTCCCCAGAGAATAGAAGAGCTTATGAAGAAATACAAAGTAGATTGTACACAGATTAACCTTGAAATTACAGAAACGGCTCTTGCCCAGAATCATGAGATACTGGCAGCGAATATGAAGAAAATCAATGAGATGGGTGTGACCTTTTCCCTGGATGACTATGGAACAGGGTATTCAACCATTACTTATATGATGACATTGCCATTTAAGATTGTTAAGATCGATAAATCGATCCTATGGTCTTCCTTTCAGAATGAAAAAGCAATGATTGCACTATGCGCAAGTATAAACATGATTAAGGATATGGACATGGAAATTGTTGTAGAAGGCGTGGAATCTGAGGAGATGGCGACGAAACTGGCAGAGCTTGGATGTGATTATCTGCAAGGATTTTACTTCTCAAAGCCGCTTCCGGAGAAGCAGTTTAAGGAGTATCTTACAAAATCTATGTAAATCAATACATTTTGTTTGACAATAAATAACTGCTAAACTATAATAAGAGTGCTGGTTTCGACAGACCAGTACTTTTATTTTGCGCACTTGCACAAAAGGAAAATGTCGCTTTGTGTTAAAAAGATGAGAATAGATTTGGAGGAAGAATCGTGAAAAACTACGGAGTAAATGATCTTAGAAGAATGTTTTTGGAATTCTTTGAGAGTAAAGGACATCTGGCAATGAAGAGCTTTTCTCTTGTGCCTCATAATGATAACAGCTTGTTGATTATCAATTCCGGAATGGCACCATTGAAGCCTTATTTTACAGGACAGGAGATTCCACCAAGAAGAAGAGTGACAACATGTCAGAAATGTGTAAGAACCGGTGATATTGAGAATGTTGGTAAGACTGCAAGACACCTTACTTTCTTTGAAATGCTTGGAAATTTTTCTTTTGGGGATTATTTTAAACATGAATCTCTGGCATGGAGCTGGGAATTCCTGACTAAAGTAGTGGGACTTGATCCGGAGAGATTATATCCTTCTATTTTCTGTGAAGATGAAGAAGCATTTGATATTTGGGTAAATGAAATTGGTGTTCCGGCAGAGAAGATAACAAGATTTTATCGTGACCCGGAAACAGGAGAATGTGATAACTTCTGGGAGCATGGTGCAGGACCTTGTGGACCTTGCTCTGAAATTTATTATGACAGAGGAATTAAGTACGGCTGTGGAAAGCCGGATTGTAAGGTTGGCTGTGACTGTGACCGTTTTATTGAGGTATGGAATAATGTATTTACACAGTTTGATGGCGATGGACATGGTAATTATGAAGAACTGAAGCAGAAGAATATTGATACCGGTATGGGTCTGGAAAGACTTGCTGTTGTTGTACAGGATGTTGATACGGTATTTGATATTAATACCATGAAGGCAATTCGTGATAAAATCTGTGAGGTGGCAGGTGTAGAATATCAGAAGGATGAGAAGAAAGATGTATCTATACGTCTGATTACAGATCATATGCGCTCTTCAACTTTTATGATTTCTGATGGCATTTTGCCGTCAAACGAGGGAAGAGGTTATGTATTAAGAAGATTGATCAGGCGTGTTGCAAGACATGGAAGATTATTAGGAATCGAAGGCAAATTCCTTACAAAGATTGCACAGACAGTTATTGAAGAGTGTAAAGATGGTTATCCGGAATTAGAGGAAAAGAAAGATTTTATCTTTAATGTACTCATTCAGGAGGAGGACAAGTTCAACAAGACAATCGATCAGGGACTTAGTATTTTGGCTGATATGGAAGAGAAGCTGAACAAGGAAGGTAAGAAGGTTCTTGCAGGAGCAGATGCTTTCCGTTTATATGATACGTATGGATTCCCGATTGATTTAACAATTGAGATTCTGGAAGAGAAAGGCTTTACGGTGGATGAGGAAGGCTTCAAGGCTGCTATGCAGGAGCAGAAGGATACCGCACGTAAGGCTCGTAAAGTGACTAATTACATGGGCGCAGATGTTACCGTATATGAGTCTATTGATCCAAGTATTACAAGTAAGTTCGTAGGCTATGACAGACTTACACATGAGTCAAAGGTTACTGTGCTTACAACTGAGGATGAAATCGTTGATGCATTGACAGATGGACAAACTGGTACCATTATTGTGGATGAGACACCATTCTATGCAACTATGGGTGGACAGGAAGCAGATACCGGTGTCATTACCATTAAGGATGCGGAATTTGAAGTCAAGGATACGGTTAAGCTGTTAGGCGGTAAAATTGGTCATGTTGGTGTTGTAACAAAAGGTATGATTAAGGTTGGCGATGTTGTTACTTTAAGTGTAGATGGAGCAAGAAGAGCTGATACCTGTAAGAATCATAGTGCAACCCACCTTTTACAGAAAGCGTTAAGGACTGTTCTTGGTTCGCATGTAGAGCAGGCAGGTTCTCTTGTAAATGGAGACAGACTCAGATTTGACTTTACACATTTCCAGGCTATGACAGCAGAGGAAATTGCTAAGGTAGAACAGCTTGTAGTGGAACAGATTGCAAACAATCTTATCGTAGATACACAGGAGATGTCTCTTGATGATGCTAAGAAGACAGGCGCTATGGCATTATTCGGAGAAAAATATGGAGAAACTGTCCGCGTTGTTAAGATGGGTGATTTTTCTACAGAGCTTTGTGGTGGTACTCACGTTGCAAATACAGGCGCTATTATGGCATTTAAGATTGTATCAGAGAGCGGTGTTGCAGCAGGAGTAAGAAGAATAGAAGCTCTGACAGGAAACGGTGTATTTGAATATTACAAGAATCTTGAGGAAACACTGGAAAAGAGTGCAAAACTTGTTAAGACAACTCCGTCTGGATTAGTTGAAAAAATAGAACATTTACTGGCAGAAGTGAAAGCACTTCAGAGTGAGAATGAATCCTTAAAGAGCAAAGCTGCAAAGGATGCACTTGGTGATGTTATGAATCAGGTTGTTGATATCAAGGGTGTCAAACTGCTTGCAGCACGCGTTGACGGAGTTGATATGAATGGATTAAGGGATCTTGGAGACCAGCTGAAAACAAAGCTTGGAGAGGGTGTTGTCGTATTAGCTTCCAGTGCAGATGGTAAGGTTAATCTGATTGCTATGGCAACAGATGGCGCAATTGCTAAGGGCGCCCATGCCGGTAATTTGATTAAGGGCATTGCTGCGCTAGTAGGAGGTGGCGGCGGTGGTCGTCCTAATATGGCACAGGCTGGAGGAAAGAATCCGGCAGGAATTGACCAGGCAGTCGCAGAGGTGGCAAAGGTATTAGAAGGACAACTGTAAGTATTCTGATATTTATCATGTTTTCTGAAACGGTTCGGGGGCTTCAGGAAATATTTTGCAGAAAAAATAAAAAAATATGTAAAAAACTGTTGACGTATTTTGAAATTCTGATATAATCTAAATGTGCAATTAAGTATACCCGAACAGTCTGGCACACAATAATAGGGCTGGAGGGAGGTTAGGTGTGATAGCATGTCAAATGTAATCGTTAAAGAAAACGAAACTTTAGATAGCGCTTTACGTAGATTCAAGAGAAGTTGCGCTAAAGCCGGAATTCAGCAGGAAATCCGTAAAAGAGAGCATTACGAGAAGCCAAGCGTAAAACGTAAGAAGAAATCTGAAGCAGCTAGAAAACGTAAATA